>WRJS01000032.1 GCA_009778475.1 Kiritimatiellota bacterium | reverse complement strand
GACGTGTTGGCGCGGGCAAAGAATACATCGGTGGAGAAATTGAGAAACATGGGCATCCTGTATGCGGAAAAAGGTGTCGTGCGTCTATTATGGAGCGCGGGCGTCCCGCCCGCATCTAATGCGGATGGGACGCCCACATCTAATGCGGGCGGGACGCCCACATCTAATGCGGATGGGACGCCCGCATCTAATGCGGGCGGGACGCCCGCGCTCCATAACATCTGGCTTCTCACGCAGCGGCTTACCTGTGCGCTGGAAAAAGGCGGCGTGGTCGGCGTTGCGGAGATTATCGCCGAAATATTCACGTCCGAACCCGAGCACGCAAAGGCTCTCGCGTATCGGCTGTTCACCATCGCCGAGCGCAAAGGGTGGGCGCAGGAGGCTTATGCGTACAATTCGCTCGTCATTGCTTGGCCGGATGTTCAGGCGAAAGCCGCCGAGTTGCAAGCGCAGCGAAGAAACGCAAAACAGATGACGATGTTTGAGACAATGAACGATTAACGGGAGGTATTGGTCATGGCTAATCATCACACGCAAATTTCACAGGGGTTTCGGGTTCTGCTTAGGTCAATGAGACCCTACATCGCCCGTGAACTGGAATCATGGAGCGCGGACGTCCCGTCCGTTTATAATAATGCGGACGAGACGTCCGCGGTCCACGAGACGTCCGCGGTCCATAACTGCCTCCTTTTGTTTGATTTGCACTGGCAGAAGGTTTTTCGCAAGAAGCTGTCCATTGACCATAGAACATGGGCGAAGGAACTGGTCGGCGTAAGTGAAAAACTTGCGCATCTCGGTGGCGAGGATTTTTCCGCCGACGACACATGGCGCGCGCTCGATACCATGTCGCGGTTATCAGAGCAGATTGACCCCGAAGGTGCGGAAGAGATTCGCGGCTTGCTCCGCACATCCCGTTACGGTTCCGCCGAAGGCTCCACATGGACCGCGGACGTCCCGTCCGCATTAAAAGAAATTAATGCGGGCGGGACGCCCGCGCTCCATTGGCGTGAAGTCATGCAGCCGCACCCCGATGTGGCGCAGGGGCGATACAAAAAAGCAGAGTTTGCAGCCGACCTCGCGCAAGTGGCGAGGGGCGAAGGGGCGATGGAGTACCGCGACCCCGTGGAGTTCTTTGCCCGTACTTTCGTCACCGAGGGCATGACGGGACTGTTGGTGCAGTCGCTTCGCCGCATTTCCAACAAGGACGGCGAGCCTGTTATTCAGTTAAAGACGGCATTCGGCGGCGGCAAGACCCATAGTATGCTCGCGCTCTACCACATGATGCGCGGCAGGGTTTCGGTGGACAAGATTCCGAACATTAAACCTGTGCTTCAGCGGGCAGACATAACGACGTTGCCGAAAGCCAACGTAGCCGTTCTGGTCGGCACAGCCCTTGACCCCACAAAGAGTAAGCGCCCGAACAATATGCCCGGTATTACCATCAATACCCTTTGGGGCGAGATGGCGGCGCAGCTTGCGGAGTCGGCAGAAAACCCGAATTTATATGAGTATGTAAAAGAATCGGACAAGAAGGGCGTGTCGCCCGGTTCGGAGGCGTTGAAAAACCTATTTGACGCCGCCGCGCCATGCCTCATCCTGATGGATGAACTGGTCGCATACGCCAAGAAGATTTATGGCGTAAACGGTCTTCCGGCAGGGACGTTTGATAACTTCATCTCTTTTATACAAGAAGTGACCGAAGCGGCAAGAGCGAGCAAGAACAGCCTTGTTGTCGCGTCAATCCCCGAATCAGACATTGAAATCGGCGGCGACGCAGGGAAAATCGCGCTTGAGACGATAGAGCATACTTTCGGGCGCATGGAGTCGATATGGAAGCCCGTCGCGGCAAACGAGGGCTTTGAGGTGGTACGCCGCCGTTTGTTCCTCGACTGCAAGAATCCCGATGGTCGTGATGCGGTCTGTTCTAAGTTCAGCCAAATGTATAACGAAAACCAGAGCGACTTCCCGTTGGAATCCCGCGAGGTTGAATATATGGAACGCATGGTTTCGTGTTATCCGATCCATCCAGAAGTGTTCGACCGCCTGTATGAGGACTGGGCGACATTGGAGCGTTTCCAAAGGACGCGCGGTGTGCTGCGCCTGATGGCGGCGGTCATCCATGAACTTTGGATGGGCAATGATGCGGGGCTTATGATTATGCCCGGCTCGATACCGCTTGACGTGCCGAACGTGCGAGATGAATTGACGCGGCATCTTTCCGAAGGGTGGAATGCGCTCGTTGACCGTGAGGTTGACGGCAGGAATTCTATCCCGTTCCAAAAAGACCAGTCAAATCCGCGTTACGGCGGTAAGCTAGCGGCTCGCCGTGTGGCGCGAACGGTAATGCTCGGTTCCGCGCCTACGGTGCGCGACCAGAATGTGCGCGGTATTGAAGCATCACGCATTCGCCTCGGCGTGATTCAACCCGGCGAGAACATCGCCAACTTTAACGACGCTTTGAACACGCTGACATCTTCGCTCGCCTACCTTTACACCAATCCTTCCAGCGACCGTTTCTGGTATGATACCCGCCCGACGCTCCGCAAAACGGTGGAAGACCGTGCCACACAAGTATCGGCTTCTGATGTGGAGTATGAAATTGAAACGCGCCTTCGCGGACTTCGGAAAGAGCAGCCGTTTGCGGGTATTCATATTTGCCCCGCTTCATCCCTCGACGTGCCTGACGAGCAAACCGCTCGTTTGGTCATCCTGCGTCCTTCCGACGAATACAAGGCGACCAACCCAAACAACAAGGCAATGGCTGCGGTTGCCGACACGTTGAATAATCGCGGAAACACACCCCGTATATATCGGAATATGCTTGCTTTTATTGCTCCCGACCAAGACTTGGTGTTTTCGCTACAGCAAGCGGTACGGCTTTATAACGCTTGGAAATCTATCAAGGATGACAGCGAGGATTTGAACCTCGATGCCGCGCAAAACCGGGAAACCGATAATAACCTTCGCCGCGCCAACGAAACAGTTGACGCGAGGGTCAAGGAAGCGTACTGCTGGCTTCTCGTCCCGTATATTGACAAGAACGCTGACATGAAAACCATTGTCTGGGATGCTATCCGTATTAGTGGCGGCAACGATAGCATAATCACAAAAGCCGCAAAGAAGATGCTTCAAAACGAGGCAATCATAACGCAGTGGGCTCCGGCTTTGCTTCGGATGGAACTGGACAATGTTTTGTGGCGCGAAGGCGATAATATTGCCATAAAGAAACTCTGGGAGTATCTCTGCACATATTGCTACCTCCCGCGATTAGCAAGCGAAAACGTGCTGCATGATGCAATCCAAACGGGCGTGAACGCTACGGAATATTTCGCCATTGCATCCGGCTTTGACGGCTCGCGCTACATCGATTTGAAGTTTAATCAGTTTATTGGACTGGTCGAACGGTCGGGGTATTTAGTAAAAGTCGATGTTGCGATTAAGCAGCTTAACGAAGAAGAGCAAAGACGCCGAGCGGAAGCGGAAGCAAGAATGGGGAGCGGTTCGTCTGTACCCGCAGGAGCGAGCGACGAAGGCAGAACATCCGCATATACTCCACCGGCAGAAAAAAACGCTATGTCTTTAACTGATCACGAAGCGTCTGTATCGACGGGCACAACGCCCAAAAACAGACGGTTTTTTATGTCCGCCGACTTGGACACCACGCGGATTAACCGTGACGTGCAAAAGTATGTAGAAGAGATAATCCAACACCTGACTTCCGTCGATGGCGCACAGGTGAAGGTCTCCATCGAAGTTGAGGCTGAATCCGCTGACGGGTTCACGCAGCAGACTGTGCGTACAATTTCTGAAAACTGCCGGACGATGCGGGTCAAGGACTCAGGGTTTGAAGAATAGAAGCGAAAAGAACAAGTGTCATCATTAGACCTCCTCGGGAAATATTTGCCCCGCATATTTAACGCCAGAGGCGGAGGCGGATGAACTGCTTTTCGACTCCTACGTCCTCGGCGGCGTGGACTTGCTCTACGAAAAGCTGCTTGAAAACGGTCACGGCGAAGACGATTACGTCAACAACCTCTATGACTTCCTCGCCGATTTCAACGAGCGGTATTATGCTTCCGCAAGGATGTCGGCCGCCGAGTAAGCATACCGCAACGTCAAGTCAATCGACCATCGCCCGTGCGATCTTGCGTCCGCCGCACTCCATAACACAACGACGAGGTTCCCGATCTTTTGGGGCATTGCATGACAACGCAAGGTTAGATGACTATACCTGCTCGCAAGCACCACATGAAAGCAAGCGGTGTTGCCCGCGTGGCGGGCGTTACACGGGCTATTGGCTGCCGGGGCGCAATACGCCTTCATAGGCCACTTCGAGTTTGTCGGCCATGGCGGCGAGGGTGTGGGCGGCGAGGGTCGCGTGGGCGGCGGCGGCAAGGCCGTGCGGCGGGTTGCGCAGGAGCGCCGTGATGGCGCGGGTCAGCGCGGCGGCATTGCCCACTGGGAACAGCACGCCGTTGACGCCGTCTTGGATGAGGTCGGGGATGCCGCCGACATGGGCCGCGATGACGGGGACCCCTGCCGCGAAGGCATCCAGCACCACATACGGGCATCCCTCCCAGCGCGAAGGCACGGCCACGGCCGCATATCCGCGCATACGCGCCACGACCTCGTCCTGCGCACACTCGCCCATGAAGCGGACGCGGGGGGAGATGCCGAGGCGTTGGCATTGGCGGCGCAGTGCGGCCTCTTCCTCGCCCCGCCCGTGGAGGCAGGCCTCGATGCCCGAACCGGCAACCGCGTTGAGCAGGATATCCGCGCCTTTCTGCCGGCTCAGCCTTCCGAAGAACCCGATGCCCTGCCGCGGCGCGGTCGGTGGCTCGGGGAGGGGCGGGTAGCTCGTGCCGTTGGGGATGCGGTGGATTCGTTCGTCAGGGAAGCCGAGGGCGCGCGCCGCAAGGACCTCCTCGTGCGAGAGCGCGACCAGCGCGGCGGTCTTCGGCTGGACAAGGCGCTCGAGGAAGCGGTAGAGGCTTTTCGTGGCGCGCGCGCCTTCCATCAGGAACGGGAAGGCATGGGGCGTGTGGACGACGGGAACCCCCCGCGCCGCGGCCGCGAGGCGGCCGAGGAAACCGGCCTTGGAGCTGTGCGTATGGATAATGTCCGGGCGGAGCGTCTGGATGAGGCGCGAGAGGCGCACGGCGTTGAGGAGGTCTGAGAGCGGCGAGATGGCGCGGCGCATGGGCAACTCATGGAACGCGATGCCGCACGCCGCGAATGCGCGGGCGATGTCGCGTGCAAGCGCCGGGTTGCGGCGGGGCGAGGCGGCGAGCGCGACGCGGTAGCCCCTTGCGGCGAGTTCGGGCAGCAGCTCGCGCACATGGCGGAGCGTGCCGCCCTCCAAGGCTTCAAGGACATGCAGGACGGCAGGCTTTTGGGGGGATGCCGGCATATCCTCTCCCGCGTCACTTGATGGCGTAGCGCGTGGCCTTCGTGAGCGCCTTCCAGAGCTGCTCCGGTGTCTCAGCCGCCAGCAGGGCCTCTCGGTTCTGCTCTTTCAGGAAGGTCTCGGTCAGGCCGGACATGAGGCGGAGGTAAAACGCGCTCACCGCCGTGGGGATGGTGATGAAGAAGATGATGTGGCTGGTGACCGTCGCACCCGAATCGTCCCACTGGATGCCGCGCTTGGAGATGCCCAGCGCGAGGGTCAGGCCGCCGCCCTCCACGCCGCGCACGTGCGGGAAGGCCAGCCCGTTCTCCATCGCCGTGCTGAGGACGGCCTCGCGCTCCATCGCCGACTGGATAAGCTTGTCCGCGCCCGACACGAAGCCCTTCTCCTCCATGACCTTGGCCAGCGCCTCGATCGCGCCTGCCGCAGTGGTGGCCTCAAGGTCCGTGATCATCAGGCTCTCGGCGGAGAACCGCGAGACGCCGGACTTGCGCGGCTCCGTGCGGCTAGATGAACCGCCGAGGCGGACGGGCGCGTCGCTCTCCTCGTACAAGACACGCGCGCAACTCGGGCAGTTCTGAATCTGCTTGCACAGCCGTACCGCCTGCACCTGGCTGATGGGCAAGCGCATCCCGCAGATGGCGCAACAGCCGTTGTGCATGGGCGCCATCACGATGTGGTCCTTCTTGTACAGGCGTTGGTAAAGGGACTTGAGATCCTGCGGGAGCCGGTCTGTGAGTTGGTCAATCGAATCGTTCAGACGATCCATGTGACGGCCATCGCCGGCTGTGCGATGTTCATCGCGGATGAGCAGCAACTCCTGCAACTGGTTCAAATGATTGATCAAACTTTGCATACAACCTCTCTCGTACAGTGTCCGGTTAGGCCTGACGGCAAACACTGTTCCGTTTTTATGGAACATACTATACTTCAAAATCCATCCCCTCGTCAAGATGTTTCTCAGAAAATTCCGCAATCAAAATGAACCGACCCAAGAAGGGGGTGGTTCATTAAAACTGTCCTGAAACCGCAAGATTCAAGACCGTGTTAACCGCGAAACGCGCGAAACACGCGAAAAAGGTTTACACCCCAATAAAGTAGAGACGGATGATTATCCGTCTCCACGTGTCATTGCCCTGCGGAGACGGATAATCATCCGTCTCTACATTAAATGCGTCAACGGGGGCGGCGGGCAGGAATTCCCCTGAAGGGGCGCATACAGCCCGAGCCACCTTTTTCCCAGAAAAAAACTTCGCTTTGGGGCTTGACGGCGCTCGTCTTTTTCGCTATGCTTTAATCTCAAAATTGGGGTTTGGTTTATCTTTGAAGGAGTGCGTATGAGAACGATGTTGTTTGTTTCTTTTCTGATCGGGATGATGGCCTCGGCGGTGTCCGCCGTGGATTGCACGTGGACGGGTGCGGGGCAGGATGATTTGTGGAGTAACCCGCAGAACTGGGAGAATGATATTGCGCCGACGGGGAATGGTGACAATGCGATTTTCCCAGCGGATTCCGCGCCGTCGGTTGTGCGGGTGGGCGCGAGCGCGGAGATCAGGACGGTCTATTTCCGTAACCCGCTCGGCACGACGCTGACCGTGGATTCGGGTGCGAACCTGCATTTCAGCAACTCGGGCGCGCTGACCATCCGTGCGGAGGAGGATGCGCTCATCGATGGCCTCGGGACGCTGACGTTCAGCACGGGCGGCGGAGAGAACTGGGCGGACAATCAGGCCTACCCCGGCAAGACCCTGACCATCGACGTGAAAATCACGGGTGAATTCGGTTTCGAGCATAACGGCACGGGCGGGGTGATCGTCCTCGGCAACACGGGCAATGATTTCGAGGGCTGCTCGCTCATCACGGCGGGCGGGGGCATCTCGGTCGCGACGCTCATCAACACGGGCGTGCCGCAGCCGCTGGGCATGGCGGACATCTACAAGTTCAGGACCGCGCCGAGTTTCCTGCGCTACACGGGCGGGACGACGACGACGGACATCATCATCTCGCAGGAGGCAAACGCCGGGGCGGACGCCACCGTCGAGCATGCGGGGACGGGGACGCTCACGTTCACGGGGCCGCTCCGCTCGGGCGCGAACAATGAGCACGCGCTCATCATCGATATCGTTGACGCGGCGGCGGCGGTTGACATCGCGGGCACCTTCTCCAACGGCGGCACGGCACCGCTCTGGCTCTACAGGCGCGGCGCGGGCAAACTCGTCGTCTCCTCCGCCTGCACCCACACGGGGCGCACGGTGGTCGAGCCGGGCGGCCCGCTGGACGTCATGCCGGGCGGCTCGCTCGGCGCGGCGTCGCTGGTGCAGATGGCCGGCGGCATCCTGCGCTTCAACACCTCGGACACCATCGGCGCGGTGCAGGTGGCCAGCGGCTCGTCCACCCTCGGCTTCATCCCCGGCACGTCGTCGGCGACGCTCCACATCGGCTCGCTCGCGAACGTCTCCGGCTCGATCAACTTCATGGGCAGTGACCTCGGCGGCACCCTCAAGATTTTCATCGACGACCAGCCCGACGGCCTCATCGGCCCGTGGGCGACGGTCAACAACGGGTTCGCCTTCGCGGCGTATGATTCCGTCCTCGGCGTCCACGCCGCCAACTTCGACTATCAGGATCTCTCCGCGCGGGGCCCGTCGCCCATCACCAACAACGTGAACACCATCGCGCGCATCAACTCGGCTGGCACGTCCGGCGGCGTCTGGCTCGTGGACGACCCCACGGGGCTTATGGCGTTGCAGCACGAGTACCCCGCGTCCGCGACCGTCGTGTTTGGCAATCGCACGCTCGCCACGCCGATCGTGCGCATCCTGCCCGGCGGCGGCGCTCTCGTGCTCGGCGACATCTACGGCGACGGTTTCCTCCTCCCCGACCTCGCGGTGGGCAACCGCCTGTACCTCTCGAACGCGAACGCGCCCGGCGGCTCGCGCCTTACGGTCAACGCGGCCATCGGCGACAGCGGCGCAGACCCCGTGCGACTCGACAAGACCGGCCCGGGCGGCGTGGTGCTGGCGGGCCCGGTCACGCACACGGGCGGCACGGCGATCGGCGAGGGCGACCTCACGGTGTTCGTGGGCAACTCTCAGGGCTTGGAGTGGCCCGAGGGCGGCATCAGCGGCGGCGGCGGTCTCATCAAGAACGGCTTCGGCACGCTTTTCATGCCGAACGTCGCGAACACCTACAGCGGCATCACCACCATACAGGAAGGCATCATCGACATCATCCACAACGACACCTTCGGCGCGAAGACCCCGGCCTCCCCCGTCATCGTCGAGGGCGCCGGCGCGATCAACTTCATCGGCAACGGGGCCGACCAGGACCTCCAACTCAACGGGCAGGAGATCCATGCCCGAGGCGCGGGCCCCGACGGGCTGGGCGCGCTCCGCAACACCGGCCCCAACAGCCAGTTCAACGCCATCCGCTTCCTGACGCTCCTCGACGACCTCACGGTCTATACGCCCAAGCGCCTCGACGTGCGCAACTCCGGCGGGCAGGCGTACCTCAACCTCAACGGCCACGGCATCACCAAGAAGGGCAGCGACATGTTCGGCTTCACCGCCGTGATCGTCACGAACGACCAGGACTCCGCCTTCATCGACATCACCGAAGGCGGCTTCACCCTCGAGGTCGGCACCACCCTCTCCGGCGGCCTGAACAACAACGTGGAGGTCCGCGACGGCGCGTTCTTCGACTACTACAACGTGAACAACCCCATCAACTGGTGGCTGACCGTGTTCGACGGCGGGCGCGTCAACACCCGCGCCGGGTACGGCATGGGCACCATCAACACATGGGCGGGCCCCGTCACCCTCAAAGGCCGCGCGACCTTCAGCACCGAAGGCACCACCAGCGACACCTACACCGGCGTCATCTCCGGCAACGGCCCGCTCGTCAAGGCGGGCGGCGGCGACCGTGGCGTGACCTACCTGCTCGGCACGAACAACACGTGGACGGGCGGCGCGGACATCCAGAACGGCGTCCTCTACGCCCTCGACCCCGGCTCCCTCCCCGGCTGGGACACGGACGTCACGGTCAGCGGCCGCGGCACCCTTGCCCTGCGCGTCGGCTACGGTCAAACCCTCGTCACGCAGCCCGGCTTCGACCTCGGCCAGATCGACGCCCTGCTCAACAACGTCCCGCCCGTATTCACCTCCCCCACCGCCTCCATCGGCCTGGACACCGCCTACGAGGACGTGGAGATATCCGATCCCTTCCCGCAGATCGGCATCCGCAAGTTCGGCCCCAACACCCTCACCCTCTCCGGCCGCGCCGACGCCCACGGCCCCATCACCGTCTATGGCGGCACGCTCGACATCCCCGTGATGCCCCGCTACCTGAACGAGGAGAACATCACCGTCGGCATCAGCTCCTTGCTCGCCGACCCCCTCGCGCAACTCAACCTCAGCGGCGACGCCGCGCTCACCACCTTCGACAGGGGCTACCAGCAGGGCGGACAGCCCGTCGTCTCCATCGGCGAGTCCGGGCGCGGCGTGCTGCGCATCGCGGACGACGCGATGATCAGCGGCCGCCTCATCGTCGGCAACCTCAACGGCTCCGTCGGCGCAGTCTATCAGACCGGCGGCACCATGCTCAACACCGGCGGCCACAGCAACGACGGCGCCATCGGCCTGAACGGCTACGGCTACTACCAGCTCGACGGCGGCGCGTTCACCAACAAGGGCTACTTCCAGCTCGGCAACAACGTCAACGGCTACGGCTTCCTCCGCCAGACGGGCGGCGCGTTCGCCTTCACCAGCGAGTACGGCGGCCCCTTCGGCATCAGCCGCGCAGGGCAGGGCGTGGTCTATACGTCGGGCGGCACGTTCTTCCACGCGGGCACCTTCCCCCTCGGCGAGAACGGCGGCAACAACAACGGCAACGGCGGCTACGCCGAACTCACCGTCGCGGGCAGCGCGGAAGTCACCGTCACCGGCCCCATCGACCTCGGCGCCCGCGGCGGCGACATGAAGGCCTTCCTCAACCTCAACGGCGGCGACGTGTTCGCCAACCGCATCTACCGCGCCGACCGCGAAAGCCAAGCCTACGTCAACTGGAACGGCGGCACCTTCCACGCCGTCAACGCCGACCCCCCGCTCTTCGGCACCACCCCGCACAACGGTGTCTATCCCGAGGTCACCCTCTACGAGCGCGGCGCCGTCATCGACATCCCCGACATGGGCAAGAGCAAGGCCGTCGGTACCCCCCTGCGCGCGCCCGAAGGCTTCGGCATCACCGCCATACCCGTCGCCGACGGCGGCGCGGGCTACCTCGGCTCGCCCTTCGTGCGCATCGAGGGCGGCGGCGGCAGGGGCGCGACCGCCTTCGCGCACGTGGACATCGCGAGCGGCGTCCTCACCCACATCGAGGTCACCTCCCCCGGGCAGGGCTACACCACCCCGCCCACGGTCACGCTCATCAACGGCGGGTACTTCACCGCCGCCACGCTCGGTCCCGTCGCCATCGGCCCCGTCGCCTCCGGCGGCCTGCTCAAGCTCGGCGAAGGGCGCCTCACCCTCAACGCCGACAACACCTACATGGGCGTCACCGAAGTCCGCGAAGGCATCCTCCGCCTGCGCGACCCCCAAGTGCTCTCCCCCTACACCGAGGTCACCGTCACCGGCGGCATCCTCGACCTCAGCGGCGGCACCCTCTCCAACGGCAACGTCACCGTCACCTCCGGCAGCATCGTCAACGGCGGCATCGCCGCGGGCGCCCTCACCAAGACCGGCCCCGGCGTGTTCACCCTCACCGCCCCCGTCACCCTCGGCCCCGCGAGCCGCCCCCCGCGCCCCCTCACCCCCGGCCTGTGGGAAGGCATGATCCGCGAGGGGTGGGATCAGGTCACCACTCCCCCCAAGGACGGCATCCAGCGCACCACCCGCGCCGCCAACGGCGGCGTGCAGGACTCCAACACCATCTACGCCGGAGGGCTCTGGAACGGCAACTACCACACCTGGTGCTACACCGGCTACCTCTGGAACAACAGCGACGAGGACGTCACCTGGACCTTCTTCGGCCGTATGGACGACAACATGAACCTCGTCATCGACGGCAAGCAACTGATACGGGCGGGCAACGGTTCGGACGCATGGGCGATCCACACCCTCACCCCCGGCCCGCACCTCTTCGAGGCCCGCTTCGGCGACGGCACGGGCGATGTCGGCCCCGGCCCCAAAGACCGCGCCGTGCTGCCCGCCAACGGTCCCATGTCCGGCCTGCTGGTGGACTACTCCGGCGCCGAGCCAACCGTCCTTGACGGCAACCTCCTCGACCTCACCGACTTCCAGATACTCGAAGACCCCGGCGACGGCTCGCTCTTCAGCATCGACCTTCCCGATGGCTACCCCTCGCCCTTCGAGCCCGTCTCCGGCCCCGGCCTCAGCGAATACGTCATCTACCAGAACTGGAACGACACCGACGACGGCATCTACATCAGCCGCCAACTCACCACCCGCGCCGCCAATGGCCACATCGAAGGCAACGGCACCTTCGCCAACGGGATGTGGGCAGGCAACAACCACACGTGGATCTACAAGGGCATCCTCTGGAACCGCGGCGAGCAGGCCGTCACATGGAACTGGCGCCTCCTCTTCGACGACGACATCGCCCTCTGGATCGACGGCACCCTCATCGCCGAGGCCCGCACCAACAAGCAGGACCCCACCTTCGCCGCCACCCTCATCGAACCCGGCGCCCACACCTTCGAGGTGCGCTTCGGCGACGGCACCGGCAGCGTCGGTCCCCACAGCGGCCTCGGCGGCCTCACCTACGACCCCGACAACACCGGCTCGGAAGACCCCAACGTCTTCATCCTCCTCGAGGACGACGGCACCGGCGCCCTCCTCACCACCGACCTCGACTGGACGCCCTCCGAAGAAGAGGAAGAGCCCGAAGACCCCGGCTGCCCCGTCGTCAACGTCCTCGAAGGCACCCTCCTCCTCCAGAACAACCCCATCGCGGGCCTCTGGGAAGGCTGCGCCCCCGGCGCCGCCAACTGGACCGGCGACCCCACCAACGACGTCTTCGCCATCGAACTCACCACCACCGCCGCCAACGGCTTCTGCGGCGAGAACGAGTACATCAACGACAAGTTCTGGTCCACCAACACCACCTACATCTACTGGGGCTACATCTGGAACCGCACCGACGCCAGCGTCACATGGACGTTCGCCGAGAACTTCGACGACAACGTCCGCCTCTGGATCGACCGTACCCCCTACACCCTCGACTGGGACGACAAGGCGGAGGTCCTCGCCGACAACAGCTGGGACACCCCCACCTTCGGGACCATCACCCTCACCCCCGGCCCGCACAAGTTCGAGCTCCGCCTCGGCCAGGGCGGCGGCGGCGCGGGCGGCAACATCGTCCCCGACCCCGACACCACCGGCAGGGACAGGTGGGGCTGGCCCACCAAGGACGTCTCCTTCCTCGTTGACTACCAAGGCCGCGACGAAGGCGTGTTCTCGAACTACGAGATCCTCCAAGACCCCGGCAACGGCTACCTCCTCTCCTGCACGCTCAACGACGCCATCGACAAGGAAGAACTCCTCGACACCGCCCGCGTCAACCTCGCCCCCGGCGCCGTGCTGGACCTCAACATCAGCGCCCACGCCATCGGCGAGATCACCGGCGAAGGCACCGTCTCCAACGGCACCCTCTTCAACACCGTCCTCAGCCCCGCCGGGGACGCGCACACCGGCGCCCTCACCCTTTCGGGCGTCACCCTCGGGCAAGGCATCACCTACCGCCTCACCATCGACGGCGCCGCCAGCGACTGCCTCATCTCCGACGGCCCCCTCGACATGAGCGGCGTCACCATCGTCCCCGCCACCGAGACCGAGCCAACGGCCAAGGCCTACGTCATCGCCCAAGCGGCTGGCGGCATCACCGCCCTGCCCACCCTCGACGGCTTCCCTTCCAAGTACAAGGCCGTGAAACGCGGCAACGAGATCTGGCTCACCAAGGAAGGCGGCACTCTCCTCCTCTTGCGCTAGTGTCCCGTAAAATACAGATTTCACGTTGCAGGGCGGAAGCCCTGCGCTCCCGGCACATGGAGGGCGAGCGTCCTCGCGAGCCGTCAGGCACATTGCGGTTTCCTGCCCCATTGGCCGCACGCCGCGCCAATGGGGTCCCCTGCCTCGCCCTCCATATCACGCCATAGATGCGACAACATCAATTTAAATGACGATAGCCTTAATTTCATTTGAAACCCGCTGGGGAATGTGGTATCGTTCTATTTTCTACGGGACGGTTGCGAGACATGAAGGCGTTGATTGTTATACCGACATACGATGAGCGGGAGAATGTGGCGGCGATGGCGGAGGCGGTGCTTGCGGAGGTGCCGTCCGCGAACATTTTGTTCGCGGACGACAACTCGCCCGACGGCACGGGGCAGTTGCTGGATGAGATCGCGTCGCGTGAGCCGCGCGTGTCCGTGATGCACCGTGACAAGAAGGAGGGGCTTGGCCGCGCCTACATCGCGGGGTTCAAGTGGGCGCTGGCGCACGGCTATGACTTGATCTGCGAGATGGACTGCGATTTCTCGCATGACCCGAAGGCGCTGCCGTCGCTGCTGGCGGCGGCGCGGGAGGCGGACCTGGTCCTGGGGTCGCGCTACATCGGCGGCATCCGCGTGATGAACTGGCCGATGGGCCGCCTGCTGCTCTCGACGGGCGCGGCGAAGTATGTGAAACTCATCACGGGGATGCCGGTCAATGACCCGACGGGCGGGTTCAAGTGCTTCCGCCGCGAGGTGCTGGAGGCCATCGACCTTGACAAGATCGCGTCGAGCGGGTACTCGTTCCAGATCGAGATGACGCACGCGGCGTGGATGAAGGGGTTCGCGATCACCGAGGTCCCGATCATGTTTGAGGACCGCCGCGCGGGGCAGTCGAAGATGAGCTCCGGCATCGCGCGGGAGGCGGTCGTGATGGTGCTGAAACTGTGGGCGCGGTGCGGGTTCAGGCGCTCGCCGCGTGTGCGGAAAGATGCGGGGGGCAAGGCGTGAGCAAGCCCCGGTCTCGCAACAGGGAGTTTCAGCACGGTAATGATGCCGGGCGCGGCCGGGCGGAGCCCACGGGCAGGAATGCCCGTGCCACCTTGCGCGGCCGGGCGGAGCCCACGGGCGGGAATGCCCGTGCCACCTTGCGCGGCCGGGCGGGGTCCACGGGCAGGAATGCCCGTGCCGCCTTGCGGGCGTTGCGTCCGGCGCAGTGGCTGAAGAACGGGATTGTGGCGGCGGCGTTTTTCTTTGCGTGGCGGGACCCGAGCCAGCAGGAGCATGTGCGGGGGGTCTGGCCGGTGGCGTGCGTGGCGCTGGCGGTGTTCTGTTTCTGCTGTGTGTCGAGCGCGGTGTATCAACTCAATGATGTGCGCGACGTGGAGGCGGACAGGGTGCATCCCGTGAAGCGGCTGCGGCCGTTGGCGGCGGGGGAGATTTCGGTGGCTGTGGCGGCGGCGCTGGCGGCGGGGCTGCTGGCGCTGGCGGCGGCGGCGGCGGTGTTCCTGCCGGGCGCGTTCGCGTGGGTCGCGGGGGCGTATGTGGTGATGCAGGTGCTGTACACGTTCGCGCTGAAGCGCGTGGCGTATGTGGATGTGTTTGTGATCGCGTTCGGGTTTGTGCTGCGGGCGGTGGCGGGCGCGGCGGCGGTGTCGGTGCGCATCTCGCCGTGGCTGCTGCTGTGCACGTTTTTGCTGGCGTTGTTCTTGGCGCTGTGCAAGCGGCGGCATGAGAAGGTGTTGTTGGAGGATGACGGGGAGGGGGGCGGCTCGCGGGGACGCTCGCCCTCCAGAGAGGAAGGGGACGGCTCGCGGGGACGCTCGCCCGCCAGAGGGGAGGGGGGCGCGCCGCCTTTGCACCGGGCGGCGCTGGCGGGGTATGACCGTCTGCAACTGGATGTGCAGATCGCGATCACGGCGGGTGCGACGGTGGTGTGCTACGCCATCTACACGCTCGCGCCGGAGACGGTGCAGCGGTTCGGGACGGACCGCCTGGGGCTGACGGTGCCGTTCGTGCTGTTCGGCATTTTCCGTTACCTGACGCTGGTGTACCAGCATGAGGGCGGCGGGCGGCCGGAGAAGGTGATGCTGACGGACAGGACGCTCATCGTCACGGTCATCGGCTATGCGCTGACGGTGCTGGCGATCTTTTTGGAATTAGGAGTTAGAAATTAGGAATTAGGAATGAGGGATGAAAGGAGAGAGGGTATGGGAAAGTCGGGTTCAATGTTTGTGGCGGGGCTTCTGACGGGGCTGCTGGGGGCGTGCCTGCTGGGGGCGCTGGTGATCAGGCCGAAGGCGGTTTCGGGCGCGGCGGGCCAGACCGTGCTGAAGCTGGGGCATGGGCTGGCGGAGCAGCACCCGGTGCATCAGGGGATGCTGCACATGAAGGAGCGGCTGGAGCAGCTGACGGGCGGGCGGGCGACCATCGACATTTATCCGGGGGGGGTCCTCGGGAATGAGATCGAGAGCCTGGAGCAGGTGCAGCGGGGCGAGCTGGCGATGACGAAGGTCTCGACGGCCGCGCTGGAGGCGTTCATCCCGGAGATGATGGTGTTCGGCATCCCGTTCGCGTTCCGCGACGAGGCGCATTTCTGGAATGTCCTGAACGGGGACATCGGGGAGCGCATGTTGGCGCTGGGGACGGCGAGCCGGTTCCTGGGGCTGTGCTATTATGATTCGGGGGACCGCAATTTCTATTCGAAGAAGAAGCCCATCCGCTCCGTCGCGGACGTGGCGGGGATGAAGATCCGCGTGATGAACAGCCGCACGGCCATGGACATGATCGCGATGATGAAGGGGAGCGCGACGCCGATCAGCTGGGGGGAGCTGTACACGGCGCTGGAGCAGGGGACCGTGGACGCGGCGGAGAACAATTGGCCGTCGTTCGTGACGAGCCGCCATTTCGAGGTGTGCAAGTATTTCACCCTCTCGGGGCATCAGCGCATCCCGGACATGGTCATCGTCAGCACCAAGATCTGGGAGGGGCTGCCGGCGGACATCCAGAAGGCGCTGCGTCAGGCGGCGAAGGAGTCGGAGGCGTTCCAGCGCGAGTTGTGGCGGGAGGAGACGGCGCGGTGCATCGCGTCGGTCAAGGAGCAGGGCGTGGAGATCATCGAGCCGGATATCGAGGGGTTCCGCAAGGCGTGCGCGGACTTCCCGTCGCAGAAGGAGTATCAGGGCCTGAAGGGGCTCTATGACGCGATCCAGGAGGTGAAGTGATGGGCGTGTATCGGCTGGTGCGGGGCGGGGCGATCCGCCTGTTGGAGTGGGCGCTCGTCGCGATGGTCGTGGCGATTACGCTTAACGTGCTGTGGGGCATCGTGACGCGCACGTTCTGGGGTCAGGCGATCTACACGGACGAGCTCGCGCGGGTGCTGCTCGTGTGGATCTCCATGCTGGGCGGGGCGCTGGCGTTCGAGCGCAAGGCGCACCTGGGGGTGGATTTCTTCGTCAGCAAGATGCACCCGGACGCGCGCAAGGCGCTGGCCATCCTCGTGCAGTGCGTGACGGCGGTGTTCGCGGCGGTCGTGCTGGTCGTCGGCGGCACGGCGCTGGCGCAGGGGCAGTGGGCGCAGCGGCTGCCGACGATGCCGTGGCTGACAAAGGGGGGCGTCTATGCGGCGATACCGATCGCCGGGTTTTTCATCCTGCTGTTCTCGCTTGAGAACCTCGCCGCCATCATCCGCACGCCGGCCGAACGGGTCGGCGCGCAAACGCAGTCGGAGGGCTAGCCCATGATCAGTATCGTGCTTGTTTTGGCGGTGTCTTTTGTCGCCCTGCTGGTGATGAACGCGCCGGTGGTCGTGGCGATCGCGGTGGCCTCGCTGCTGGCGATCCTCGCGAACGGTAGCGACCCGGGGTACATGGTGGCGCAGCGCATGGCGAACGGGGTGGACAGTTTCCCGCTGCTCGCGATCCCGTTCTTCATCATCTCGGGTTTCCTGATGGGGCGCGGCGGGCTGGCGCGGCGGCTGATTGATTTCGCGGCGCTGCTGGTGGGGCGGCTGCCGGGCGGGCTGGCGTACGTCAACACGCTCACGTGCATGCTGTTCGGCTCGATCTCGGGGTCCGCGGTGGCGGCGGTGTCGTCCATCGGCGGGTTCATGATCCCGGAGATGAACCGCAAGGGGTACAAGCGGGACTTCAACGTGGCCCTCACGGTGACGGCGGCGACGACGGGGCTGCTGATCCCGCCGTCGAACGCGATGATCGTCTATTCGGTCACGGCAGGGTCCGTCTCGATTGCTGCGCTGTTCATGGCGGGCATCCTCCCGGGGATACTGGTGGGCGCGTGCATCATGCTGATGGCGAGCATCCTCTGCGTCCGCAACGGCTACGGGACGGCGGCGGCGGCGCCCGACGGGGCGGCGGCGCGGGTTGACGCGTGGCACGTCTGCGTGCAGGCGGTGCCGAGCCTCCTGCTGGTCGTGCTGATTATCGGCGGCATCCTCTCCGGCCTCTTCACCGCGACGGAGGCCGCGGCCGTGTCCGTCGCCTACGCGTTCCTGCTGACCGTCGTCTTCTACCGCGAGATCCCGCTGCGGGATGTTCCGGGCATCTTCCTGCAGTCGGCGCTGACGACATCGGTCGTGATGCTGCTGATCGGCGCGTCGAGCGCGCTGGCGTGGATCATGACCGTTGCGAACATCCCCCAGACGGTCTCCTCCGCGCTGATGGGGCTTTCCAGCAACAAGTACATGATCCTGCTCATCATCAACCTGCTGCTGCTGGCCGTCGGGGTGTTCATGGACCTGACGCCCGCGCTGCTGATTTTCGCGCCGATCCTGCTGCCCGTGGTGCGCGAACTCGGCATCTCGGATGTCCACTTCGGCATCATCATGATCGCGAACCTCTGCATCGGCGTCAGCACGCCGCCCGCGGGGACCTGCCTCGTGGTCGGTTGCGGCGTGGGCAGGACGACCATCGCGAACGTCACATGGAAGTCCCTGCCCTTTGTCCTCGCGATGATTGTCGCGCTGATGCTCATCACCTACCTGCCGTTCCTCTCCACGTGGCTGCCGGAGATGATGAAGCATACGAAGTGACGGGCGGGCGCAAGGCTTTGCTAAAAAAGGATTATCATGTTTCAAGCAGTATCGAACAAGACGGATTTCCCGCAGATGGAGCGGGACGTGCTGGCGTTTTGGGACGCGCACGGGACGTTTCAGAGGAGCCTCGACAAAAACGCGGGCAAGCGCGATTACGTGTTTTACGATGGCCCGCCTTTCGCGACGGGGCTGCCGCATTACGGTCACTTGCTGGCGGGTACGATCAAGGACATCGTGCCGCGCTATCAGACGATGAGGGGCTGCCGTGTGGAGCGGCGTTTCGGCTGGGACTGTCACGGGCTGCCGATCGAGGCGTTGGCGCAGGAGGCGTTGGGCGTGAGCGGTGTCCCCGAAATCAGGGCGCTGGGCATCGGCGCGTTCAACGAGCAGTGCCGCTCGATGGTGTTGCGCTATGTCGATGAGTGGCGCAAGACCGTGACGCGCATGGGGCGCTGGGTGGACTTCGATAATGACTACAAGACCATGGATCCCGATTTCATGGAGAGCGTGTGGTGGGTGTTCAAGCAACTGTGGGAGCAGGGGCGCGTGTACAAGTCGTACCGCATCATGCCGTACAGTTGGAAACTCTCCACGCCGCTCTCGAACTTCGAGGCGGGCAGCAATTACAAGGATGTGCAAGACCCTGCGGTGACGGTGCGGGTGCGGGTGTCGCAAAGTAACGGCGGTGTCCCTGCCGCCGAAAACCTCTACCTCCTGCTTTGGACGACCACGCCGTGGACGTTGCCGGGCAACCTCGCCGTCTGCGCGGGGGCGGAGATTGATTACGTCGCCGTGAAGGACGGCGAGGATGTGTATGTGCTGGCGGAGGAGCGCGTCCCTGCCGTGTTCAAGAAAATCGAGGAGGGGCAGGTCGTCGCGAGGATGAAGGGCGCGGATTTGGCGGGCTGGACGTATGAGCCGCTGTTCCCGTATTTCGCGGATTCCGCGAATTGCTTTCGCGTGCTGAATGATGCGTTCGTCAGCACGGGCGACGGCACGGGGCTGGTGCATCTCGCGCCCGCTTACGGCGAGGACGATTTCCGCGTGTGCAAGGAGAACGGCATCACGGTCATCGCCGACCCGCTGGATGCGTCGTGCAATTTCACGGCGCAGGTTCCCGAGTACGCGGGGCGGTTCTGCAAGGACTGCGACAAGGACATCATCAAGCGCCTGAAGCAGGAGGGGCGGCTCGTCCATCAGGCGACGATCGTGCACAGTTACCCGTTCTGCGACCGCACGGACACGCCGCTCGTCTATCGCGCCATCGAGGCATGGTATGTGCGCGTGGAGGACTTGCACGAACGCCTCGCCGCGAACAACGACACGGTGCGCTGGATGCCGTCGTATGTGGGCGACAAGCGTTTCGGCAACTGGCTCAAGGAGGCGCGCGACTGGAACATCTCCCGCAACCGCTTCTGGGGCTCGTGCATCCCCGTGTGGGTCAACGAGGCGGACGCGGGCGACACGATCTGCGTCGGCTCCGTGGCGGAACTCGAGGCGTTGAGCGGCGAGAAGGTCACCGACCTGCACAAGCATTTCGTCGATGAGATTGTCATCCGCCGCGACGGCAAGACCTACCGCCGCACGCCCGAGGTGCTGGACTGCTGGTTCGAGTCCGGCGCGATGCCGTATGCGCAGGTGCACCACATGGGCAAGGGCGACGCGCCCGCGCCCGCCGACTTCATCGCCGAAGGGCTCGACCAGACACGCGGCTGGTTCTACACGCTGATGGTACTCGGCACGTGCCTCTTCGACCGCTCGCCCTTCCGCAACGTCGTGGTCAACGGGCTGGTGCTGGCGGAGGACGGCAAGAAGATGTCCAAGCGCCTGAAGAACTACCCCGACCCCACGCACATCCTCGACGCCTACGGCGCGGACGCGCTCCGCCTCTACATGATCTACTCCCCCGTCGTCCGCGCCGAGAACCTGCGCTTCTCCGAGGCGGGCGTGAAGCAGATCCTGCGCGACCTGCTCATCCCCTGGTGGAACGCCTACAGTTTCTTCGTCACCTACGCCAACGTGGACGGCTTCCACGAGCCGGAGGTCGCCACGCCCGACAGCCCCAACGTCCTCGACCGCTGGATCGTCTCCTCGCTGGAGACCCTCATCGCCGAAGTCACCGACGCCATGGACGGCTACGACCTCCAGCGCTCCGTGCGCCCCTTCGTGGTGTTCGTCGAGGATTTGACCAACTGGTACATCCGCCGCTCGCGCCGCCGCTTCTGGAAATCGCAGAACGACGACGACAAGACCCACGCCTACCGCACCCTGCGCTACGTGCTGGTGCAACTCAGCAAAGTCGCCGCGCCCTTCACCCCCTTCATCAGCGAGACCATCTACCGCAACCTGCGCGGCGCATCCATGCCCGACTCCGTGCACCTCTGCGACTTCCCCACCGCCGACGCATCGGCGCGTGACGAAGCGCTCGAACGCCGCATGGCGCTCGTGCAGACCGCCGTCAAGATGGGGCGCCAACTCCGCGTCGAGAACGACCTCAAAGTGCGCCAGCCCCTCGCCAGACTCCACATCGTCTCCGCCAACGCGGACATCGTCGCGGCGTTCGCCGACGACGAGGATTTAATCAAAGACGAACTCAACGTCAAAGCCATCGCCTACGGCTCCGACGAGACCGCGCTCGCGGACGTCACCCTGAAAGCCGACTACAAAGCGCTCGGACCCAAGTGCGGCGCGAACATGAAAACCGTCGCCGCCGCCGTCACGCAATTCAGCGCCCCGCAGATTCAGACGCTGATGAGCGGCGGCACCATCGCCGTCGGCGCGGTCGAAGTGTCGATGCGCGAAGTCATCATCCAGCGCACCCCCAAGCAAGGCATGGTCGTCGCGGCGGAAGGCGAGATCATCGTCGCCCTCGACACCGCGCTCACGCCCGCGCTCGTGCAGGAAGGCTTGGCGAGAGAGTTTGTCAGCCGAGTGCAGAACCTCCGCAAAGAAGCCGACTTCGAGGTCACCCAGCGCATCGCTATCACCGTTGCGGGCGATGCGGACGTGCAGGCCGCCGTCACGCAATTCGCCGACTACATCAAAACCGAGACCCTCTGCGAACAACTCACCTTCGCCGACACCCTCGACGCCCCCCCCTGCGACCTCAACGGACACGCCACCGCCATTCATGTTGAGGCGAGCCATAAAGCAACATGAAAGAAGGCATGGGATGAAAGTCGTCTCCGCAATATTGACATCGTGCGCACAACGTGATAATGTGTTGCCCGCTTATCGAGAAAGGAATTGTTTTCATGGCGACGACCAATATCAACGTCCGCGCGGACGGTAAACTGAAGGCTAAGGCTCAAGCAGTCTTGGCAGACTTGGGGCTGGATATGTCCACCGCGATTAACGTGTTCCTGAATCAGGTTGTGTACCGGAAGGCGATTCCGTTTGAAATATCCAAGCCGTCCCGTAAACGCGCGAAACTCGGCGGGTGGGAAGGTAAAATTTCTATGGCGGAAGACTTCAACGAACCCATGGAAGAGTTTGCGGGGTATGCGGAATGAAATATCTGCTGGACACCCATGTTGTCCTATGGGTGGCGGAGAACTCTTCCCTCCTGTCGGACAAGGCGCGAAAAGCAGTCTTGAACGTGAACGCCAAAAAATATGTCAGCATTGCATCGGCATGGGAAGTCGCCATCAAAATCGGGACACAGAAACTTCACGTCGATGGAGGGCTGCCTGAGTTTTTTAAGATGATCGATGGCAATGGTTTCTTCACGTTGCCTGTTGAGCGGGAATACCTGTTGCGCCTGCCAACACTACCGGATTACCATAAAGACCCGTTTGACCGGTTGCTTCTGGCGACGGCCATTGCCGAAGGCATGGCGTTGGTGACATCCGATGAGAACATCCGCAAATATGGCGTTCCTTGTGTGTGGTGAATATGGCAACGCAATACACTTTCCATCATGTTCAGTGCCCATCCCTGTGGGCGACGGCACTGCAATTCGCCGACACCCTCGCCCCCCCCCCCCTGCGACCTCAACGGGCATCCGGCGCAAATCAGCGTGGCGCGTGTTTAGCGGTGCCGCAACAGATTGATTTCAACCCAACGAGAAAGGAGCCATCATGAGTTCAGAACTGGAAGAGGGAAACGCATTGACGCTGGATTTCGCGAAAATCGCGAAAATCGCTGAAACCTGCAAGGACGCCATCCCGGTCGCGGTGCAACATGCGGACACGCGGGAGGTCATCCTCGTCGCCTACACCAATGAGGTCGCGATGCGCAAAGCGTTTGCGGACCGCACGCTCGTGTTGTGGAGCACCTCGCGCAACGTGCTGTGGGAAAAGGGCAAGACCTCCGGCGAGACGTTCGACCTGCTCGAGGCGCGCGTCAACTGCGAGCAGAACTCCCTGCTCTACATCGTGCGCCCCAGGCGCGGCGCCATCTGCCACACCAAGAACCGCAACGGCGAGCCGCGCAACTGCTACTACCGCCGCATCGACATGGACACCCTCGCACTGACCAACCTCGACCCCTGATGAAATTAGGAATGGGCCGGAAGCCTTGCGCTCCCGGCGATTCCTAATCTCTAATTCCCATGCGCTACCGCTGCCCCTACTGCAAGACCCTCGTCGAGGACGACCCTCAACCCCACTGCCCGTCATGCGGCAAGATGATGGTCGTGCCGAAAATGCGCGAGCACAGCCAGCGCGCGTTGCGCCGCCGCACCATCGAGCGCATCTGGAAAGAGGCCGAGCAGAAAAAAGAGGCGCTGCAAATCATCATCCAGCCCTCCATGTTCAAGAACAAGAGGTTCTACATCGGGCTGGTTTTTGTTCTCGGCCTGATTGGGCTCTGGCTGCTCTCCACCACCGACGAAGCCGTGGAGCGGAAGCGAAACAGCACCTCCCCGCAGCTGCGCACGCTCCGCAACCTCGACGTACTGGCCGAGGCCCTCGGCCGCTACCGCTTCCACACCGGCGCCTACCCCTCCGCCGCGCTCGGCCTGGCCGCGCTCGTGCGCGACCCCGGTGCCGATCAGGCCCCCGGCTGGAACGGCCCCTACATCAGCCACTTGCTCTCCGACATCTGGGACACCCCCTATGTTTATGCGCCGCCCACGAAAGAGGGGGAGTTGCCCACGCTCTTCTCCTGCGGTCCTGACCGCCAGCCCGGCACTCCCGACGACCTGAAGCCCGACCCCGGGCGTTTCGATCCCGGCACCGAATGGACCAACGGCTGGCGCCGCGCCGAGGACCGCATCTACCCCGGCGTGCGCATCCTCCCCGATTAAGGCGTTGCAGGAAAACGGGATGAACCCGTATAACGGAACAATCACCATGACAAACAGACATCCCCCCGCGCCTCTAAACTTTTCTGGTTTGCGGGATTGACAATGCCGCAGTGCGGAGGGTACAATCTGTCATCATGAAATTATCGAAACAGGCTTTGATTGCGTTGGGTGTCACGGGTACGGGGGTGTTGTCGGCGGCGGATCTGACGCGCGAGCAGCTGAACCAGATGCTGGAGGAGACCGCCAAGAACCCGGTCACCTCGAAGCTAAGCCCAGCGGCGATGTGCTATAGGATGGCAGCCCCTCTTGAACGCATTGAATACACGTGTCCATTGTGCAAGGCCAAGACGCTCCATGCGAAACGGGAAACGGCGTGGCGCATCTATCGTGATTTGGAAGGCTACCGCCAAAAGATGAAGCGCATCAAGGAACTCGGGCTGGACGCCGCGTTGGACGAGACGGATTGTTGTAGCCAATGCCGTAAGGACAAGACCACGGAGGATATAAACTTCCGCATCCTCGTCACGGTGGGTAACCGCATGATCCGCACGGAACTGGAAGTTTACGATTTGAACAAGATCGTCGCGTTCCTTGAACGGAAGGACATTTGGGAAGGCGGTCAGGGTAGCACCCACCCCCTCAAGCCCGAGCTTCCCCGCATCCGCAAAATCTTGGGGATGGAGAGAGGCGAGGCAAAAAAATGAAAAGGCTTTTGTTGAGGGGACACAGGAGACCAAAGGGACGTAGGGGACGAAGGTGTTGTTGGCAGTCCCCTTCGTCCCCTATGTCCCCTTCGTCCCCTACGTCCCCTACGTCCCCTAATGAATCGCAACTAGAAACTAGCAACTAGCAACTAGAAACTAAAAACTAGAAACTTCCCCCAATGCTCCCAGCCCTCTCCATACTCCCCGCGACCGCCGTCCTTGAAATGACGTGGGCGTGTAACCATGCGTGTTTGTTTTGCTCATGCCCGTGGTTCGACATGGCTCGCGGGGACGCTCGCCCTCCAGAAGAGATGCCTGTCAGCGAGTGGAAGGAGTTGGTCGAGACGTTCGCCCGCGCGGGGGTCACGAGCTTCTGCTTCACGGGCGGCGAGCCGCTTTTGAAAAAGGGGTTGCTGGAACTCATCGCCTTCACCGCCCGCCTCACGGCGCACCACATCGAGACCGTCGGCGGCGCGCTGAAACAGCAGGACGCGCCGCCCAGCCTCTACCTGCTCTCGAACGGGAAGGCGGTGACCGACGAAATCTTGGAGATGTGCCGCGACCTCAACATCGCGCTGAGCGTCAGCCTCCCCGGCGTGGAGACCTTCGGGGAACACACGCGGGGCAACCAGCCCGTGGAGAACGTGCTGCACATCTTCCGCAAGGCGAGCGCAATGGGCATCACGACGACGGCGGGCATCACCGTGACGCGCCGCAACTTCCATGAGCTTTACGAGACCATCGCGATGGCGCTGATTGCGGGCGCGAGCCAAATCCTGCTCAACCGCTTCATGCCCGGCGGGCGCGGGCTGGCGAACCGCGACCTGGAGTTGAGCGTGGAGCAGATCCGCCAGATTCCCGAAATCGCCGAGGCGGTGCTGGCGAAGGCGAACCGCAAGGGGCACATCGGCACGGAATATCCGCGCTGTTTGGTTGACCCCGAACGCTTCACGCACATCAAGGTCGGGACGCGCTGTTCGGCGGCATCGGATTTCTTCGTCGTAAGCCCCTCGGGGCAGTTGCGCGTGTGCAACCACTCGCCCATCGACTTGGCGCACTGGCGCGACTACGAGCAACTGAAAGACCACCCCTATTGGCAGCAGTTCGTCCGCAAGGACTGGCTGCCCAGCGGCTGCGAAGGGTGCAGGCACATCGGCATCACCTGCGACGGCGGCTGCCGCGAGGCCGCGCACGTGTCGTGCGGCGACGTCTCCGGCCCCGACCCCGTTTTCCGCGGGCTGGCGCCTCAGAGGCAATGACCCGGGAAATCAGCCCATTAGGCCTGTCCTAAAACCGCACGACCCAAGGCCGTTTTAGCCGCAAACCACGCTAAATACGTAAAAAAGATTGCCCCACCTTCCAGCGCGGCAAAATAAATTTAATAAAAAGGTGTTGACAAATAAAATGCGATACCTTATTATATGCCGAATTGTTTCCAGAACTGTATTAACTCCAATTAACAATACGGAGAAGGAAAAATGAGAAAACAGAAGTTCATGTCGCTGTCTTTGCGGAAAACCGTTTTGACAGGCTATCTTGCGCTTGGAAGCGCGATAGGGGCGAAAGCCCAACTCTATGTGGATAAGGGTTATGATGGGGCGGCGGGGCCGTCGGACGGGAGCGAGGAGGCGCCGTTCACGGAGATTCAGGATGCGATCCGTGCGCTCACGGGCGAGGATGACTCGATCGTGGTGCTGCCGGGGAAGTATGCGCCGTTTGCGGTGGCGAACCGGGAGTTGACGATCGAGAGCACGGGCGGCGCGGCGGTGACGTTCATTGACGGCGCGGGCGGCGCCCGTTGCGCGGACATGGGGACAAGCACAAGCCGCGATGTCCAGCTGGTGGGGTTCACGCTGATGAACGGCGTGGTGGCGGGGGGCGCCACGGCGAAGGCGGGGCAGGGCGGCGGCTCGTATGGCGGCACGCTGACGGACTGCGTCATCGCGGGGAATCGCGCGACGGCGGGGGGCGGCGCGGCGTATGGCGAGTTGATTAACTGCGTCGTCTCCGATAACAGGGCGACGGGGGCGGTGAACGCGGGGCACGGGGGGGGCGCGTTTTACTGCGACCTTTCGGGATGCACGGTGTCGGGGAATGTCTCGCCGGCGTTTGGCGGCGGGGCTTACGGGAGCGGCAACGTGGTGGAGGGGTGCGTGATTTCGCAGAACGTGGCCTTGGATGGCGGCGGGGTCTCGGGGCTGAACAACGCCACGGGGCGGCTTGCCGTGAGGGGATGCACGATTTCGGAGAACCGTGCGACGGCGCAGGGGGGCGGCGCGAAGTGGGGGAACCTGGAGCGGTGCGATGTCGTGGGGAACAGGGCTGGCACGAATGGCGGCGGCGTGTGGACGGGCACGGCGGTCTTGTGCAGGCTGATCCGCAACACGGCGGGGACAGCGGGCGGCGGCTCGCATACCGCGCAGCTGGAGCAGTGCCTGGTGCAGGGCAATGTGGTGGAGGTGAACGGGGCGGCCGGCGGGAGCGGCACGTTCGGGGGGGTGTCGTACAATTGCACGATTGTCGGCAACCGGTGCACGGGGACGGGGACGGCGGGGGTTGGCGTGTCGGGCGGCACGCACAACAACTCGCTGATCTGGGGGAACACGCGTGCCGGGGGCGGCACGGGGAATGTGAACCACAACGGCACCGCGATGAATTTCTGCTACACGACGGCGCCGCAGGGATCCACCAGCGTCAATGCGCTGTTGCCGGGGAACGAGGATCCGAGGTTCGTGAACGAGGCGGGCGGGAATTTCCAGTTGCAGGGCGCTTCGCCGTGTATCGACAAGGGGTTCAATGTGCTCATCACCCCGCTCTTGGCGGGCTGGGACGGGGTTGACCTTGCGGGGAATTTCCGCATCATCAATGGCGGCGGTGGCGAGGTCGTGGACATCGGGGCGTTCGAGTACGGGGTGCCGAAGCGGGCGGTCTATGTCGCGCAGGGTTTCGGCAACGACGCGTGGGACGGGGCAAGCTGGGAGACGGCGAAGAAGACGATTCAAGGCGGCGTGGATGCGGTGAGCTCCTACGGGACGGTCATCGTGAGCAACGGGGTGTATGCGGCGTTCAAGACGTCGAACCGGGACATCACGATCCGCAGTTTGAACGGGCCGGAGGACACCATCGTGGCCGGCACATCGACGAACCGTTGCGCCACGCTGGCCATGGCGCCGAGGCAGAACCAGACGAAGCTCGTCGGCTTCACGCTGCGGGGCGGGACGGCGCCGGGAACGGCGAACCCCACGAGCTACGGCGGCGGGGTCTATGGCGGCACGGTGATAGGCTGCGTCATCACGAACAACTCGGCGCGCTTTGGCGGCGGCGTGGCGTACAGCGTCGTGGACGAGTGCGTCATCGCCCACAACACGGCCTCCTACGCGGGCGGCGGCGCATACGCGAACAGCGCGGCGAACCCCGTCGTGGTGACGCGCTCGGAGATTCACAACAACAGGGCGACGGGCAACCGCGGCGGCGGCGTGAACTTCGGCAAGGTGTCGCACTCGAAGATTTACGCGAACACGTCGCTGAACGCCGGGGGCGGGGCGAACTACAGCACGCTGGAGCATTGCCGTGTCTATGCCAACACGGTGTCGGGGAACTACAACGGGGGCGGGGCGCATTACGGCACGCTGGCGCACTGCCTGGTGTATTCGAACACCACGCCGCGCTATGGCGGCGGGGCGTACTACGCCGCCATGGAGCAGTGCCTCGTTCACGGCAACAAGGCGGATCGGGGCGCAGGGCTGTACACCAGCGCGGGACGGATCACGCGCAACTGCACCTTCACGCTGAACCACTCCACCGCCTCGGGGACGGCCGGTGCCGCCGTGCGTTCCGGCACCCACTACAACACGATTATGTGGGGCAACACCCGCGCCGTCGTCAACGCCAACAACCCCGACTGGATCGACATCACCCTCAGCCGCATGTTTTACTGCAGCACGCCGACACCGAGGCTCGGCAACGGCAACCGCAGCGCCGACCCGCTGTTCGTGGACGCGGCAAACGGGAATTTCAAACTCGGGGCGCTGTCGCACTGCATCAACGCCGGGAACAACGCGTATGTGCCAGCGTCGTGGAACGGCGCCGACCTTGCGGGACACCCGCGCATCTACGACCTGACCGTGGACATCGGCGCCTACGAGTTCTTCGACGGCGTGACGTTCCACTGGAACGACGGCACGAGCGAACACCGCCTCGTCACGCCCGAAGACTGGTTCTATGTGCTGCCCGAGGACGACATGGAGCGCCTAGGGTACGCCTTCGCCGGATGGAACACCTCGCCCAACGGCAAGGGCGAGTGGGTCACGGGCAAGACCCCCTTCATCCCCGCGACCTCCACGCTCAACGTGTACGCCGTCTGGGTCTCCACCCACAACGTCATCTACAACGGCAACGGCGGCACCCCCACGATGCAGGAAACCGTCTCCACCGGCTACTACGTCCTGCCCGAGGTCACGCCCGCACGCCCCGGGTACTGGTTTGACGGCTGGGCCGACGCCGAGGGCAACGCCATTGATGAAAACACGGAGTTCATCGAGGCCGAGTCCGCGCACGTCGTGTACGCGCAGTGGGTGGCGGCAGACCGGTTCACCGTCATCCTCGAGCCCAACACGCTCACCATGAACACGCCCGCGCCCACCCTCATCGTCGAAGCCCTGTACGGCTTCACGATGCCGACCATCGTGCCGCCCGTCGCGATGGACCCCCTGCTCGTATTCGCCGGGTACACCAACGCCCTCGGGAAACTCTACTACCACGCCGACGGCACCGGCGCCAACGTCTGGGACCAGCCCAACGGCGGCACCCTCTACGCGCTGTGGCTCGACAAGGAAGGCGACGACGTGATCTACCTGTACCACGCCGACGACACCCTCGTCGCATGGGAGATCATCCCCGCCGCCGACGGGTGCTACGTGCTGCCCGCCACGAACCCCGACCGAGGGCCCGGCTGGACCTTCACCGGATGGAACACCGCGATGGACGGCAGCGGCATCCCCGTCACGGGCGACACCCCCTTCGACGGCTCCGCGCGCCGCGTGTACGCCCAATGGGAAGAGGAAGAGGAGGAGGAAGAGGACGGCTGGCACTGGGTGTACGTGGACGCCATCGCGGTTGAACCCGGCGGCGACGTGCTGCTCTCATGGCTACCCGAGCGCGTGCGCTACGCCCGCGCGAAATACACCGTCTATGTCCGCGGCGACCTCGTGCTAGGCGACTGGGAGGAATGCCCCGAAGGCGAGCATCCCGGCGTCTCCCGCGAGGCCGACTACGCCATGCGCGTCCTCACCGCCAAGTTCCCCGCCACCGGCAAAGCCTTCTTCAAGGTCAAGGCCATAGCGGACTGAGCCCCCCCCGGGAGCGCAGGGCTTCCGCCCTGCAATTAGGAGTTGCCGGGAACGCAGGGCTTCCGCCCTGCAATTAGGAATTGCCGGGAACGCAGGGCTTCCGCCCTGCAATTAGGAATTGCCGGGAACGCAGGGCTTCCGCCCTGCAATGAGGAATCAGGGGACGAAGGGGACCAAGAGGAAAAGAGAAACACCTCCGTCCCCTTCGTCCCCTTTATCCCCTCCATCTCCTTCATCCCCTCCGCCCCCTCCCTGTCTCCTCATTATCAACTTAAACTGCTATCTCTCCGCGAATCCCTGTCTCGCGTTTCTTCGGGGTTGTATTCCTGAGGGCATTGGTGTATAATTATGCGCTTTCCAAAACCATTGGAGGTAATTCATGAGTTGTCCGTATCAGTGCTCGCATGAGGTCGAGCAGATGTGTTGCGTCAAGAAGGGCGCGGCGCACGGGCCGGCACCGGTGCCGGAAGAAGGCAAGTGGGTGCAGGTGAAGGAGGTCAAGGATATTTCCGGCCTGACGCACGGCGTGGGCTGGTGCGCGCCGCAGCAGGGGGCGTGTAAGCTGACGCTCAATGTCAAGGATGGCGTGATTCAGGAGGCGCTGGTCGAGACCATCGGGTGCTCGGGCATGACGCACTCGGCGGCGATGGCGGCGGAGGTGCTGCCGGGCAAGACTGTCTTGGAGGCCATGAACACGGACCTCGTGTGCGACGCGATCAACACGGCCATGCGCGAGTTGTTTTTGCAGATCGCCTACGGCCGCACGCAGTCCGCGTTCTCCGAGGGCGGCCTGCCCATCGGCGCGGGGCTGGAGGACTTGGGCAAGGGCCTGCGCTCGCAGGTCGGCACGATGTACAGCACGGCGCAGAAGGGTGTGCGCTATCTGGAGATGGCGGAGGGCTACATCAAGCGCCTCGCGCTGGACAAGAACGACGAGGTTATCGGCTACGAGTTCATCCGCCTCGGGCAGTTCCTCGAGCAGGTCAAGAAGGGCGCGGACGCGAACGAGGCCCTTGCGAAATGCACCGCCACCTACGGCCGCTTCAAGGCGGAGGACGGCGCGGTGAGGTTCATCGACCCGCGGCACGAGTAGTAAGGGGACGGCATGGAAAAGTTAATTGCCTATTGCGGTTTGGATTGCGCCCAGTGCGGTGCGTACCTCGCCATGAAGAGTGATGATCAGGCGTTGCGGGAAAAGACCGCCGCCGAGTGGACGGTGAAGTTCAACTTCAACTTCACGCCCGAGATGATCAACTGCTCCTCCTGCAAAGAGGGCGGCGTGAGGATGGGGTACTGCTCTCAATGCGAGATTCGCAAGTGCGCCTCCGGGAAAGGCGTCGCCGACTGCGGCGCGTGCGCGGACTTCAAGGCGTGCAAGACCATCAACGACTTCATCGCTCAGGTTCCCTGCGCGGCGAAAAACCTGTCTCAAAACTAGAAACTAGAAACTAAAAACTAGGAACTAATCTTATGGCTCTCTTTGAAAGTTACTCACGCCGCATCAAGCAGGTCAACGCGGCCTGCAAGAAATACGGCATCGCCGACCTCCAGGCCGCGCGCAAGCTCTGCCAGGACAAGGGCTTCGACCCCTACGACATCTGCACGTCCATCCAGAACATCTGCTTCGAGAACGCGAAGTGGGCGTATGTGCTGGGCGCGGCCATCGCGCTGAAGAAAGGCTGCAAGAAAGCCGCCGACGCCGCCGAGGCCATCGGCGAGGGCTTGCAGGCGTTCTGCATCCCCGGCTCCGTGGCGGACGACCGCAGCGTCGGCATCGGCCACGGCAACCTCGCCGCCATGCTGCTGCGCGAGGAGACGAAGTGCTTCTGCTTCCTCGCGGGGCACGAGTCGTTCGCCGCCGCCGAGGGCGCGATCGGCATCGCGATGAAGGCCAACAAGGTCCGCAAGGCCCCGCTGCAGGTCATCCTCAACGGGCTGGGCAAGGACGCGGCCTATATCATCAGCCGCATCAACGGCTTCACCCACTGCGAGACCGCGTTCAACTACGCCACGGGCAAGGTCAAGGTCACGAAAAAGACCGCGTTCTCCAAGGGCCCGCGCGCGACCGTGCGCTGCTACGGCGCGGACGACGTGCGCGAGGGCGTCGCGGTCATGTGGCTCGAGGGCGTTGACGTGTCCATCACGGGCAACTCCACCAACCCCACGCGCTTCCAGCACCCCGTCGCGGGGACGTACAAGAAAGAGTGCGTCGAGAAAGGCAAGCGGTACTTCTCCGTCGCGTCCGGCGGCGGCACGGGCCGCACCCTGCACCCCGACAACATGGCCGCCGGCCCCGCCTCCTACGGCATGACCGACACCATGGGGCGGATGCACTCCGACGCGCAGTTCGCGGGGTCGTCCTCCGTGCCCGCGCACGTCGAGATGATGGGCTTCCTCGGCATGGGCAACAACCCGATGGTCGGCGCGACCGTCGCGGTCGCCGTGTCCATCGAGGAGTGCTGCAAGAAGTGATTAGTGGCCAGTGATCAGTGGCTAGTGGTTAGTGGCTAGTGGCTAGTGATCAGTGGCTAGTGGTTAAAATGCAGGGGGCGAAAGTTTCGCCCCCTGCATTTTGGGTTACCGGATCACCCCGATTTTTTTCCTGACCCAGAACGCCGCCAGAAGCCCGACCGCCAAGGCAGGCGTTGGTCAGGATACTTGCGGGGACGAGGAATCCCAGACCAACAAATGCCGAGAGCGCAAATGCCGGGAGCGCAGGGCTTCCGCCCTGCATCGTCAACATTACAAGGCGGAAGCCTTGCGCTCCCGGCAATCATGCCAAGCCGCGCAGTTCGAGGCTGTCTTCGTCGAGGCCGAGGTAATGGCCGATCTCGTGCAGGAGGGTGGTGCGGACCTCGCGGCGGAAGGCGGTCTCGTTGCCGTCGGTTTCGTGGAGGATGTTCTCGATGAAGAGGCGGATTTCGGGGGAGGGTTCGCCGTCGGCGATTTCCTCGCCGAGCGCCGCGCCAATGAAGAGCCCGAGCAGGTCTTCTTCGTCGCCGTCTTCGGTAATGTCGCTTGCGGTGGGGTAGGGGGCGAGGGTGACGGAAACGCCGGAGAGCCTTTCGCGCAGGGGCGCGGGAAGCGCCGCCAACAGCGCGGACGCTTCCGCGTCCGCGAGGTCGAACCATCTTTTTTTGTGGGACATAAAAAATGAATTAGGAATTAGGAATGAGGGATGAGAAATGAGGGATGAGGGATGAGGAATGCGGCGATGAGGAATTGCCGGGAGCGCAAGGCTTCCGCCTTGCAATTCAGAATTGCGGGACTACAGGACAGCGGGACTACGGCGGGGGGGTGGGGGGCTTGGGGGCGCAGGGGGTGCTGGGGGGGCGGGGGGGGGAAACCCCCCCGCGCCCCGCCGCCCCCCCCCCCCCGGGGG
>WRJS01000031.1 GCA_009778475.1 Kiritimatiellota bacterium | reverse complement strand
CAGCGAGGTGTACGTCCCGTTCGGCGACTGCACATAGAAGAAGCCCATGATGTCCGCCGAGCGCGTCTCCACCGTGACGCCCATGTCCACCGCCTCCTTGGGCAAGCGCGGCGTCGCCTGCGCGATGCGGTTCTGAACCTTCACCATGTTGATGTTCAGATCCGTGCCGACCTCGAACGTGACGGTCAGCGCGTAGTTGCCCATGTCATCGCAATCCGAGGACATATAGAGCATCCCCTCCACGCCGTTGATCTGCTCCTCCAGCGGCGTGGCAATCGTCTTGGCGATGTCCAGCGCGTTCGCCCCCGGCGAACGCATCATCACCACGACCTGCGGCGGCGTGATCGGCGGGTACTGCGTGATGGGCAGGTTCATCAACGCCATCACCCCCGCCAGCGACAGCACCGTCGCAATCACCATCGCGAACCGCGGCCGCTCAATGAAAAACTTCGACAACATAAATTGCTCCTGTGAGAATTAGAAATTAGAAATTAGGAATTAGGAATCTTTTTTTCTTCTTCCCCATTCCTAATTCCTAATTTCTAATTCCTAATTTTTTTCCACCACTTCCACCACCGCCCCCGCGCGCACATTCTGGAGGCCCTCCACAATCACACGGTCGCCCACGGCAAGGCCCGACTCAACCGCCACCAGCCGCTCCGTCGCCAGCCCCAGCGTCACGCGCACCGCCTCCACCGTGTTCGACGCGCCCACGCGGAACACCGACGCGCCCTGCTGGCTCCGCCGCACCGCCGCCACGTCCACCACCGGCGACGGCTCCACCGCCGACCCCTCCACCAGCACATTCACATACGTCCCCGGCAGCAGCACCCCCTCCCTGTTCTCCGCCCGCATCCACACCGTCAGCGACGCCGTCTGCTCCGACATACTGTTGTCAAAGAAATCCCATATCCCCGGCGACCCATACTCCGCCCCCGTCGGCAGCACGATCCGCGCCCGGATCTTCTCACTGTCCCCCCGCACCTCCGCGCGCGTCTTGAACTCCACGAAATCGCGATCCGTCACCGAGAACACCACCCGCACCGGGTCCAACTGCACCACCCGCACCAGCGCCGCCGCCGGCACGACGTAATCCCCCCTCGACACCAGCCTGCGCCCGATCTTCCCCGTGACCGGCGCATACACCCTCGTGTGCTTCAAGTCAATCTCCGCCGAGACCAGATGCGTCTGCGCCTCCACCAGCGCCGCCTTCGCCGTCGAGACATCCGCCTTCGCCGTCAAGACATCCGCCCGCGCATTGTCCAAGTCCAGCGCCGACACGCTCCGCGCGTCCACCGCCTCCAGACGCTTCAGCACATTCTCCACACGCTCCAGCACCGACCCCGACCGCTCCAGCATCGCCTCCGCCTTCGCGATGTCCGCCCTGCGCTGCGCCACCCGCGCCGTGTAATCCTCATCATCGATGGTGAACAGCAGATCGCCCTCCTTGACTACCGCGCCCTCCTCGAACGCGATCTCCTTCAGGTAACCGCCCACCCGCGCCTTCACCTCCGCCGCCTCCATCGCCTCCACATGACCGATGAACTTACGCGGCGGGTTCACGACCCCCTCCTCCACCGCCTTCACGACCACCTTCGGCACCCCCGCGCCCATACCGCCCATACCGCCCCTGGACTTCCCCAGCGAATAAAAATGAGCGGCATACCACCCCAGCGTCACCAAACACACCGCCGCAATCACCCAAATGATGGCACCCTCGACGACCCGAACCCTCTGACTACTCATAACGTTTCCCTTAATGCGCCTGCATTGCCTGTTTGAAATAAGCCCGAAAGTATAGGCACTTTCACGACCGGAAGCAAGTTGAAAGTGCTCCACAAGCAGGAAGTTTCTTAGAGGCTTTAGCAATCGCCCGCCATGATATTGACTTCCGTGCGGCTTTGTGGTTTAATTTCGTCATCACAATTTATTCGGAAAGGATGTGCGTATGGATATGCAGGGGATCACTCGGTGGCTGGCGGGGGGGATGCTGGCGGTGGCGCTTATGGCGCGGGCGCAGGAGGGTGTGAATATCAATGACCTGCTGAAGGAGCCGGATGGGACGGAGTTCCGTTTTTCGTATTTCCCGACGGCGGGTAAGTTGCGTGTCCTCATCCTGACCCCGGCGGTGACGGAGGGGGGATGGCGGCTTGCGCTCTTGCGGGGCGAGGAGCGGCTTGCCGCGTGGCGGGGGGATTACCCGATGCCGTCGGCGGGTGTGACGCTTGACCTGCCGCCTTTGGATGAGGGCGAGTACACGCTCGCGCTGGAGGGCACGGGCATCCGTCGGACGTTCGTGCGTAAGCGGTTCGCGTGGGAGGAAGAGCAGCTGGGCAATGAGCGCGTGGTCATCGCGCCGTTCACGCCGCTGACGGTCAAGACCTGGCCGACGCGCGTGGGGTGCGTGCTGCGGGAGCATCGGCTCGACGCGGCAGGGCTGTGGCGCGGGGTGACGTCGCAGGGGGTCGCGTTGCTGGCGGCGCCCATGCGCTTGGAGGGCTCGGTCAACGGGAAGGCCTGCGCCGCGTCGGGCAAGGGGGTCACGTTCACGGAGCGCGCGCCGGACCGCGTGCTGGGCCATGCGCCGTGGACGCTGGGGGCGTTGCGCGGGAGGACGGAGTTCGCGTTCGACTATGACGGCATGGTGCGCGTGACGCTGCACATCGACCCCTCGCCGGCGACGGTCGAATCGCTCTCGCTCGTCATCCCGCTGCGGACGGATGAGGCGAGCCTCATGCATCCGGTGACGGACCTGCTCCGCTTCCATTACGCCGGGCGCATCCCCGACGGCGCGGGCGAGCTCTGGCATTACGACGGCTCGCGCTACGCGGTGGCCTACACCAACAGCGCCTCGCCCGACTGCGTGTGGGAGTCCAGCCACGTCGGCCGCGACAAGCTGCCGCCGCCGTTCGTGCCGTACATCTGGGTCGGCGGCCCGGAGCGCGGCATCTGCTGGTTCGCGGAGAACGCGAAGGACTGCTCGCTCGACCCGCAGAAGCCGATGATGGAGATCCGCCGACGCGGCGGCGTCACGTCCCTGCACATCCACTTCTTCAACCGCCCCGCGGCCCTCGGCCGCGCCCGCGCCATCACCTTCGGCCTGATGGCGACCCCCGCCAAGCCCATGCCCGAGGAGCCGCTCAACTTCCGCCGCTGGTTCCCCAGCCACGAGATCGCCGCCGACGCGCCCGGCACCCTGCCCTTCGGCTGGATGGGCGCGTGCTACTACTGGGGCGCGGCCGGCCCCTTCCACGCCTTCTACCCCGCGTTCAAGGACTTCTCCATCTACGCCGAGTTCGGCCGCCTCCAGCGCGGCGGCGCGCTCGACCCCACGTTCACGCCCCGCTGGCTCTCCGCCTTCTCCGCCCCCGAGTTCCAGCCCGACATGCAGACCTACACCAACCACATCAACTGGTCCCTCAACTACCTCAGCAACGGCAAATTCCGCGACGGCAAAGTCATCCCCTACACCAACGCCCGCGCCGTCAACTGGGAGGACGAGGCCGCCACCTTCATGGACGAGTGGAGCACCTACGACATCGCCGACCCCCGTTACCCCGGCGACGAGCGCTTCATCCGCGCGCGCGACGGCCGCGTCTGGCTCACCGCCTGGCGCAAGCAGGTCCTGCCCCGCGCCAACAACGGCATCGAATACGCCAACGACCCCCTCCCCTCCCGCCAGTCCTTCATCATGCACTACCTCGCCAAGATGCTCGAAGGCTTCGCCGGCGGCATCTACTACGACAACTACTGCCTCTCCCCCAACTACACCCCCGCCCCCCTCGGCCCCGGCTACACCGACGACGACGGCCGCCCCTGCCCCGGCGTCAACATCTTCGGCTTCCACGACCTCACCAAGCGCACCGCCCTCCTGCACCACCGCCTCGGCCTGCCCCCCATGACCTTCATCCACATGACCAACGTCAACGCCATCCCCATGCTCTCCTTCGCCACCCTCATCCTCGACCACGAATGGCGCGACCAAGGCGACTACAAGAAGATGGACGTCAACGAGCGCCTCGGCCTCGACGCCGACGCCACCCTCCTGCTCGCCCAGAGCACCGGCCTGCAGAGCGGCTGCCTCGCCGTCTGGCACGGCCTGTTCAACAACGACCCCCGCATCGAGCGCAGCGCCGCCGGCTCCTCCCTCGTGCACGAGATCAAGCCCGGCCTCTGGGGCGGCCCCCTCCACAAACGCCTCATCCAAATCCTCACCGACTTCGGCTACGGCCAGCCCGACTGCCGCGTCAGCCGCTACTGGGACCCCGGCTTCCCCGTCCGCCTCACCGGCGCCCCCGCCAGAGCCCTTCTCCTGCGGCGCGGCGGCAAGGCGATGCTCATCACCGCCAGCTACGGCGACACCGGCCCCGTCACCGCCGACCTCACCGCCGCCAAGCTCCCGCGCAACGCCCAGGCCCGCGACGCCGAGACCGGGGAGACTCTAGCCTTCGCCGCCCCCGCCACCCTCACCTTCCCCCTCGACCGCCACAGCTTCCGCATCATCATCATCGAGTGAGGAAAAAGGAGGTGCGCGATGTGGGGATGGATCACGGATGTCGTAGGCTGGCTTTTGGAGGCTAGTTGGCTTTTTGTTTTTGTGGGATTCTTGGTGCTGTGCATGTTAGGCATGCCAATCTTGTGCATACACAACCTGATACGCAACAGGCGCGAAAGAAAGCAGTCGAAGAAGCAGATGCGCGAAACCATCGCCATGATGGAGAAGAAAGGGAAAATCATGCGCAAGCCCGGAAAATACCGACCACGGAATTGGGCGTATAAATGGATTATCTATTCTAAAGGCATTCCCCCGCACCGCCACCGCTACGAATTCGGGCGAGAGCTTCCACCCCTCCCGAAACAAGACGACTGAGGCGACCCCCAAAACATGATATAGTCCTTTGAGCGTCTCAATGGCAGGCATCGTAGAGACGGATGATTATCCGTCTCCCCGTGCCATTGCCCTGCGGAGACGACGCTCAGGCCCGCGACGCCGAGACCGGAGAGGTTCTAGCCTTCGCCCCCCCCCCGCCACCCTCACCTTCCCCCTCGACCGCCACAGCTTCCGCATCATCCTCATCGAGTGAACCCCAAGTGGCACGGCGGCAAGCCGCCGCACTCCATATATGTCACCCCACTCTCCACCGTTCACTTGATTTTTAGTTTTTCCCTCAGCCGCCGCGCGGCGTCGCCGACCATCTTCATGTAGAAGTCGGTGGGGAGTCCTTCGTAGCCGAGGAAGGGCGAGTCGCCGACGGGGGGGGTGTTGGTGACTTTGAAGATGGCGGTGCCTTCGTCGATCTCGTCGAACATGGCTTGGTAGATCATGGTCGCGCCGTATCCGATGTGCCCGTTCAGCTGCGCTTTGAGGAACTCGCCTTTCAGCCTCGGGATGGCGTCGAGTTTGGCTTCGGTGTTGCGCCCTTTCATCAGGTTGAACCAGCTGAATCCGGGATAGACCACGGGCAGGAAATCACGCCCGTGCTCGCGGCACCATGCTAGGTCTTTCGGCGCGACCTCCTGCGTGTAATTCTGCACGTCGCGCAGGTTGTTGAAACGCCCGACCGCCCAGGGGCTGACGATGTCCGCCTTCTTCGCGATCTCATGCAGTAGCGGGTCTTCCATCGTATCGCGATTCAGCGTCCGCCAATACGTCGGCACGCCGATCATCACCGTGTTGCCGCCATAGACAGGGTCGTCCTTCAGGAAGGTGATGAGCTCAAGGCACTGGGCGAGCGTGTAGCGGCGGCGGTCGTTGAAGCCGATGCCCCAGACGGAGACGACGGGCTTGCCCTTGTGGCGCAGGTACATCCGGTCGGCGCGGATCTTGTCCTCGTCCACGAGGCGTTTCCAGTCCGCGACGACCGAGCCGGGGATGTCCGTGTCGCTGCCGCCCGAGAGGTCGTACATCATCGCCCACGCCCGCGAGTGCTTCTCCGCCCCCGCGCGGACGTTCGCCATCACCTGCTGGAGCGCGACGCGGTGCTTGGCGTTCTTGGTCGTGCCGACGAACCGCTGGAGGAACACGCCGTCGAGCCCGCACTCCTCCATCCATTTGAAGTGGCGCATGACGGTCTTGGGCGAGCAGGAGCTGAACACGTGCGCGACCGAGCCGTCCGCGTGCTTGAAGGGGGTGGCGAACTTCTCGTCGTCGTCGAGTTCGGAGACGTCCGCCCACATCTCCACGGCGGAGAAGCCCGGCTCGAACTTGCCCTGTATGGCGTAGTGCGTGAAGCCCATGTCGAACCCGTCCCCCGGCGTGCGGAACCATCCCTGATACCCCGCCATGATCTTACCGTCCAGCGTCGAGGGGTCTATCGGCGCACCCGCCGTCGCGCACAGCGCACCGCACGCGCACAGTGCAAACATCAACTTTTTCATCATCGTCTCCTTTTCATTTTGGGTGAACGTGGTGGACAAAGATTCGCAGTGCAAATGCCTTGTTGCTCTTATCCACCGTCCATACAGTCCACCCCTCCTCACTTTCCCTGCTCCCGTTTTGCGGTACGCACCGCATAAAGCCGTTCCGTGAAACCGCTTGTGCTTGTGGTATCCGCCGTACTTTGGAACAAGAGTAAACATACGCTTAAAAGTACAGCAAACTCCCGCGTTTTGCAAGCCTGAAATGATGGGCTAGTGTCCCAAAAAACACTCTGCCATGATGTCCTTCTTGTGCTTGACATACCGAACAAATCTGCGTAATCTTTATAATCTGTGATTCAAAAAAGAAGAAGAGGACTTTGTTATGAATTGTCATCGTTTATGCTCGCTTGTGTTTTCACTGCTGCTCGCGTTCACCGCGCACGCCGCGCCGAAACCGAACTTCGTCATCATCTTCATCGACGACATGGGGTATGCCGACCTCGGCTGCTTCGGCGCGACGAAGCAGAAGACGCCCAACATCGACCGCATGGCCGCCGAGGGGATGCGCTTCACGGACTTCTACGCGTCGCACCTGTGCTCCAGTTCCCGCGCGCAGATCCAGACGGGATGCTACAGCGTGCGCGTCTCCATCCGCGACGTGCTGGGGCCCGCCAGCAAGGAAGGCCTCAACCCCGCCGAGTTCACCATCGCCAAACGCCTCAAGCCCCTCGGCTACGCCACCCAGGCGGTCGGCAAGTGGCACCTCGGCGACCAGCCCGAGTTCCTGCCGCAGGCGCACGGCTACGACCACTACTTCGGCATCCCGTACTCCAACGACATGCTGCGCCGCTCCGCCGCGCGCGGCGTGAACGTCGTGCCGCTCGTGCGCGACGGCGAGGTCGTCGATCTCATCAGCGACAGCGAGGAGCAGCGCCCGCTCGTCGAGCGCTACACCGACGAGGCCGTCGCCTTCATCCGCGCCAACAAGGACCGCCCCTTCTTCCTCTACCTCGCGCACAACGCCGTGCACACGCCCATCTGGCCCGGCAAGAAATTCATGGGCACCTCCCAGAACGGCCGCTTCGGCGACCTCGTGCAGGAGGTGGACTGGAGCGCGGGCCGCGTCCTCGACACCCTGCGCGAACTCGGCCTCGACGGCAACACGCTCGTCATCTTCTCCAGCGACAACGGCCCGTGGGCGCTCAAGGGCGCGGACGCGGGCTCCGCCTTCCCCCTGCGCGGCGCGAAGGGCAGCACATGGGAAGGCGGCGCGCGCGTGCCGACCCTCGCGTGGTGGCCCGGCACCGTCCCCAAGGGCGCGGTCTGCAAGACCCCCGCCGCCACCATCGACCTGCTGCCCACGCTCGTCAAACTCGCGGGCGGCGACCTCCCCGACACGCCCGCGATCGACGGCGGCGACCTCTCCGGCCTGCTCACCGCCACCTCCGCCGAAGCCCCCCGCGAGGCGCACTACTACTTCAACGCATGGAAACTCGAGGCCGTCCGCCAAGACCCCTGGAAACTCGCCCTCGTGCCGCAGCGCGAACGCATCCGCAACGAGGACATCCCCGACGACGCCAAGGCCAACCCCCGCCTCTACAACCTCGTGGACGACATGGGCGAGCGCGTCAACCTCGCCGACAAGCACCCCGACATCGTCGCCCGCCTGAAAGCGCTGGCCGACGCCAAGGCCGCCGAACTCTGCGCCCCCGACGCGCCCGGCCGCCGTCCGTGCGGGGTCGTCGAGCGCAAGGCCCAGATGCTCTACCCCGGCGGAGAAGAGGCGGCGCAGCCCCGCCCCGTCGCGCCCGCCCAGCCGCTCGCCGCGCTCACGCCCGGCGACGCCGTGAACGGCGACCGCGCGCCTTATGTCGCGGGCCAGCCCTTCACGCTCGCGTGCGACGTGGAGACCGCCCAGAAGAACACCATCCTCCTCGCGCACGGCGGGCAGGCCTACGGCTACGCGCTCTACCTCCGCACCGGGCACCTCACCTTCGCGGTCCGCACGGGCAAGGGCGGCGTGGCGGAGATCGTGGTGCCGGACCCCTTCCCCGGCAAGGGGCGGCTGGAGGCCGCGCTCGCGAAAGACGGCGCCATGCGCCTCTCGCTCGACGGCAAACTCATCGCGGTGGGGCAGGCCCCCGGCCTCATCGCCCAGCAGCCGGGCGAGGACTTCTGCGTCGGCCACGACAACGGTCAGCCCGTGACCGCCTACACCACCCCCGAGCCCTTCAACGGCCGCATCACGCAGATCAGCGTCAAGTGACACAAAAAATGAAACGGTGGCCGCAAAAGCGCCCACCGTTTTTTTGTTGTATTGATCGGCTTACGCCTTCGCCGCGTCGGTGTCCGCGTCCGCCTCGGGCGCGGCTTCGGCTTCGGCCGGGGCGCCGGGAAGCACGACCCATTGCAGGAGGCACATCTCCGAGCCGTCGCTGCGGCGCTGGCCGAGCTTCAGGATGCGGGTGTAGCCGCCGTTGCGCCCGTCCATGGACGGGACGACGCGGTCGAACAGGATCTTCACCGCCTCCGGGCTTTGGAGGCGCGAGGACGCGAGCCGGCGCGCGGCGAGCGTGCCCTTGCGGGCAACGGTGACGATTTTCTCGGCATCGCGGCGGGCCTGCTTGGCCTTGGGCAACGTGGTCTTGATGCTGCTGTGCAGGATCAGGTTCGTTACAAGGCTGATCATGAGCGCCTTGCGGTGCGAGGAGCTACGGCCGAACTTCTTGGCGATTCTTTGATGACGCATAGTGTCTTAAAACCTCAAACTCTCTTACTTGTTTTCAATCAGGTCATGGTCAAACTTGTAGCCGAGGTAGAGCCCTAGGTCAACCAGCTTGTCCTTGATTTCGTTCAGTGACTTCTTGCCGAAGTTGCGGTACTTGAGCATGTCTGCCTCGGTTTTCATGGCCAGCTCGCCGACGGTGGTGATGTTGGCGTTGTTGAGGCAGTTGGCGGCGCGGACGCTGAGCTCGATCTCGTTGACGCTCATGTTGAGGATGAGGCGCAGACGGTCGCGCTCTTCGTCCACCTTCTTCTCGGACTCCTCGAACTCGAGCACTTCCTCGCTGTAGTCCACGAAGACGTCGAGGTGGTGGCGCAGGACGGCGGCGGCGGTCTTCAGCGCCTCGTCGGGCGTGACGCGCCCGTCGGTCCAGATGTCCAGCACGAGCTTCTCGTAATCCGTATGCTGGCCCACGCGCGTGTTCTCCACCTGGAAGTTGACGCGGGAGACAGGCGAGAAGATACTGTCGATCGGGATGCGGCCGATGACCTGCTCCTCGGGCTTGTTGCCCTCGGCAGGGCAGAAGCCGCGGCCACTGCGGATCTCGACCTCAAGGTCGAGCTCGCCGTCGGCGTCGAGGGTGGCGATGTGCTGGGTGGGGTTGAGGATCTCGATGGCGTTGTCCTGGAGAAAGTCCGCGGCAGTGACCGTGCAGGGGCCTTTCTTGTGGAGGCGCAGGAGCACGGGGACGCGGTTGTAGCTCTTGAGGAGCACGCGCTTGAGGTTGAGGATGATGTCGGTCACGTCTTCGCTGACCCCGGGGAGGGAGCAGAACTCGTGCTGCGCGCCGCCAACCTTCACGGTGGCGATCGCGACGCCTTCGATTGACGAGAGCAGGACGCGGCGCAGGGAGTTGCCGACGGTGCGGGCGTAGCCCACCTCGAACGGCTCTGCGGTGAACCGGGTGTAGGTCCCGGTCGCGGTTGTCTCATCCTTCTGCACACGGCGGGGCATTTCAAAACGACTCAAACGAATCGGCATGTTTCCGTCCTTTCAGGCTGCCGCGCAGGCTTTACGGGCCTGCGGGAGCCATGTTCTACGATTGCGGTTAGCGGGAATACAACTCAACGACAGCCTGTTCATCCACGATGGGGGCGATCTGCTCGCGCGTCGGGATGCTCTGCAGCTCGGCACGGAACGCCCTCCTGTCCAGCGCGACCCACGTGGGCGTCTGCTGCGTGGTGGCGGCCTCGAGGCTGCGCAGAGCTATGTCGCGGCTGCGCGGGCGGTCGCGGACCTCGATCACGTCGCCGGCCTTAAGGATCATCGACGGCACGGAGGCGACCTTGCCGTTCACCAGCACGTGGCCGTGCAGGACGAACTGGCGCGCGGCCCTGCGCGACGACGCGAACCCGAGGCGGTACGCCATGTTGTCCAAGCGCGTCTCCAGCAGCTGGAGCAGGATCTCGCCCGTGACGCCCTTGCGGCGCAACGCCTCCTTAAAGAAGCGGCGGAACTGGAGCTCCTGCATCCCGTACTGGCGGCGCAGGCACTGCTTCTGGCGCAGCTGCTGGCCGTACTCGGATATCTTGCGGCTGCGGCGCGCGCCGTGCTGGCCCGGGGCGGAGTGCCCCTGCTCAATCGCGCACTTAGCCATGTAGCAGCGCGCGCCCTTCAAAAACAACTTCTGCCCTTCGCGGCGGCACAGCCGGCACGCGGGCCCCGTATATCTGCCCATTACACCCTCCTCCGTTTACGCGGGCGGCAACCGTTATGCGGGATCGGCGTGCAATCCTTCAGCACCGAGACCTGCATCCCGGCAGACTGGATGGCCCGCACCGCAGACTCGCGCCCCGCGCCTGCGCCCTGCACCCTCACCTCAACCTCGTGCATACCCTTGGACATCGCCTGGCGCGCCGCGTCCTGCGCGACCATCGTCGCCGCGAACGCCGTACACTTGCGCGACCCCTTGAACCCGGCCTTGCCGGCCGAACTCCAGGCAATCACCCCGCCGCGCGCGTCCGTGATGGACACGAGCGTGTTGTTGAACGTCGAGCGGATGAAGCAGATCCCCGCGGGGATCGACTTGCCTTTGCCCTTCTTCTTCACGTCGGCCGCGCTGGCGGCGGCCTTGGCGTCATCGCCCATCGCCAGCACGGCGGCCGCCTCCTCATGCGCCTTCTGCTCCTCGGAGAGGACGACCGGCTGCTCGGCCGGTGCTTCTTCCTTATTGATTACTTCGTCACTCATGCGTGTCTAGCCTTAAAGTACAGTTGCGGCGGGCGCGCCCTCTGCGCGCCGCCGCCGGGTTCATTACGCCTTCGCCTTCATGGCCGCGCGCGCCGACTTGTCGCGCACCGCCCCGACTGTCCGTTTCGCGCCCTTGCGCGTCCGCGCGTTCGTCCGCGTCCGCTGGCCGCGCACCGGCAGGCCGCGCTTGTGGCGCAGGCCGCGGTACGACCCGATGCTGATCAGGCGGCGGATGTTCTGCGACACCTCGCGGCGCAGGTCACCCTCCACGCGGTACGTATCCTGAATGAACGACACGATGTGACGGATCTCGTCCGGTGTCAGGTCATCAGCCTTCTTGGCGGGGTCGAGCTTACACTGCTCGACCACATCGTTGGCCCGCTTCGGGCCGATCCCGTGGATGTACCGGAGCGCGTAACCCACGCGCTTACGACCCGGAATATCCACACCCATCAGTCTTGGCATGGTTGTCCTCTCTCACTTAACCCTGGCGCTGCTTATGGCGCGGGTTCGTACAAATAACGCGAATGATGCCTTTGCGACGCACCACCCGGCAACGCTCGCAAATGCGACGAACTGAACTACGAACTTTCATGGTCTATTCTTTCCTCGGTCAAAAAAAGGCCTTTCATTTAACCAAAAATCCGTCCTCTTGTCTATCCAAAAATTCGGAAATTTTTTCTCCCTATGCCAGCGTCAAAATTTCCGAACCTTCCCCGAGCACTGCCACGGTGTGCTCGAAGTGCGCGGACGGCCTCCCGTCCTTCGTCACAACTGTCCATCCGTCGTCCAGCACGCACACGCCGCCCGCCCCGAGGTTCACCATCGGCTCGATCGCCAACGTCATCCCCGGCCGCAGCAACGGCCCGCGCCCCGGCTTCCCGTAGTTGGGAACCTGCGGATCCTCGTGGAGGTGACGCCCCACGCCGTGGCCCACAAATTCCCTCACCACCGAACAGCCGGATGCCTCCGCGATGCTCTGCACCGCATGAGACACGTCCGAGAGGCGCGCGCCCGGCGCCGCCGCGGCAACCGCCGCCGCAAGCGCCCGTCTCGTCACCTCCACCAACCGGATCACCTCCGGGTCCGTCACGCCCACCATCACGGTCGTCGCGCAGTCCCCGTGGAACCCGTCCTTCAACACGCCAACGTCCAGGCTCACCACATCCCCCGGCTGGACAACCCTCCGCCCGGGGATCCCGTGGATCACCTCGTCGTTGACCGAAATACACATCGCCGCCGGATACTTCCTGTACCCCAGGAACGACGGCCTCGCCTTGCGCTCCTCGATCAGCCGCCGGGCCAACAGGTCAAGCTCCCCCGTCGTCACGCCCGGCGCGACCGCCGCCGCGACCGCCGCCAGCACCTCCGCCGCCATCCGGCAGCTCACGCGCATCGCGTCCAGCTCCGCAGCGCTCTTCAGCGGGATGTTCATGCCAGCAGCCGCCTCAGGTCATCCGCCACCAGCCCTGCCTCCCGCGCCCCGTCCACGCGCCGCAGCAGGCCGCGCGCCTCGTAAAAGTCAATCAGCGGCGCCGTCTGCACCCGGTACACCGCGAGGCGGTTCCGCACCGTCTCCGGGTTGTCGTCCTTGCGGACAACCAGCGCCGCGCCGCACACGTCGCACACGCCCTCGGCCTTCGGCGGGATGCTCGCCACATGATACCCCGCCCCGCACGCCGGGCACACGCGCCGCCCCGCGATGCGGTCCGTCAGAATCTCCTCGGGAACGTCCAGCAGGATCGCCATGTCCAGCCCCGCGCCGCCCGCCGCCACGGCCGCGTCCAGCATCTGCGCCTGCGCCACCGTGCGCGGGAACCCGTCCAGCAGCAGCGTGCAGTCGCCCGCCGCGCCCGCCAGCAAATCCGAAATCATCCGCGCGACAAGCTCATCCGGGACCAGCTCCCCGCGCTTCATGTAGCCGTCCGCCTCCGCCCCCGCCGCCGTCTGCCGCTTCACCGCGTCGCGCAGCAGGTCGCCGCTCGAGATATGCCTGCACGCGCCGCCGCCCGCCGACAAACGTCCGGCGATCGTTCCTTTCCCAGAACCTGGCGCACCTAAAAGAATGATGATTTTCATCAGTGGAAAAATCACCATATCAAAAACAGGCCAGCCAGCGCAACAAAAAAAGCAAAAAATTTTTATAGTCAATTTAACCTTACTAGGTACATGGAGGGCGAGCGTCCTCGCGAGCCGCCCGCCGCGCCAATGGGGTCTGACGATAGTACAGGTTTAATGGTAGAGACGGATGATTATCCGTCTCCCCGTGTCATTGCCTTCAGGAGACGGATAATCATCCGTCTCTACGACGCTTGCCAACCTGATGTTGTCCCATAGCGCCGCAGGTGCTGAATAGTGTCCTGCAAAATACAGATTTCACGATGGAGGGCGAGCGACAGATGGAGGGCGAGCGTCCCCGCGAGCCGCCCGCCGCGCCAATGGGGTCTGACGATAGGACAGGTTTACTGGTAGAGACGGATGATTATCCGTCTCCCCGTGTCATTGCCTTCAGGAGACGGATAATCATCCGTCTCTACGACGCTTGCCACCTTAAATGACTCTAAATCTTTTTTGCGTGTCTCGCGTGTCTCGCGCGTTTTGCGGTTAACGGTCTTGAGTCTTGCGGTTTTAGGACAGTCCTAATGGAAATTCCGTCCACAATTCCCTTTGACTTGGGCAATGCGAACGGTTATACTATGTTTTTTGATTTTGAAAAGGGAGAGAGCATGATGCGGAATATGATGGGTATTGTGGCGATACTGTTCGGCATGGCGTTTGGGGTTGTCGCGCAGGAGGCGAAGCCGTTGGATTTCGAGGGGGCGAAGTGGGTGTGGCTCAAACCCAAACCCGACTCGAACCTGAACACGTTGCCAGAGGGAAACTGCTTTTTCCGCGCGGGGGTTGCGGTCACGGAGCGCGAGCGCATCGTCACCGCAGACCTCGCCGTCACCGCCGACAACCTCTATGAGGTCATCATCAACGGCAAGCTCGTGGGCGGGCGCGTCGCGAACCCGGACGACTGGCGGCTCCCGAAGCGTTTCGATGTGTCGTCGCTCTTGTCGCTGGGCGACAACACCATCGCGGTGCAGGCGGTCAACACCGCGCCCAGCCCTGCGGGGCTGCTGCTGAAACTCCATGTGGTGCTGACGGACGGCTCGATCGTGGAGCTCGTCTCGGATGCATCGTGGAAGGCGTCGATCGAGGCGGAGCCGAACTGGGATCAGCGCGATTTCAATGATCAGGACTGGAAGCCGCCGCACGAGATCACGCCGCACGGCGGGGCGCCGTGGGGGAAGCTCGCGGTGCCGGGCAAGGCCGAGCCGCCGACCAAGGAGAAGGAGAGCCCCGTGGAGGCGGCGGTGCCGGAGGGTTTCGTGTGGCCGTCGGGCATCGCGTTTCTGGGCGACGACCGCAGCTTCACGCTCGCGCAGTCGCGCAAGGGCGGCGCGTGGCACACGCTGGGCAACATGATCTTCAACCCCGGCTTCACGCGCGCGTTCCCCGAGCATGACTTCCCGGGGCCGATGAAGGTGGGCCAGACCCTGCGCGTCATCAAGCCCGCGAAGGGCGGGGCGGAGCCGAAGGTGCTGCTGGACGCGGGCGAGGGCGGTGCCATCGGCTCGCCGTCGGTGTCGTTCGACGGCAAGTGGATTTACTTCTCGATGGTGCGGCCGCACAGCCAAGAGGTCCCCTCGGCCGCGCCGAAGAGCGCGCGCGACCCCGCGTTCGACTTCGCGTTCTACCACATCTTCCGCATCGCGGCGGCGGGCGGCGCGCCGGAGCAGCTGACGTTCGGGCCGTTCCACGACATCGACCCCGTGGAGCTGCCCGACGGCCGCGTCGCGTTCACCTCCACGCGCTGCGGCTATTTCGAGGAGTACCACAACACCCCCTCGCGCGCGCTCTTCACCATGAGCCCCGACGGCAGCGGCATCCGCACGCTCACCCCCACCTTCATCTTCGACAACGAGCCAGAGGTCATGGCCGACGGCCGCATCCTCATGATCCGCTCCGACAACTTCTTCGACCGCGGCAAGGTCGAGACCCTCCTCCACGCCGTGCACCCCGACGGCGGCCACGGCTACACCGAGTTCGGCCTCGACCTCGGCCCCGGCTACGGCAACCGCCTCCGCGCCTTCAACTGCGGCAGCCCCGCGCCCATGCCCGACGGCCGCATCGCATACCTCACGGGCGCGAGCATCGCGGTGGGCCGCCCCGGCTGCGCCCAGCGCGACATCCTCAACATCCCCGTCCCGGCGGGCGACGTCGCGGCGCTCCCCGACGGGCGGCTGCTCTGCACCGTCCGCACCTCCGGCGGCGCGTTCGCGCGCGTGGGCGAGGCCAAGACGCCCACCCCGCCCGGCAGCTTCGACCTCCTCGGCATCGTGGACCCCGCCTTCCCGCAAGCGAAGATCGTCCCCGTCCACGCCGCGACGGACGGCGCCACCGTACACTCCCCCGTGTTCCTCGGCGCGCGCGAACGCCCGCCCCTGCTCGCCAGCCCCATCAACGACACCGCCGCCACCGGCGTGCTCTTCTGCCAAGACGCCCGCCTCACGCGCAACACCACCGCCGGGTGGAACCACATCGTCGCCGTCCGCGTGCTGATGGGCAAAGGCGTCACCACCCGCTCCTCGCACTCCTACATCGTCCACGCCGGGAACGAGACCATCGACCTCGGCACCGTCCCCATCGCCCCCGACGGCTCCTTCGCCGTCGAAGTCCCCGCCGACGCCGCCATCGCCTTCCAGATGGTCGACGCCGAAGGCCGCGCCGAACTCAACGAGATGTCCTGGATCTACGTCCGCCCCGGCGAGAGCCGCGGCTGCGTCGGCTGCCACGCCGTGCGCCAGACCTCCCCCGCCACCGTCGTCACCCCCCGCGCCATACAGGCCACCACCGCCGCCCCCCTCCGCCTCACCCCCGGCGGCGACCCCCACCGCTTCCGCGGCAACAACGCCGCCGTCACCGGCATGACCGAACTCCAGTTCGACCGCTTCCGCGAGATCGCCAGCCTCAACCGCACCTTCGTCACCAGCGCCGAACTCATCAAACGCCTCCAAGGCGGCACCCCCGAGCAACGCGCCACCGCCGCCCACCGCCTCGCCCTCACCCGCGACCCCGCCGCCGCCCCCGCCCTCGCGCAAGCCCTCAAAGACCCCTCCCGCGAAACCCGCGTCGCCGCCGCCCTCGCCCTCGCCGCCTGCGGCACACGCGCCTCCGCCGACCCCCTCCGCAAGGCCGCCGCCGACCCCGACCTCCTCGTGCGCCTCTCCGCCGACATCGCCCTCGGGAACCTCCTCGCCGGCGCCGCCGACCCCGACCGCGCCGAGGCCGCCCTCACCCCCCAACTCGCCGACCCCGACCGCGACACCGTCCGCCGCGCCGCCCGCGCCCTCCGCCACATCGGCACCACCGACGACACCCGCAAGGCCCTCCGCGACACCCTCCTGCGGATGCGCGACGACGACGCCTTCACCAAATACCGCTTCCAATGGGACAACGCCAAATTCGCCGCCGACTCCCCCGTCAACCCCCGCACCGTCCAAGAGGTCACCCGCGCCCTCGGCCACCTCAGAGACACCAACGCCGTCCCCCTCCTCGCCGAGACCCTCGCCGCCAACTCCGACCCCGACAAAGGCAACCTCTTCCTCGCCGAAGCCTGCGCCGACGCCCTCGGCCTCATCGCCACCCCCGACGCCCAGGCCGCCCTCATCACCACCTTCCTCAGCCTCCGCGAATACAAACGCTTCACCTTCTGGTACGGCGACCACGACGCGCTCATCGCCTGCCACGCCTCCCCCGTCCACCTCCGCATCATCGAAGCCCTCGAGAACATGGCCACCGACGGCCACCCCGAGATCGTCCCCCAACTCATCCACAGCGTCCCCACCGACTTCGACCGCGCCCTCTTCGCCCCCACCGACGACGCCGAAAACCTCATCGGCCGCCTCATCCGCCGCCAAGGCGCCGAAGCCCTCGTCACCGAGACCTGCCTCGCCGCCCTCGGCGACACCGCCGCCACCCCCGACCCCGACATCACCGCCATGCTCAAAAAAGTGTACGGCTCATGGGGCGGCAACCCACCCCTCGACAACCGCGCCGCCCAGATCCTCTCCCTCGTCACCCGCGACCGCCAATACGCCCCCCGCATCCAGGCCGCCTACGCCCGCCACCTCACCGTCACCGACGACATCCCCCGCGTGTTCCCCAGCGGCATCCCCGTCGTCCAGAAACTCCCCACCCGCAACTGGGTGTGCTTCTTCCTCGCCCGCGCCCTCGGCGAGATCGGCGACCCCCGCTCCGCCGACGCCCTGCTCGCCGCCCTCGCCATGCCCAACGAATTCGCCAACGGCAGCCCCGACCCCCTCGGCCCCGGCCAAGCCTTCCTGCACAACGAGCTCACCCCCTGCCACCGCGCCGCCGCCGCCTGGGCTCTCGGGCGGCTCGGCGACAAGAAAGCCATCCCCGCGCTGCTCGCCATCGTCGCCGACTTCGGCAACGCCCTCGACACCCGCCACGCCGCCGCCACCGCCCTCGGCCACCTCGCCGACCGCGCCACCCTCCCCGCCCTCGACAAACTCGCCGCCGCCTACCCCGAGACCTCCACCCGCCTCGCCCTCCAGGCCAGCGCGGCGCAAACGCGAGGGAAAAGCACCCCCCGCCCGCAGTAACCAGCGCGTTACATGACCCTGTAACGAGTGTCCTGCAAAACACAGGTTTCACGATGGAGGGCGAGCGTCTTCTGGAGGGCGAGCGTCCCCGCGAGCCGTCAGCCCCCATTACCCGCACGCCGCGCCAATGGGGACCCCTGCCTCGCCCTCCATATCACGCCTATCCAAACAGGCAAATCACAAATCTAAAATCTAAAATCCCACCTGCCTCGCCCTCCATATCACGCCTATCCAAACAGGGGAGTCCTCTATCCCGTCATCTGTATTTTACAGGACACTCGAACAAGATGCGCACCGGACACTATCATTGTGCCTATCGCGAAAAGTGTTGCGCCCATTGCGGCAAAAATCTATATGCGCCGGAAGGGGAATCCTGTCAATCCCGCCTATAAAAGGCCCTTCTTGAATTTTCGCATCTTTCGTGTCTTTCGCGGTTCACTGTTGGATATGGGACGCGCCCCGTTCCGTTTTTCCCCCGCATCAATGTCTCGTCTTTCCCCCGCAGATACGCTACCCTATTGAATGAAAGCGATTTCTATACGCCCTTTCCAGGGAAGCCTCTACAAGCGCCGCAACGGCAAATACCTGTCCGCCGACTCCACGGCGGACGGCATCTATTACATGGAAATCCCGCTGCCCCTGTCGCCCAAGCGCAGGACGCGCATCTGCCTGCACACCGCAAGCCGGGCAGAGGCCGAGGCGCGCGCGTATGCGTTGGCGGCCTCCCCGGCACGGCCCCCCGTCAGCGTGATGCTCGCCATCCTCAACGCCTGTTTCCGCCAGCTCAACGCCTGCGCCGCTGCCCACGCGCCGGCCGCCGCGCCGCCAGCCGCGCCGACCCCGGCCAACTCCCCTGCGCCGCCACGCGTCAGGCTCTCCGACGTGTGGTTCCTCTTCACGCAACGCTACGAGGCCGCGCTCAAAAGCCTCAAATGCTACCGCCATCAGCTCGACGCGTTCCTGCGCTGGTCCACCGCCGCCTACGCCGACGAGGTCACGCGCCCCATGGCCGAGGAATACATCAAACACATCTTCTCCCGCAAGTCAACCGCCCCCCAGGACATCAGCACGCTCAAACGCATCTGGCACACCGTCTGGCCCGACTGCTCCAACCCCTGGAACACCGGCCTGCGCCTCAAGCCTAAGGCGCGCGACGGCGTTTTCCGCTACCGCCGCCTCACCGTCAGCGAGGCCGGCGCCTTCCTCATGCGCATCACGCGCTGCCACAAGGAGGAAAACACCCTCGACCGCCGCCGCACCATCAACCGCCTCCTGCTCGAAGACCTGCGCGACGCCGTTGCCTTCGCGTGGCAGTACGGCATGCGCATCGGCTCGCTCGCCGCGCTCAGGTGGGAGGACTTCAACCCCGCCCGCGATTTCTTCCTCCACATCCCCCCCAAGACGCGCGGCGTGAAGCCCTGGCCCCTCGAGATCCCCATCATGCCCGCCACGCATAAGATTTTGCTGCGACGCTTCAGGGGCGCGCGCGGAAGGCCCGCGGGCTTCCTGTTCCCCCACCTCCACCACGCCTACAACCGCAACGCCAACGGCCTGTCCGCGCTCGTCAAGCGCCTCATGGTCGGCGCGGGGGTTCTGGACGACCACCGCGGCCGCGCCACGATGCACAGCTTCCGCGCCTGCTTCATCACCCAGATGGACGAGGCAGGCGTGCCCTCCGGCATCACCGACAGCCTCACCGGCCACGCCCCCCAGAACATGCACGACATGTACAGCCACGCCAGCGTCCAATCCAAGCGCGACTGGCTCAACAAAGCCATCCCCCCCCTGCCCGCCACGGAGACGTGAGACAGGATGCGCAGTGCTTCCGCCCTGCATGATGCCGGGAGCGCAAGGCTTCTGCCTTGCCAAGTAATAAATGCAAGGCGGAAGCCTTGCACTCCCGGCACATGCGTCACCCCTTTCTCCTGCGCATGAGCCAGAGGGCGGCGAGGGCGGCGAGGTAGAGCCAGCGGCCAGCGGGGGCGCCCGGCTCACGGGGACGTTCGCCCTCCATCCCTGACTCCTCTCCCCCGATTTCTGATTCCTCATTCCTAATTCTCCCTTATGGCTCGCCGCCGCCCTGCCTTCGGCGCCACCTGCAACGGCTTGTTTTTTCTCATCGGGCTTCTGCGCTTCGCGCGGGTCGAACGACTCTATGGAAAGGGGGACAAGCAATTTTTTCAATGCGTTGTAGTCTGCCCCAAGGTCAGGGACAACACAAGCATCTTGCTCTTCATCATATAGGGCAAGGTAATCCACTATGAGTTCAGGGATAGGAATCGTCTTGAGATAATCCCTTATCCCTTCCCTTTGTTTGCCGCCCGCCTGGCACGGGACAGTCGGCATATAGTGTACCATAACCCCCGCGCCATGGAAGCTGAAAACACCCGGTTTTTATTCTCGCGCAGAGGTGCAGAGGGAGAGGTGATAAGTGATAAGTTAGGTGACAGGTAATCCTGTCAAAAATAATCCTCCGTTTTCTCTAACCACAATGGACACTATCAGAATTGATAGATAAGGAGGATGGAATTGCCGTAAGACCCAGCGGTATTCCTCCTTGCGTTTTGCGCAGGGGTATGGTATGGTTATGCCCTTTTCGGTGCAAATCAGCGTCATCTGTGGCTGCTGGGAGGAAACGGAGGATTTTTTTTAGAACAGGATTAACAGGATGTTTTTTAACCACAATGGACACAATGGTTTTCACAATAGGCACAATAATAGTGTCCTTTGTGCATTCTATTGTGTCCATTGTGGTTAAAGGAAACGGAGGATTTTTTTCAGCAAGTTAATCCTGCTAGTCTTGAAATCCTGTCAAAAAAGAGAATGGGTGGTATGAGCAAAAGGAACGCTATGAATCATTTAGAACAGGCTTCGATGTTGGTCCCGATTGTCGTGGAGCAGACGGGTAGGGGGGAGCGGTCGTGGGATATTTACTCGCGCTTGCTTCAGGATCGTATCATCTTCATCGGCTCGGCGATTGATGATGCGGTGAGCAATGTGATTATCGCGCAGCTGCTGTTCTTGCAGTCGCAGGACGCGACGAAGGACATTTCGGTGTACGTCAATTCGCCCGGCGGGTCGGTCACGGCTGGGCTGGCGATCTATGACACGATGCAGTTCCTGACGTGCGGCATCGCGACGTATTGCGTCGGCCAGGCGGCGAGCATGGGCGCGGTGCTGCTCGCGGCCGGGAGCAAGGGCAAGCGCTTCGCGCTCCCGAACGCGCGCATCATGATCCACCAGCCGTGGGGGGGCGCGGAGGGCAAGGCCACGGACATCAGCATCGCGGCCAAGGAGATCCTGCGCCTGAAGGATCGCCTCAACGAGATTCTCGCGTTCCACGCGGGAAAGGACGCGGCGGCCGTCGCGAACGACACGGAGCGCGATTACTTCATGTCCGCCGCCGAGGCGAAGGACTATGGGCTTGTGGACGAGGTGCTGGTGAAGCTCTCGGCGGAGAAATAGGCTATGGCACGTCGCCCGACCCCGAAATTAGTCTGCTCGTTCTGCGGCAGGAGTGAGGATCAGTGTCCCGCGATCATCCCCGGCCCGGACGGGAACATCTGCAGCGATTGCGTGGAGGCGTGTTCCCGCGTCTTGAAGGATGCGCAGGAGACCGCGGTGGGCAAGAACACGCGGTTGCCGAAGCTGAACGTCCCGCCGCCGATCGGGATCAAGGCGTTCCTCGACCAGCACGTCATCGGGCATGAGCATACGAAGAAGGCGCTGGCCGTCGCGGTCCACAACCATTACCGGCGCTTGACGCAGCCGCAGGCGGGGATGGACGATGCGTTCAAGGATGTCGAGATCGAGAAGAGCAACATCCTGATGATCGGCCCGACGGGGTGCGGCAAGACGCTCTTCGCCAAGACCCTCGCCAAGATGCTGGACGTGCCGTTCGCGATTGCGGACGCCACGACCATCACCGAGGCCGGCTACGTCGGCGAGGATGTCGAGAATATTTTGCTGTACCTCATTCAGGCGGCGGACGGCGACATCCCCCGCGCCGAGCGCGGTATCGTCTATATCGACGAGATTGACAAGATTGCGCGTAAGACGGAGAACGTGTCCATCACGCGTGACGTGTCCGGCGAGGGCGTCCAGCAGTCGCTGCTGAAGATTCTGGAGGGCACGGTTTCGCGCGTGCCGCCGCAGGGCGGGCGCAAGCATCCCCAGCAGGAGTATTTGAAGATCAACACCGCCAACATCCTGTTCATCTGCGGCGGCGCGTTCGTCGGGCTGGACGCCATCGTGCGCCAGCGCCAGGGGCACCGCGCCATCGGCTACAAGGAGGTCGGCGACCACCACGCCCGCGCGGGCGCGAAAACGGATCGGGCCGCCGTGCTGGACGTCCAGCCGGAGGACTTGATGCGGTTCGGGCTGATTCCCGAGTTTGTCGGGCGGCTGCCGGTCATCACGTCCATGGCGGAGGTGACGGAGGGCGATCTGGTGCGCATCCTGACCGAGCCGAAGAACTGCCTCGTGCGGCAGTACCAGAAGCTGCTCGCGATGGAGGGCGTGCAGCTGACGTTCGAGGACGAGGCGTTGCGCGAGATGGCCCGCGTGGCCATGAAGCGCAAGACGGGCGCGCGCGGGCTCCGGGCGGCCATGGAGAATTTTATGATGGAGATTATGTACGAGGCACCGGGCAATCTGAAAGGCAAGACGGTTGCCATCACTGCGGACAGGGTGCGCGAATACGGGCAAAACTGATGAGGCCCGCCAACAAACCTCCGGCAAACGTTTTCATCGTCCGCACCCCTTATTGAAGATTACAGAACAGTATCCCCCTCTCGCGGGACAAATGCAAGCACAAAAATGCGGCAGAGGATTTTTTGGGGAGTTCAGCGCCGGGAGCGCAGTGCCGGGAGCGCAGGGCTTCCGCCCTGCATAACAAGCTAAGCATTGCAAGGCAGAGGCCTTGCGCTCCCGGCCTTGCGCCCCCGGCGCGGTTTCTCGGGGGCTGTAACCATGCCGAACAGCGACACCCCAATCCCTCCAGTTTAGTGTTGCGCAAAACGCGAAAGTGCGCCATAATAATGCGCTTTGACTTTCGTTCACAGGAGGGATGTTGACGCATGAGCATATTCGGTGTTTTTTCGCGCGGTATCGTCAAGGACAACCCGGTGTTCCGGCTGGTGCTGGGGATGTGCCCGACGCTGGCGGTGACGACCTCCCTTGAGAACGCGCTGGGCATGGGCGCCGCGGCCACGTTCGTGCTGACCTGCTCGAACGTCGTCATCTCCGCGCTGCGCAAGCTCATCCCCGCCACGGTGCGCATCCCGAGCTTCATCGTGGTCATCGCGTCGTTCACGACCATCGTGGACCTGCTCATGCAGGCATACGCGCCGGCGCTCGCCGGCAGCCTTGGCATCTTCATCCCGCTGATCGTGGTCAACTGCATCATCCTGGGCCGCGCGGAGGCCTTCGCGTCGAAGAGCGGCGTCCTGCGCAGCGCGGCGGACGGCCTCGGGACGGGCATCGGGTTCACGCTCGCGCTCGCGCTGATCGGGGCGATACGCGAGTTCGCCGGGGGCGGCTCGGTGACGCTCTGGGGCGGGCTCGCGCTCACGGACATACACGGCAACAGCATGACCCTGTTCGTGCTGCCCGCGGGCGGCTTCGTCGTGCTGGGGCTCCTGCTCGCGGGCATCAACCGCCTGCAGGAGGCGGCGGCGCGGAAGCACGGCAGGCCCGCGCCTGAGCCCGCCGCGTTCGACTGCCGCCACTGCGCCCTCTGCAAGATTCCGGAGTAGGCCCGCCGCGTCTCGCGGGACCGCCCTACAGCAGCGCATTTCACTTGGACATTGAATATTCCTTGTTGGATATTGGATATTCCCCGAGGGCCTTCAGCCTTGTGTCAATGCATAATGCATAATTCATAATGCATAATTAGCAATTCCTGCCTCCACCCGCAAGGTGTGCCAGAGCATGAGGTCGCCGTCAAAGACGAATGCGGCGCGGAAGGGTTTGGCGTCGAGCATGAGGGGGACCCAGAGGCGGTCGTCGCTCCACATCCTGCCGTAGGGGATGTCGGCCTCGGGGCACCAGAAGGGCGCGGCCTCGTCGGTCTCGGCGAGGATCCCGGTGTGGTCGGTCGCGGTGAAGACGTGGCAGCGCAGGGAGTAGCCGTCGGTGAAGGCGAAGTCAAGGAGGCCGGCAGGGCGCAGGCCGGTGGGGGTGAGGCCGACCTCCTCCTGGGTCTCGCGCACGGCGGCCTGCTCGGGGGTCTCGCCGTGCTCGAGGCGGCCGCCGGGGGCGTTGAACTTGCCGTTGCCCAGGCCGCGCTTTTTGAGGATGAGCAGGATCTGCCCGTCATGGCGGATGAAGGTGAGGACGGCGGTGTCGGTGGGCGAGAAGGCGCCCCAGTCCATGCTGAACGGGGCGCCTGATGCGGTCGTGAGCGTGACGCGGCTACTGGATGCGGTCGAACCCGGCATAGGAGGCCCAGATGGTTTCGGGGTTCAGCGAGACGGCGTAGGAGACGAAGCTGTTGCTGAGCAGGTAGGCCTGCGTTTCGTCGTCGTCGTACTCCGAGCCGCAGGGGTACTCGCAGGTGCAGGGGACCTGCCCGTTGCAGCCGCAGGCGCAGGAGCAGCGGTAGCCCTCTTGCTCCGCGTGCGCGTGCTGGGCGGGCGGCACGGCGGTAACGGGCGTGGACGCGACGGTGAGCGGCTGGTCGAGGTGCTGCACGGTCTGATAGACGACGGTCTGCGCGGGCGGCTGCGAGTAGGCTGTCTCATAGACCAGCGTGGGCGGCGAGTAGAGGTAGTGGGTGCGGTACACGGGCCAGGGGTTATAGACGTAGGAGAAGCCGCCGTACCAGCCGCGTGACCAGCCGCCGTAGTACGCGCTGCTGTAGCCCCAGCCGTTATAGTACCAGGAGTCATAGTAGGGGCGGTGGGCGTAGAATGGGGAGTAGGCGGAGGTTGAGAACGATAGTCCGAACGATCCGCTCGACCAAGAGATGCCGAACCCGGAGGGGTACAGCACCGGACCCCACCAGATGGGGGCGAGGCTGAGCCACGGGGAGATGCGCACGCGCGAGGCGGTCGGCCCGTAGTAGCCGTAGTAGGCCGGGCGCGGGTAGAAGTTATAGGAGTTGTACGTCGGGTAATAGGCGGCGGCGACCGGGTACGACACCGCCGGGCGCGTGACGATGGGCGACGGCAGCGGGCGTGCCAGCCCCATCATGGGCGTGCGGTGCGCATAGTCTGCGACAGGCCGCGATAGGCGGAGGGGGTTATGCGGCGCGGCGGCGGGCGGCTGGCGATGCGAGGCCACCGCCGGTGCCTGTGTCGTCTGCGGGCGCAAGCTGGAGGCAGGGGAGGACAGGGGATTATGACCGCCGCCGCTGCCGAAGCTGGGGCGTTGCGTGGTCAGGGGGTGGCGCAGGGAGGCGGCCGCGTCACGGGTCGGGCCCATGCCGGGCGTGGAGCGGAGCGTCGTCGTCTCGGGTACTGTGATGCGCCCGGGTGACGAGGACGAGCGTCCCGAGAGGTCGGGCCGCATGATGCGATCCCGGTCACCGCCGCTCGGCGGGCGCGGGGAGACGACGGGCGTCTCAACGCGCGAGGGCCTGTCCGCTCCCGGCGTTGACGGCTGGCGGCCCGGTTGGGGTGTCTGGCGCAGGGACTCCTGTTGCCGGCTGTATTCCCTGAAAAGCGCGGACGGGTCAGGCTCGTGGTTCGCACTCGGCAAGGCCGGGCGTTCGGCAACCGGCGAGACAGGGCGCTCCACAGGGCGCTGCTCCGAACGCGCGGGTTGCGTGACGGCAGGGCGCTCGGCGATCGGCGTCACAGGGCGCTCGGCAACCGGCGAGACCGGGCGCTCCACGGGACGCTGCTCCGAACGCGCGGGTTGCGTGACGGCAGGGCGCTCGACGGTCGGCGTCACCGGACGTTCGACGATCCGTTCAGGACGCGCGACGTTGATGGGCGGCGGTGCGCTTTGGCGTGACTGGACGGTCGCGCTCGGTGGCGTATATGTCGGTGTGCTTTGGCGCGTCTGGACAGGTGCGCTGGGCGGTGTGTACGTCGGTGCGCTTTGGCGCGTCTGGACGGGCGCGCTGGGCGGCGTGTACGTCGGTGCGCTTTGGCGCGTCTGGACAGGCGCGCTGGGCGGCGTGTACGTCGGTGCGCTTTGACGCGTCTGGACAGGCGCGCTCGGCGGCGTGTACGTCGGTGCGCTTTGGCGCGTCTGGACAGGCGCGCTGGGCGGCGTGTACGTCGGTGCGCTTTGGCGCGTCTGGACAGGCGCGCTCGGCGGTGTGTACGTCGGCGGCGCGGCAGGCACTGCCCTTCCGGATTGGTTGCGCTGGGCCGAGCAGAAGATCGGCAAGCCAGCCATGACCAGTAACATGAGCGTTTTCATTTTCATAATCATCTCCCTCCTTATACGGAAATGTCTTGATGTTCAATTAAGGTACGTGATTTTCCTCAACAAGTCAAGTACGCTTAATGCCCTCTCGCAAAAAATAAACGCAGGGATCAGAAAGTTATTGCCGAGAAGAATGGGGAGGGGGGAGCGACGAATCATGGATGAGGTGTTTGCATGGCGTGCGGCGGGAAGCGACCAATGGGGCGGGAAGCGGCAATGTGTTTAACGGCTTCCTGCCCCATTGGCCACACGCCGTGCCAATGGGGTCCCCTGTCTCGCCCTCCATCGTGAAATCTGTGTTTTCTGAAAACTGACAACCGAAAACTTCCCTTTCGTACTCTTCCCAGTCTCCACACGTGGCAGGGCTTGCCTGACGGGGAAGATTATGCTAATATGGCAATATGTTTTGGGAAATACTGATAGCCTCCGTTTTAGCGACCGGGGGGCTGGTCGCAGGGCTGTGCCGCTACACGGTCTGGCGGCCGCCCTGCCCGCCTTGCTGCCCGCGCGTGCTGATGTACCATGCGTTCGGCGATGCCGTGCCGGAGGGGATGAACCCGCAATTGTGCGTCCGGCCGCGCGCGTTCGACGCGCAGGTGGCGTTGTTGCGACGCAAGGGTTACACGTTCCTCACGGTGTCGGAGTTGCTTGCGCGGCCGGACCTGACGCGGTGCGTCGCGCTGACGTTCGATGACGGTTTCGCGGACAACGCCGAGACCGCGCTGCCGATCCTGCGCAAGCATCAGGCGAAGGCCACGATTTTCATCTCGCGGAGAAGCGACGTGCCGGGTGCGCGGATGCTGTCCGAAGGGCAGCTTGCGGCGTTGGCGAACGACCCGCTGATTGAGCTCGGTGCGCACACGCTCAACCACGTCAACCTCAGTCAGGCGGACGCGGCGACGGCGGAGGCGGAGATCGCGGGGGGCAAGGCGTTTGTCGAGGCGCACACAAAGCGGCCGTGCGTGTCGTTCGCGTACCCCTACGGGCGTTTCACGGACGCGACGGTGGAGGTGCTGAAGCGGCTCGGCTTCCGTGCGGCGGTGACGGTGAAGAAGGGCTTCGCGCCGCTGGCTGACCCGTTCCGCATCCGCCGCACCAGCGTGTTGCGCTCGTGCGACGACCTGCAGTTCCGGATCCTGTTGCGCTGCGGGAGGTACAGGGTATGACACAAGGTGGCACGGGCTGTATGCGCCCCTTTAGGGGAATTCCTGCCCGCGAAATGGAAAATAAAGGTATGATTCCCGCGTCAGTCTATATCATCGCTTGCGACGAGGAGCGGCACATCCGCCGTGCGCTGGAGAGCGTGCGCGGCTTCGCGGAGGTGGTGCTCGTGGACTCGGGCAGCACGGACGCGACGTGCGGCATCGCGGCCGCGTTTCCGAACGTGCGCCTGCTTCACCGCGACTGGCAAGGCTACGCGCAACAGAAGCAGTGGGCGCTGGAGCAGTGCGCGAACGACTGGGTGCTGAACATCGACGCGGATGAGGAGGTCTCGCCTGAACTCGCGCAGGCCGTCGCCCAAACCGTCGCGGAGGGCAAGGCCGACGCGCTCCGTTTCCCGATCCCTGAGGTTTTCCTGAACAGGCTTTTCCCGAGCGAGATCCTGACGAAAATCCGTTGCTTCCGCCGCGCGAAGGGCCGCTACGACCTGACCCACCTCGTGCATGAGCAGGTCGTGCTGGCGGGTGATGCGGTTGTGGCGCAGACCCGCGCGCCGCTGCTGCACTACGGGCTGGTGTCGATGGAGGCGGTCATCGCCAAGCAGAACGCCTATTCGACGCTGAAGGCGCGGGAGCGTTTCGCGAAGGGGCGGCGCCATTCGCTGTTCCGTCTGGCGACGCTTTTCCCCGCGACGTTTTTCCGTGGGTACGTTTTGAAGGGCGGCTTCCTGCGCGGCGTGCCGGGCTTCATCAGCGCGGTCAACGCGGCGTACTACTCGTTCGCGAAGGAGGCGAAACTCTACGAGGCGGGGCAGGGGGAGGGAAAAATTAGGAATTGCCGGGAGCGCAAGGCTTCCGCCTTGCAATTAGCGAAGGAAGGTGAGAAGAATGATTAATGTTCGGGGAAATGATTCCTTTGTGACCTTCGTGCCTTTGTGTGAGAAAAACAAAAGGGAGGAAGGGATATGACATGGGTGTGGTACATCCTCTTTGCCATTGCGCTGGCCGCGCTGTGCGGGCTCTCGCTCCGCTACTACTTCCCGTTCCGCATCCCGAAAGACCCGAACCTGCCGCGCGCGTTCATGTACCACGCCACGGACATCGCGCCGTGGCCGGGGATGCGCGCGGGGCTGAATGTCAACCCGACGCTGCTGGAGTTTCAGTTGCGCTATCTGAAAGCGCATGGCTACACGTTCGTGACGGCCACGGAGTTGATCTCCTTCGCGCCGACCTCGCGCCACGTCTGCCTCACGTTCGACGACGGCTACGAGGATAACTACGTCCACCTGTTCCCGCTACTGAAAACGTATCAGGCGAAGGCGACGGTTTTCGCCGCCACGCGCTGCGAGTACCCCGGCAAGCCGATGCTGACGGACGCGCAGATGCGCGAGATGGCGGACAGCGGCCTTGTCGAGTTCGGCGGGCATACGCTGAGCCATGTGCGCTTGCCGGAGTTGGACGACGCGACGGCGGAGCGCGAGATTCAGGAGGGCAAGGCGTGGATTGAGCGCGTCACGGGCAGGCCGTGCGTGTCGTTCGCGTACCCCTTCGGCCGCTACACGCCGCGCGAGATCGAGATGCTGAAACGCCTGGGGTTCCAGTGCGCGTTCACCTGCGAGAAAGGCATCCGGCGCATTGAGGACCCGTACACCATCGACCGCCTGAGCGCACACGGCGAGATGACAACATGGCAGTTCCCCTTGGTGCTGTCTAGGGGGAAGTTCAAGATATGAGAAGGAGAGGAGTTTCGTTGCTAGTTGCTAGTTTCTAGTTGCTAGTTTCTAGTTTTTAGTTTACAGTTTTTAGTTGTTAGTTGTTAGAAACAATGGTACGCAGAAATGATAACGAAGCAATATTCTAAAAACTAAAAACTGTAAACTAAAAACTAGAAACTAGAAACTAGAAACTAAAAACTAGAAACTAAAAACTAAAAACTGTAAACTAAAAACTAAAAAAGGAGTTTCCATGCGAATCGTTCATGCCGCACATTACAGTTTCGTCCGCGACGGGAGGGAGTTTTACAACTGCGAGTACAAGTTGCACACCGGGCTTTGCCAAGCGGGGCATTACGTCTATCCGTTCTCCATCAGCGACCGCGCGCGCGTCAACCTCCTGCGCTCCAAACGCCTCGGCGGGGCCTTCGCGAACAAATGCCTCATCACCTGCTGCAAGCACGTCGAGCCGGACTTGCTCCTGCTCGGCCACGCGCAGGCCATCACGCCGCAGACGCTCCAGACATTGCGCCGCGCACACCCGCAGATGAAAATCGCGCTGTGGTACGTCGATCAGGTTTACCTGCTCCGCGACTATTCGCATCTGTTCGCCAAACTGCCGCTGCTGGACGCCATCTTCGTGACGACGGGCGGCGACCTGCTCGCGCAGTTCAGGCGCGACGGGTGCCGCGCCGCGTTCATCCCCAACCCCGCAGACGCGAACATCGAGCGGCTGAACATCGATGAATTGCGCGAGGCGGACTTCGACCTCGTGTTCATCGGCTCGGACCGTCTGCGCCCCGAGCGGGCGGCCCTGCTTACGGAAATCGCCGCGAACGCGGGCGGCCTGCGCCTGGGCTTCGCTGGATGCCTCGGCCGCCCCGGCGTTTTCGGCGACGCGAAAGACCAGATGCTCAAACGCACGTTGCTGGCCCTGAACCTCTCTGACCGCAACGACGTATTCCTGTACAGTTCCGACCGCATCGTCCAACTTGCCGGGAACGGCATCTGCACGTTGACCGCGTCGGCCTCGGGCTTGCAGGCGCTGTATGAGCCGGACAAAGAGATGGTCTTTTTCGATTCGACAAGCGACCTCGTCGCGAAAGCGAGGCGCCTTGCCGCCGAGCCGACGCGCGCCCGCGCAATCGGGCGCGCAGGGCGCATCAAGACGCACGCCTGTTATTCCGGCAAGGCCGTCGCGGATTTCATCTGCGCGTATGTCATGGACGACCCTGCTTGGCGCGATTTCCCGTGGGCGAGCTATTGCGGCGGGCAATGACGGGGATGTGCTGGCGCGATTTCAGTTTCCCGCAGAGACGCAGAGCGTGTGCGCAACGGGATCCCCTGCCGCGCCCACCATTTGATTCCTCTCTCCCCATTCCTAATTTCTAATTGCGCCCGCTCCCGCGAACGTCTATAATAAGTGCCCATTTGAAAAACCGACCAAGGAGTTGCGCAATGGCGTTGAATATCGTGAGCGAGATTGACGGGCGCGTGCCCGTGCGGAACGTGCTGATGAGCGTCTCGGACAAGACAGGGCTGGACACGTTCGCGGGGGGGCTTGTCGCCGCGTGCCCCGACGTGAAGATCCTCTCGACGGGCGGCACCTACACCTTCCTCCAGAAAACGCTCGGCGACGCCCTCTGCGCGCGCCACCTCGTGTCCGTCTCCGGCTACACCGGTCAGCCCGAGATGCAGGGCGGCCTCGTCAAGACGCTCGACTTCAAAATCTACCTCGGCCTGTTGAGCGAGACCTACAACGCCGCCCACCAGACCGACCTCGCCCGCACGCAGGCCGTCGCCATCGACATGGCCGTCGTCAACCTCTACCCCTTCGCGCAGGCCGTTGCCGCGCCCGGCGCCACCCCCGAGTCCGCGCGCACCAACATCGACATCGGCGGCCCGTGCATGGTCCGCGCCTCCGCGAAGAACTACCTGCGCGTCGCCTCCGTCACCGACCCCGCCGACTACGCCGCACTGCTCGACGAGCTGCGCGCCAACAGCGGCAGCCTCGGCCTCGGCACGCGCCTCGCGCTGATGAAGAAGGCCTTCGCCCACACCGCCGCCTACGATACCGCCATCGCCGCCTTCTTCGCACCCGTCACGCCCGATTCCGTGAACGGCATCTACACGATACGCTGATTTATTTTTTGACAGGATTATGTTATGACAAAGTTAATCATGCTCGCCGGCATCCCGTGTCCAACTATTAACTATTAATTTCCCCATGATTGCCCGCCTCACAGAGCTCATCCGCCGCACCACGAGCGACCTGCCCGCGGATGTCGAGGCCGCGCTCAAACGCGCCGCCGCCGCAGAGCCGCCCGGCTCGCAGGCCGCGCTTTTCCTGCGTTCGATTCTGGAGAACACCCGCCTCGCACGCGAGCAGTCAACGCCACTCTGCCAAGACACCGGGATGCTCACCTTCTTCTGGACCGTCCCGCGCGGCACGGACACGCTCGCGCTCGAACGCGCCGCACAGGATGCCGTCAAGGCCGCCACCGCCAACGGCTGGCTCCGCCACAACACCATCGAGACCCTCTCCGGCGCGTCCCTCGAAACCAACGTCGCCGACGGCATCCCCGCCTGTCATTTCGAGCAGGCCGACACCGGCGCCATCCGCGTGGCCCTCCTGCAGAAAGGCGGCGGCTCCGAAAACGTCAGCTGCCAGTTCAGCCTCCCCGACGCCGCCCTCGGCGCGGGGCGCGACCTCGACGGCGCGCGCAAATGCATCCTGCACGCCGTGTGGCAAGCGCAAGGCTTCGGCTGCGCCCCAGGCATCCTCGGCGTGTGCATCGGCGCGGACCGGGGCGAGGGCTTCCTGCTCGCCAAGAAACAGCTGCTCCGCCCGCTGGACGACACGTCGCCCGTGCCGGAGCTCGCCGCGCTCGAACGCCGCGTCCTGGACGAGACCAACCAGCTCGGCATCGGTCCCATGGGCATGGGCGGGCGCACGACCCTTCTCGGCGTCAAGATCGCCGTCGCCCCCCGCCTCCCCGCCTCCCACTTCGTCACCATCGCCTACTCATGCTGGGCCTGCCGCAGACAAGCGGAGAGGCTGTGAAAGGCATTCGAGGGAATAGGGGGGGGCGTCTCCCCTGCGATCGCTATTGCCAGCCCCCGCCCAGCGCCTTGTAGAGGCTCACGAGGTGCTGCGAAATCGTCCCGCGCGAGACGACGATGCTCTCTTGCAGCGCCATCTGTGAGCGTTGCGCGTCGAGGACGTTGTTGAAGTCCGTCAGCCCGCGCTTGTACAAATCGTCTGCGATGTCCACCGCTTTCTGCGCCGCCTCGGCGGCCTGGGTTAGGCTCTCGTGGCGCGCGTACTCACGGTCGTACGCGACCAGCACGTTGCGCACGTCGCGCACCGCGCTCAGCACCGTCTGCTCGTATCCCGCCAGCGCCTGCTCCTGCACCGCGCTCTGCGCCTTGATGTTGTTGCGGATCGAGCCGCCCCGGAAAATCGGCCACGCGACCTGCGGCCCGAGGCTGTACAGCACGCTGTCCGCGCTGAGGAAGTCCGCCGCCTTGACCGACCCCAGCCCGATGGATCCCAGCAGCGAGAACTTCGGGTACAGGTCCGCCGTCGCCACGCCCACGTTCGCGCTCGCCACCGCCACCCGCCGCTCCGCCGCGCGCACGTCCGGCCGCATCCGTATGCATTCCGACGGGATCGCCTCCAGCGTCCAACGCGCCGCAGACGGGATGTCGCCCTCGCCCAGCCAGGCGTGCAGCGTCCCGGGGAACGCGCCCGTCAGCAGGGCCAGCCCGTTGGCGTAAGCCTCAAGGCTCGCCTCCAGCGGCGGGATCTGCGAGCGCGTGCTCTCGAGGATGTAGGCGGACTGGTGCAACGGCAGCTCGCCGATCAGCCCGGACTCCGCGCGCGACTTGTTCAGGTTGTAGGTCTCCTCCTGAAGCACCGCATTCGCGCGGACCACGCGCAACCGCTCCTGCGCCGTGCGGTAGCACACATACGTGTTCGCCACCTCCGCCGCCAGCGACACCCACACCGCGTCGCGCCCCGCCTCCAGCGCCTCCACGCCCGCCTCGGCCGCCTCCACCCTGCGCCGCGTGCCGCCGAAGATGTCGATCTCCCACGTCGCGTCGAACCCCGCCTGAAACTGGCTGTCCCGCACCCGCACGAACGGCGAGTTGTTCCGGCTCGTCTGGTAACGCTGGTACGCGCCGCCCACCCCGACCGTCGGGAAGAACCCCGCGTTCGCGATCCCCAGCCGCGCGCGCGCCTCCACGATTTTCGCCTCCGCGACGGCCACCTCGCGGTTCGCCGCCAGCGCAGACTCCAGGAGGAACGTCAGCTTATCGTCGTCAAGCGTTTTCCACCATTGCGCGATTTTTGCGGAGACCTCATCGCTGCCGCCGTCGTTCAGCGCGGCCGCGATCTCGGGCCCTTGCGCGAACCGGCTCGCCTCATAGTCCGGCCCCACCGACGGCCAGTTCCGGCAACCGGCCGCCATGCAAGCCAACACACATACCGCAGGAAACAATCGAGCGTAAAACATTTTCTCTATCCTATGATGCCTGAAATTCAAGCCCGTAAAGATGACACAGAATGCGCCATCCGTCAAGCCCGAAATCACGCCCCCTCGCCCTTCCGCATCATTCACCATTTTCCGCCTTGCCTTCTGCCATGCAATCTGCTAACATGAATATGTTTTTTTTGAGGGATAAGGATCGTGGCGACAACGCTAAATGACATCTCGGCTCGGCTCGGCTCGGCTCGGCTCGGCTCGGCTCGGCTCGGCTCGGCTCGGCTCGGCTCGGCTCGGCTCGGCTCGGCTCGGCTCGGCTCGGCTCGGCTCGGCTCGGCTCGGCTCGGCTCGGCTC
>WRJS01000030.1 GCA_009778475.1 Kiritimatiellota bacterium | reverse complement strand
GCCCAGGGGCGAGCGCCCCGCCCCCAGCCCCGCGTCCCGCCCCCTCCCCCCCCTCTCCCGCGCCCGCCCCGGCGAGCCGTACTCCGAGGTCAACGCCCTCTGGCCGCTCGCGCATTTCAGCCTCAACGGCAACGGCAGCCACGTCCTCCCCGTGTTCTGGGGCAAGGACTATTTCCACGTCGCCCCGCTCTACTGGCACATCGACAGGAAACTCGACAGCCTCTTCCCCCTCTGGATTTATCAGCCCCACACATACGGCTACAACCTCGACATCCTCTGGCCGCTCTTCAACCGTTATCATCACGGGGACAGCGATCATGGTCTGCGCGTCTTCCCGCTCTTCAGCCACACGCGCAACGGCGACCGCTCCTCCTCCGCCTGGTGGCTCGCCGGGCTGGGCGGCGCCGAGACGCGCGCCGACGGCACGGCCGCCCACTGGCTCCTCCCGTTCTACGCCTACGACAGCGCGGACGCGTCCTTCTACTCCCTCGCCTACGCCCGCTCCGGCGACACTACCGCCATCCCGCCCCTGCTCTCGCTCTGGCGCAAAGACCCCGCCACCGGCGCGACGGACTTCTACTCCCTCGCGGGCCTCTTCCACCAGCGCTACAACGCCCCGCCCGGCCAGCGCGCCGGCCGCCTCCTGCCGCTCTACGCCTACGACGATGAAGACAACGCCTTCTACTCCCTCCTCTACACGCGCCACCGCGACACCACCCTCATCCCGCCCCTGCTCTCGTGGCGGAGCGTCAACCCACGGACGCACACCCGCGACCTCTACGCCCTCGGCGGCCTCTTCCACAACCGCAGCGGCGGCCCCGACGGCGAAGACCGCTCATGGCTCCTGCCGCTCTACTACAGCGACAGCCGCAACTTCATCTCGCCCCTCTGGGCGCACGGCACCGGCAAGGACGGCCAGCCCGCGTGGCGCATCGTCCCCCCGCTCATCTCATGGTGGGACACCGACCCCGCCACGGGTGCCAAAGACTTCTACACCCTCGGCGGCCTCTTCCGCCAGCGCTACAACGTCCCCGACGCCCAACGCGCCGGGCACCTCTTCCCCCTCTACGCCTACGACAACGCCCACGACGCCTTCTACTCCCTCCTCTACACCCGCCACCGCAACACCACCGTCATCCCGCCCCTGCTCTCGTGGCAGGGCACCGACCCCGACACCGGCGCCAAAGACTTCAACGCCCTCGGCGGCCTCTTCCGCCTGCGCCACGGCAACCCCGACGGCAAAGGCGCCGGCCACCTCTTCCCCCTCTACTCCTACGACCGCGCCCACGACTACCTCCTCACCCCGCTGTACATCCGCGACAAGGGCACTACCGCCATCCCGCCCCTGCTCTCGTGGCAGAGCGCCGACCCCGCCACGGGCGCCAAAGACTTCTACACCCTCGGCGGCCTCTTCCACCAGCGCCACAACGCCGACAACCGCAAAGGCTACCTCTTCCCCCTCTACGCCTACGACACCTCGGACCGCTCTTTCTACACGCTGCTTTACGGGCAATGGTCCGTGCAAAGGGGCGACGGAACGGTCCGGCAACACCGCTACTATCTCACACCGCTCGTAAGATCCGTCCATTCGCCATCCTACCACGAATCTTGTTTTTTTCCGCTCTTCTCGCACGAGACGCGAGGCGCCCAGCGTTTCCACGGCGACCCGCTCGGCTTCGCGCGCGAACACCAGCACAACGCTTACTACCAACACTATACGCACACACGAATCCTCATCCTCGCCAAAGCCTCACGCGATTACTCCTTCGATTGCAAACGTGAAAGCCAATGGATGAAGTTACTCAAAGATGACACGCTCCCGCATGATTCGGCGCACCCGGCCTATAGCGAAAAATCCTCCGCCTACATCTTCCCGCTCTGGAACGCCTCCAGCCGGAAAGAAACCATTTTCGAAGACGACCTGTCCGCCGTCCGCCACGACGGCCTCCTCGAGAAAAACGCCCTCCTGTTTTTCCTCTACGACTACAAGCGCGAGTTCAGCCAATCCGAGAGCCACAGTTACACCCGCCGCCGTATCCTCTGGCGCCTGATGCACTACGAGAAACTTAACGGCGACACCTCCCTCGACATCTTCCCCGCCATCACCTGGGACGCCAAGGCCGACGGCAGCCGCAAGACCTCCTTCCTCTGGCGCTTCTTCCGCTACGAGCGCCCCGCCGAAGGCCGCGCCAAGCTCGACCTCCTCTTCATCCCTGTTTTGAGGTAGCAACGCATCCCGTCCCTGACGGTCCCAAACGGTTTGCCGTCCCGTTGTCCGACCGCCGTTAAACGACTATAGTGGAGGTTTTCGTTTGCAGCTCTTGCGACCATCAGCTTTCCCCGGTCGATGTCGATTCGATGCGAATCGACATCAGGTGAACCCAATAGTTGCGGCGGTATCCGTGAAAAAATTCCTTTATCTGCGCACGGAAAAAACGTACACTATCTCTCCTCGATGAAAGTAGCTATCGCATATCCGCCGCTGCCCTCCGAGAAGGGGGTGCCGCTGCTGGGGCAGAACCGTCAGTTCCAGTGGTTCAACCGCCCTGTCTATATCTACCCCGTCGTGCCGGCCTACGCGGCCACGCAGGCCAAGCGTGCCGGGCATGAGGTCGCGTGGCTCGACGGCATCGCGTCGGGATGGACGCCCGAGGCGTTCGACGAGAAGCTCGCGGCCTTCGCGCCCGACGTGACGGTCATCGAGACCAAGACCCCCGTCGTGAAACGCCACTGGCAGATCGTGCGCGACCTGAAGGCGCGGTATCCCGCCATGCGCGTCGTCATGGTCGGCGACCACGTCACCGCCCTGCCCGAGGAGACCATGGCCAGCTGCCCCGTGGATTACATCCTCACGGGCGGCGACTACGATTTCCTGCTCGTCAACCTGCTGGAGCACATCGCCGGCGGCGTCCCGCTCGAGCCCGGCGTCTGGTGGCGCGGCGCGGACGGCGCGGTGCAGGACAGCGGCCCGTTCCGCCTCGACCACGACCTGAAGACCCTGCCGTGGATCGACCGCGACCTCACGCAGTGGAAGCTCTACTCCGAGAAGAACGGCAACTACTCGCGCACCCCCGGCACCTACATCATGTCCGGCCGCGACTGCTGGCACGGCCGCTGCACGTTCTGCTCATGGACCACGCTCTACCCCGCCTTCCGCGCCCGCGACCCCAAGGAGGTGTGCGACGAGATCGGCCACCTCATCACGCATTACGGCGTGCGCGAGATCATGGACGACACCGGCTGCCTGCCCGCGGGCGCGTGGCTGCGCACGTTCTGCGAGGAGATGATCGCGCGCGGCTACCACAAGAAAATCCGCATCGACTGCAACATGCGTTTCGGCGCGCTCGACGACGCGCTCTGCCGCCTCATGCGCAAGGCCGGATTCCGCCTCGTGCTGTTCGGACTGGAGTCCGCCAACCAGCCCACCCTCGACCGCCTCGTGAAGGCGGTGAAGGTGGAGGACATCGAGCGCGGTGCGCGGGCCGCGGCCAAGGCCGGGCTGAGCGTCCACGTCACCGTCATGCTCGGCTACCCTTGGGAGGGCGAGGCGGAGATCGCGAACACGGTTTGTTTCGCCCGCCGCCTGCTCCGCAAGAGCCACGCCTACACGCTTCAGGTCACGATGGTCATCCCGTACCCCGGCACGCCGCTCTTCCGCGAGCTCGATGCCGCCGGACTGCTCCTCACCCGCGACTGGGACGACTACGACATGCGCACGCTCGTGATGAAATCCGGCGTCACGGAAGAGCGCGTGAAGACCGCCATCCGCGACATCTACCGCGCCTTCCTGCATCCCGAGACGATTGCCCGCCGCCTCCTCTCCATGCGCGCGCCGCTCGAAGACCTCAAATTCTTTTGGCGCGGCTTCTGGCATCTCGTCGGCCACCTGCGCGACTTCAAGTAGGGGTCGTTACCCCATGAAGCCAATGGTTCAGCTTAACCCGTTTCAGGCGCCAATGCCGAGAGCGCAAGGCTTCTGCCTTGCATCTGTTCAATCGGCACGGCGGAAGCCGTGCGTCACCTCAGTAAAATGACCGTTCCGCGTGCGCTGTGGAAGAGGATTTGGGTGCGGGCGGCGTTGTAGCCTAGTTTCGCGCCTCTGATGCCGTCGATCTCCCAGCCGGAGAGGTTGGCTGGGCCGTTGATGGGGGTGGCGGAGTCGAAGACGGCGTGCCTGGCGGGCGGGGTCGCGCCGGGGACGAGGGGGGCGACGTGGAGCGTGCCGGTTTCAGGGAACGTCAGGCCGCCGACGGTGGTGGTGTCGGCAGCGGGCTTTGCGCCGTAGCGCCAGTCGAGGCGCGCGCCGTCCTCGAGGGTCAGCAGGCCGCCGATGGCGAGCGTGCCGCACGCGGCGGCGGTGCCGGCGTGCAGCCCGGAGTCGGCGGTGACGTACACGTCGCCGCCGAAGGCGCCGCTGCCGAAAAGGAGGCTGCCGTTCTGCACGAGGACAGGGCCGAGGGTGGCGACGCCGTTGAGGTCCACGCCGAGGGCGCCGCCGTTGACGGTGAGCGGGCCGGTGGCGGTGCTGTTGCCGGTGAGCAGGAGGGTGCCGTTGCCGCGCTTCTCCCAGCGCTGGCCGCCGGTGATGTCGCCGCCGAAGGTGTCGGTGCGGTTGTCCACGTCGATGGTGAGGGGGCATTCGTCGGGGTTATGGATCTCTTCGTTGGTCATGGCGTAGATGTGCCAACTGTCGGCGCTGCCGGCGGTGTAGAGCATGGTCACCGTGCCGTTGGCGGACGCGGTGTAGCGGTAGGCGAGGATGTGCGGGGCTTGGTGGTCGGGGTAGATGGTGATGGCGTTGGTCACCGCGGGGTCGCTGGTGAAGCGGACGTCCTGGACGCGGCCGCCGGCCCTCCACTCGTCCCATCTGCGGAGGTAGATCCGCATCTCGTATTCTTGCCCCGGCGTCAGCCCGGTCACGTGGGCCGTGCTGCTCGCGACGGCATAGGACATGTCCCGCATCAACTCGAAGAGGCCGGGGGAGTTGATGAGCCAGCCGTGGGCTGTGCTCCCGCCGTGCGTGCCCCCGCCGAAGCCGCTCCAGCCATAGGTGCGGCCGCCGCTGACGACGGTGCCGCGCGCGGAGGCCTTGACGAAGGTGACGCCGTTGACGGTGGCGCCGGGGGCGCCGATGACCATGGCGTCCCGCGTGCCGAAGTCCAGCTTGTGGGTGTAGCGTTTCAGGGGCGAGATCTGGCAGGTCGCCTCGTCCGTGAAGAGTTGCAGGTAGAGCGGCTCGCCGGGCGGGGTGGCGCCCCAGGGGCTGGGCGCGAAGGTGCCGGGGGGCGGCGCGTCCTGGCCTTCGGGGATCTCCTCGTTCGTGAGCGCGTAGAGGTGGTAGGTGGTGCCGCCTTCCGGGCCGAAGACGAGGGTCAGCGAGCCGGAGGCCGCGGCCGTGTAGCGGAAGCCGAGGAAGTTCGGGCCGATCGTGTCGGGGTTGAAGGAGATGCTGTAGGGCTCCGCGGGGTCCGCGTAGAGTTGGAGGGTCTGCGTGCGGTTGGCGGTGGTCGAGTCCCACCAGCGGTTGTAGAAGCGCACCTCGTACTGCCTGCCGGGGGTGAGGCCGGTGAGGCTGGCGGTGGTGCCGGCCGCGTTGTTGTAGCGCAGGTCGGTCAGGAGGGTGAACACGCCTTCGTCGCTGTCGAGCGCGTTCAGGTGGAACGTGTTCCCGGCGTGGGTGCCCGTGCCGAAATTGTTCCAGCCGTAGCCTTGGGGGTTTGTGCCGCTCGCGTCGGCCTTCAGGAAGGCCACGTTGTTGACGGTGGCGCCGGGGCCGCCGATGGTGGTGCCGGCCCTGCTGCCGAAGTCCAGCGCGTGGGTGTACACCTTGGCGGGTGAGATTTGGCTGGTCACGTCGTTCGTGAAGAAGTGCAGGTAGGGCCGCCCGCGCGCGTAGCCGATGGAGGTGTCGCCCGGCAGGCCGAGCGTGCCGCTGCCGGTCAGGCCGCCGAGCGTGGCCGCGCCCTGCGGCACGGTGACGGCCGCGCCCGCCGCGATGGACACGCCGTTGGAGACGGATGCGTCCGCGCCCAGCACGGCGCCGCCGGCCAGCACGGCCAGCCCGCCGTCGGTCCGGTTCGCGCCGTCGAACACCTGCGCGCCCGCGCCGTCCACGATGACCGTTCCCTTGCCGGAGAGGGGGCCCCAGTAGTGCGGGGCCTCGCCGGCCGCGGGGGCGAGGGTGAGGGTGGCCGTGGCGCTGCCCGACCCGCTGCCGCCGGTCTCCTCGTTGGAGAACGCGTAGAGGTGGCAGGTGTGGGAGCCGTTGTGGGAGACGATGCGGACGTCGAGCGTTCCGGTGGCCTCGGTGACGTAGCAGCAGCGGATGATGCTCCGCGCGAGGGTGTCGGGGTTGTGGTTGATGGTCTTGCCCCCGTCCAGCCCCGTCGTGAAGGTGACGGTGATGTCGCGGGGGTTCCCGCCGTAGTTGCGGAAGTAGAGGCAGAACTCGTATGCGGTGAACGGTTGCAGGGCCGTGAGGCGGAACGTGAAATCGGTCTTGTTGTAGATGAAGCCGCGCAGGAGGCGGTCAATGCCTGTCTCCGTTACGGCGCCTTGGGCGCCGTCGGGGACGGCCGCGCTCACCCACGACCAGTTCGCGTTCTTGTCGAACGTCACGCCGTTGATGGTCGCGAACGGGTCCTGGGTCAGCGGGAGGTCCACGAGGTGGGTGTAGTTCTTCGAGGGGGAGATGCCGGAGTCGGTCTCGTCCGTGAACGGGAACACATCGACCGTCACATCGCCCGCGTTGCCGAGTATCGTGCGGCCGGCGCCGCTGAGCGCGCCGATGGTCTGCGGCGCGATGACGGAGAAGGCCGCGCCGCTGGCGACGGTCACGGGGGTGGCGTCGCCGATCAGGTTTTCGGCGGAGACGGCGAGGCGGCCGGTGCGGATGACCACGTCGCCCTGGGCCTGGTTCGCCGCGCCGCCGCGCAGGTCGAGCACGTCGTTCCCCACCTTCGTGAGCAGGCTGCCCGCGCTCGAGGCCAGCGGCCCCGTCATCAGGCTGAAGCCTTTCGCGCCGACGACCGCGCTGGCGCCCGCCTGCAACGCCAGTTGCCCGGCGCCGTTGAACGCGCCCAGCGCGGTCGCGGGCGAGAGCCAACTGTTGGGGATGTAGGCGTGCCCCGATCCGGGAGGGTCGGACGGGCAGTGCACCCCCAGGCGTATGCCCACGCCGCCGCCGACCTGCCCCAGGCCGACGAAGATGTCGTGGCGGCCGGCGGAGAGTTCGATCGAGTTGTAAAGGGTGGTGTTCTCGTAGCGGTTGTTGGAGAAGAGGATGTTGCCGTCGATGGTCATCAGTTGGAAGTCGTCCGCCCACAGGGAGAAACTGTAGAGGCCTGATTCGGGGAGCGTGATGCTGCCGCGCCAGATGGCGAAGAAGTTGAGCAGGTGCGGGCCGCCGCTGCCGAAGGGGTAGGGGAGGTTCGAGAGGGCAGAGTCGCTTGCCGCCGGGTAGTCGAAGACCTCGCCGTCCAGGCCGCTGGGCGAGATGAGGGTGGGCGTGCCGCGCGCGGCGGCGGCGGCCTCCAGCGCGGTGATCGAGAGGAATGCGTTGGAGTACGCGTTCATGGCCGCGCTGTCGCCGACGTGGTAGTAATGCCCCATCAGGCCGTTCGTGGCGGCCGGTGCGACGGCCAGCGTCGCGCCCGCGTCCGCCGTGACCGTCCCGTACAGCGGCACGCCCTCCAGCACCGTCTTGCCCGCCGCCTGATGGAACGCGCCCAGATGCCACGACGTGTAATCGTCCAGCGTCCACGCGCCGGGCCCGTCCTTGACGAGCGCCGTGTTCACCGCGCCTTGGACGAAGCCGCTGAAGGTCCCGGCCGCGGCCTGCGCCACGGTCAGGCGGCTTCCGTCCTCGAGCGCGAGCGCCGTGTCGGCCGCGCCCTCGAGTCCCGCGCCGAGCGCGGCGTTCGCGCCGCTGACGGTCAGCGTTCCCTGCTCCAGCAGCACGGGCGGGAGGATGGCCGCGCCGTTGCCGAGGGTCAGTTTGCCGCTCTGCACCGCGACGGCGAGCGGGCCGGCCCCGGCCAGCGTGTTCAGGATGGTGTGCGCGCCGTTCAGCACGTCGAGCCTCGGCGTTGCGCCGCCGAAGGTCAGCGCGGCGCCGTCCAGCGTGTAGCCGAACAGCGGGTGGTTGAAAAGCAACTCGCCGACGGTGCGGGATGAGCCGAGCGTGACCGTCGCGTTCGAGGCGATCGCCCCGCCCATCAGCACGGAGAGCGCGGCGCTGTCCGGCACGGCGGCGGGGTTCCAGTTTGCGCCTGTGTCCCACGCGCCGCTGTCTGGCGACGCCCACACCGCGAAGTCGCCGGGGCTGGTGCTTTGGATCGTGAGCGTCAGCGTGTTGCCCGCCACGCTGAACGCGTACGAGAAGCCGCCCACCGCGTTCGCGACGGAGAGGGCGGCCGGGTTCACCGCCAGCGTGCCGGAGCAGGCCGCCAGCGCATAGACGCCCGGCTCGCTGTAGGGTGTCTCCGTGCCCTGATAATAGAGGTTGAGCGCGACTTCGCCGAGCGTAATATCCGCCGCCTCAATGCGGCTGTGCGCGCCGCCCCCGAAGTACAGATCCATCACGCCGTCGCCCATCGTGAAGGTGTCGAGGACGCTTGCCGCCGCGCGCGCTTTGCTGAGCGTCAGCGCCGCCGCGTCCACGTTGAGGTTGATGCCGCCCGAGATGGCGTCCAGCACCGTGACGTGCGTGAAGCCCTCCAGCGCGACATCGCCCGCGCCTTGGACGCCGTTCAGGATGAGGTGCGCGCCGCCGCCCGGCCCCGCGAACGTCACGCCGCGGTGCAGGGTGAACGTGCCGGCGAAAAACGCCTCCGTGCTGTCCGCCACCTCGAAGCGCACATCGTTGCCCACGTTGAACACCTCGAAGTCATGACCGATGTAACGCTTGTTGCCGGACGCGACGAACGTCAGGTCATCCGCCGGGAGGGTTTCGCCGTCACCGACCCACACCGCGTTCGTGAGCGGCCCCGCGCCCAGCGGGCCGCCGCGCCCGTCCGGCGTCGTGCCGGTGTACGCCAGCGCGCCCCTCATGTCGCCCACGTCGTCCGCCAACACCCGCAGCGTCCCGTTGCGCAGGATGGTGCGCCCCAAATACGTGCGGTCATTGCCGTTGTTCGCGCCGCCCTCTCGGAACTCCAGCAGGCCCGCGCCCGACTTGAGCAGGCCGCCCAGCGGCGCGGGGCCGCCCGGTATCCACACCAGCAGGCGCGGCAGCGAGAGCGTGTCGCCGCCCGCCACATCGATGCGCAGCGGCGTGTCCTGCGCCGTGCGCGGCGAGTTGCCCGTGATGCTCAATTCGCCGCCGCCGAAACCCGTTGCCCAAAGCGCCTCGCCGCGCCCGCCGAAATAATGCTGCGCGGTGTAGGTGATGCCCGGCTGGCGCATCGTCAACCCCGCCGCGCGGCCGGGGAGCGTCAGCATCGAGACACACCCGCCCCGGTCGCCCGTCCCGACCATCGTCACCGCGCCGATCGCCATCTGCCCTTCCAGCAGGTCCAAGGGGTTGTACAGCGTCAGCGGCTGCGCGAACGCCGCCGCGCCTGTCCCGCGCTTGCTCACGAATTTATTCGTCAGCGCCACCGCGTCGTCAACGGCCAGCGTGCCGAACACGTCCAGCGCCGTCCATTGCCGCAGGTCCAGCGGCGCGGCCACCGCCACCGCGCTCCCCGCGTCCACCGTGAGCTGCGACCCCAGCGCCGGCACCGCGTTCGTCAGCGTCAGGCCCGCGCCGTCGATCGCCACGCTCGCCGCGCCGGACGCCCACACGCGCCGCGCCTCGCCCTCGAGCGTCAGCGTGCCGGAATCGCGGACACGCAGGAACGCGTCCATGCCCAGCGCCAGCGCAGGGTCCCACACGCCGCCCAGGTACTCGAACCAGAAGCCCGCCATCGGCGCACCCCACGCGCCGCTCCCCGACACCACCGCGCCGGGATCCACATTCAGTTTCGCGACATCCAGGTTGCCCGCGTGATCCCGCACCGCATACGCGCCCGCCGCGAGGCTCACCTCCGAATCACCGCCCAGCGACTGGCACGCCGTCGCCGCGCTGAACGCCGGCGCCACGCACACGTCATCGACCATCGACGTGCGGTCGCCCCACCGATCCTCGGCGGCCAGCCCCAGCGTGTGCGTCCCCGCCTCCAGCCAGACCGGCACACTCACGAAGCGCCGCGCATGATACTCCGGCACGTCATTCACGATCATCGCCAGCGTCACGCCGTCCAGCGACGCATACAGCACCGTTTCCGCATAAGTGGAACGCAGGAAATAATAGAACGCGACCTGATGCCAGCCCGCCTGCGCCACCGTCAGCACCTGCGCCACCGCGCCGCCGTACTGCAAAATCAGGGTGTGGCTCCCCTCCGGCGCCACGCCCGCCGCGCTCCACGCCGTCGCGGCCGCGACGTTCTGCAAACCCACGCGCCCCGTCTCCTGCGTGACGTACCACGGCGCGATGCTCGGGTTATACCCCCAGGTGCCGGGGTCACGCGGGAAGTCCTCGAAGCCCGCATTCAGGATCATGTTCAGCGCACGGTCCGGCTCACCCGCCGTCACAATCCGCGCCCCCGCCGCCACCGCCACCTGCGCATCCGCGAACTGCGACGCGCACGCCAGCAGATCGCCCGCGCTCACCGACACCTTGCCCACGCACTGCCCCAGCGCCACCGCGCCGAGACCCGTTTTCGCGATGCCGCTCGCGCTGAAAATCTCCACGCCCACGCTGTTCGTCGCGCCCGCGTCCACGGAGAGATCGCCCTCCAGCCGGATGCGCCCGCCGCCGACCAGCGCATACCCCCCCGACGCGAACACCAGCCCGCTTGCCGACACATCCGCCGACACCTCGACCAGCCCGCCAGCCCCATCAAACTTCGCCACCGCCCCCGGCACCCACGCCGACGGCACGTTGCCCTCATCCACCCAACTCACCGACGCCGCATCCCACGCCGCGCCGCCCGCCCCATTCCACGTCAGCACCTGCGCATCCGCGAACCCGCCCGCCAACGCCAACGCACACAACAGACCACACTTCCGTTTCATACGAACACCCCACAATAAAAAGTTTTCCACAATTGGGAAAAAATTATGAGGGTTACGTGCGAAGATGTCAAGGGTGCGAGAAATATTTTTGAAAATATTTTGGATGCAAGGGTTGACGTAACGCCCTGACGGACTATAGTCTATTTAACCTTGCGTTGTCATACAATGCACCCAATGGGGGGAACCCGCCGCACGCCATTTCCTGTTGTCCCGGCATCCCGTTGTTAGGTTGTTCGGTTGTCAGTCGGGCGCAAGAGCTTCGGGAGGAGTTTGATTAGCGCGAACGCGAGCGCGAGGATGAGCAGGGGAGGGGCGTCGGTCGTGACGTAGTCGAAGTCGAGGGCGTGGTGAGCGTTGGCGGCTTCGGCTTGCTTGACCTGAAGCATCTTGCGCTGGGCGTCGGTCTCGACGACGATGTAGGCGGTCTGCGGCACGAGGATGCCCGTGCGCGAAGAGTCGGCGAGGATTTTTTTGAAGTTGGCGTTGAGCGTCCCGTGGTCGTAGCAGTCCTGCTGGAACTTCCAAAGTGTCGCCCCTTGCGTCCAGAGGAGGTGGTCGGGATAGGTCGGGGTGCGGATTTCGGCATACCCCGTGCAGTTTTCTGGATACCACCTTTCGACTATTAGACCATCATTGTTAAAGGTGTAATTGATTTTTTGACCATCCGACGTAAAGATTAAACAATCACGAAGCAGACCGTAATCTTTCGGAGAAACAGTTGGAAGCAATTTTTCCCATTTGTCTCCTATGAAAATCACATCTGAAGGATGCCATGGCTCATCGGATTGGTTATTATTGTGCGCACGGATTCCATATTCCACATCTCTAACGGCGCGAACAACATCAAGCCCAAACCGATTGGGAAGCAAGATAACACCTGTTGGAGGTATGGCATCTGTAGGACCAATATCCGTCTTTTTGGTCTCCGCATTGACCGACAGGACGCAATGAGATATGCCACGATATTTCTCAAGGCATTCATTGACGTTTTCGGGGGATACTCCATTGACAGAAGAGTCAATGACGATAAGGGTAGGATTTTGGTGTGACACTGACACGGAATGTTGTGTTTGATTGAAAACCGTATCTGCCGCACAAATGGGTTGTTGCAATATTGCTTCAGATGTAACCTTGAAAACATTCTCCCCGATTGTGATTTTCTTTTGCATCCCTGCTGGTTGCAGGAACGTGATTTCGAGTTCGCGGGGGAGGGCGGAGGAGACGGGGAAGACGCGGAGGAGTCCGCGCTCGGGGGTGTCGAGCGTGAGGATGGCGGGGTCGCGGCGTTGGGTGGTGATTTGCTTGTACACCCACTCGGCGGCGCGGCGCTCGATGATGGAGGCGTCCTGCCATTCGCCGTCTATCTTGAGCCTCATGCCCGTGACCCACGTGGCGGAAGGGAGGGTGACGGGGGCGCGGAACTCCTGTTGCTGGCTGTCGGGCGAGGTGATGCGGAGGCGGAGGGTGACGGTCTGCTCGTAGTTGTTGGTGGAGACGGCGACGGTCACCTCGCCCGATTCGATGGCCGGGAGCGCCGGGCTTCCGCCCGGCAACGATGCAAGCCGGACAGAAGCCCTGCGCTCCCGGCGAGCCTGATTCCTCGAGAAGAGATTGCCAAACACGTTTCGCCACGTGTCGGACGAGCCGTCGGGGCGTTCCCCGCCGACGTAGCAGTCCCACATGAAGTTGAAGCGGTCGTCGGGGAGGACGAGACCGTCGAACACGATTTGCGTATAGACGGCGGAGAGGATGGGGGTCTCGTTGGAGTGCTTGAAGGCGTCGGCGCGTTCGAGGACGCGGCGGGCGCGGGCGGGGGAGACGGGGAGCGTGGTGTCTTGCGTGATGTCGGGCGAGAATGCGTAATCGAGTAGCGCACGGAAGGCGGCGCGGTCGAGGTAGGCGTTGGTCAGGATACTTACGGGGATGACGGCGACGGCGATGAGCGCCAGTGCCAGTTTATGAAACCACGGCAATGCGGCGTTACGCCAGTCCTGCGCCAAGAGCGTGACGTGCCGCGAGAATAGGAGGACGGGCGCAAGGATGAGGAACCCCATGCCGACGGCAATCATCGCGAGAATCGCCAACGGGAAGAAGGGGATGAAAATCAGGAAGAAATAAAGCGTGAACGGGAAGGTGAGCCAGCGGAGAAAAAATGCATATGCGCTCCCGGCAACAGAAGGACGAGCGCGTTGACGATTGTCAGCGCATAGACCCACGGCGCTTGGAAGTCCGCAGGGAAAGGGATGAGACGGTTGAGCAACAGCCCCGCGATGGGCAGGACGACGGCGACGAGCAGCGTCATCGCGGGCGCACCCCAACGGTGTTGCGAGTTGCGCGCCTTCACCCACAGGCGGATCCACATCAGGGCGCGGAAAAGCGCGAGGAAGAAAAGGATCGGGACGATGGCGCAGAGCGTTATCACGAAAAACCAAGTAGAAATATTTCTAAACACATCGCCTCCAAAGCGGGATGCGATAAAGAGCGTCTGTAAGAACATGAACGCCGCAACGGGGATGCCGAACGTGGAGGCGAGCGTGATGACCGCATCTTTCTTCGGCGACAATGGCAGCGGCACGGTCGCGATGCGCCAGATGTCCGTCAGCACCAAAGGCATCATCCCCGCGAATACCAGCAAGGTGTGGCTGCCTGAAATCATCCAGTCGGGTGTATTCGGCGGGATCAATGAATTATGCGCAACGATATACCCGACAAGATAGGCGATGCCAACGACCGCACCCGCAATTGACATCCACAACGGGATTGCGCGTCGGCGGAAGATGAGCGCGGCGACGGCGGACAGCGCCATCATGACGGCGGTCACGGCGATGAAGGCAATCGACATATACCTCCCGTTGGGCGTCAACTCCCCCCACAGCAGCCACGCGCAGAAAGTGACCGAGCAAAGGGTCAGCAAGGGAAACGCGCAGTGCGTGACCAGCCAAGCCCATGGGTTCCCAAAGACGCAAATGCCGGGAGCGCAGGGCTTCCGCCCTGCCTCGTCAACATTGCAAAGCGGAAGCCCTTCCTCGCTCGTTTTGCAGGGCGGAAGCCCTGCGCTCCCGGCACTTGCGCTTCCGGCATTGATGTCGTTTTGCATAACGTTATTCCTTTCCATCGTTCCGCCATTTCCATGCGCTTGACCAGCGCCATTCTTCCGCCCTTCCGCAAAGCCCCGCTTTCACGGGGTTGTTATGGATATACGCAACGGTGTCGTGCAAATGCTTCTCATCTCTCATGTAGCGATCCCACGTCTCGCGTTGCCACAAGGTTTCCCCGAAAATCCCAAGCCCCAACTCCGCGTTGTGCGCCATCGCCCAGTGCCCGCTGTAGCCTTTCCACGACCTCGTGATTGTTGCCATCTCAACCAGCGGCTTAATCAGCACATGCACATGGTTGGGCATGACGCACCATGCAAGCAGATGATAACGGGTACCGTCATGGGAACAAAGGGCGTGTTCAACGACCTCCGCAAGCGCAGCGTGCCGCAACGCGCAACACCCCATGCTTGTGTCAACCCAGTTCTCGATTTGAATCCGTCGGTACGCGTCTTGCTTTTCGGCGGGGATGCTTCTCAACTCCTCTTCCAGTTGGCGGAGTTTTTCTTGGGGCAGTGAATCGGCAAGCCGAAATGTCAGCGATTGGGTAAGGTGCATTTCATCGCGATGCGGCAGATAACCGCGTGAGTACCACCTACCGAGAGCGCACGTGCCGGGAGCGCACGTGCCGGGAGCGCAAGTGCCGGGAGCGCAAATGCCGGGAGCGCAAGTGCCGGGAGCGCAGGGCTTCTGCCCTGCCTCGTTGATATTGCCGGGCGGAAGCCCTTCCTCGCTCGTTTTGCAGGGCGGAAGCCCTGCGCTCCCGGCATTTGCGTTAATGTCGTATGGCATGACGGACCCCTTCCCAGAGGATGATGAATGATGTTAAGAAGATGAGCGTCCCAATGGCTTGGTGGCTGGCGGCATACGCTTTTTCGGGGAGCGCGTGATGTATCCACGCCGTCGCGGGGACGAGGAAGATGAGGCGCATCGTGTTGGCGGCAATCGTGACGCACCACGCGAGCGGGAGGACGGCGATTGCGAACGCGGCGGAGCGTTTGCTCATGCACAGGTATGTCAACAGCCCCGTCACCATCGAGAAGAAATCCGTCGCCGCACACGACCGCGCCACTTCAAACACCGTGCCATGCACAGCAAAAACCAGTCCCGGCTTTTCAAGCGCGGCATTGTAATACCGCGCCGCAACCTCGGCGGGGGCGCGGCAAAAGAGTGGCACGATGACGGCATCCGCCAGCGTGCGCGTCAGCCAACACACGGCAAGCGTCACGCCGCCGCTCACCAGCAAGGCAACGGTGTCGCCGCGCCGAATGTGTTTTCCATCAGTCATGGGAAAGATGATACCACGTTGCTGCTTCAAGTCGAGCAAAATGAGATTCGAGTGTCTTGTGAAATACAGATTCCACGACGAAGCATTGCCGTTGTGTCCTTTGCGGTAAAATTTGCCGACACGCTTTTCTCGGGCTTGCAAAGCGCGGCGGATTAGGGTATAGTGTCTGATTAATTACACGTGCGTTTGCGTGTTGTCAAAAAAAGGAATAGTCGTTATGGCATTGAAGAACAGTCAGTTGATGGTCGTCTCGTGCGGGCTTGCGTTGCAGGCGTTTATCCTCGTGTTGCTTAACGCGTTCATCCCGAAGGCGGCGGGCGCGGATGCGATGTGGATCGCGTTCCAGGCGTGGGCGGTGTATTTCCTCTCGGGGTGCAACCCCATGGGCGGGGTCAAGGCGTGGATCGGTTACGCGACGGGTATCGCGGCCTCCATCGCCATCATCGAGCTGATGGGCGTGCCGGGTCTTAAGGACATCCAGCCCGTGGGCGGCATGAACATTGTCATGGCGATTGCGGTGTTCATCGTCGTGATCCCGGCCATCATGTCGGAGAACCTGAAGAATATGGTCCCCGCGCTGTTCATCGGCTCGGGCGCGTTCTTCGGCCTGTCCGAGATCATCGCCAAGACGCCTGAGTACGTGACGGATTGCAAATGGACGAATTACGGGCTGGCGACGCGCGCGGAGCTCGTCTATTGCGCGGTGGGCCTGCTGTTCGGTTTCATCACGGTTTTCTGGCGCGGCAAGTACGAGGCCACGCTCAGCAAATGAGGACAGGAGGATTTTAACCACAACAGGCACAATGGTTTTCACAATAGGCACAACAGTGTCCATTGCGGTTAAAGAAAACGGAGTTTTATTTTTTGCAGGTTTATTTTCGCGCAGAGACGCTAAGGCGCAGAGATTTTTTATGATCCACTCTTGAAAAAAACTCTGCGTCTCCGCGCCTCTGCGCGAGATAAACGAAAACGGAGGGAAAGATGAATCGCATGATGTTCCTTTTCTTTTGCGGTGTCCTGCTGTGCGCGGCGGCCGCCATTGCGGATGAGGAGAGCGTCGTGACCGTAGGCAAGACCGCGGTCACAGCGCTGCCGGACGCGCCGCCGAATAACCTGCCCGTCGCCATGTTCACGGGACTCCCCGAGGAGCAGATGAAGACCCTTGCGCCGGAGGGGACGGTGCGCCTGTGGCGCAGCGTCTTCACGTTCACGCACGGCGGCAAGCGGGTGATGGTGGACACGGGCATGGGCGACAAGAACAGCCCGCTGCCCAATGCCTACCCGAAGGGCGCGAAAGGCCCGGACGTGATCCTGCTCACGCACCTGCACAGCGACCACATCGGCGGCCTGCTCGACGGCGAGGAGGCGCGTTTCCCGGACTGTAAGGTTTACATGGCGAAGCCCGCGCTCGACCACTGGAAGACGGCGACGGGCGACCGTGCGCAACTGGCGCAGAAAATCTTCAAGGCATACGGGGAACGGGTTCTCGGCTTCGCCGACGGCGAGGAGGTCCTGCCGGGCCTCTTCGGGCGTTTCGCGTTCGGCCACACGCCGGGCCACGCCCTGTTCGAGACGGAGGACGTGCTCTTCGTCGGTGACCTGCTGCACGGCGCGTCCGTCCAGTTCGCGCACCCCGAGGTCTGCGCCTCGTTCGACATGGACAAGCCCGCCGCCGTCGCGCAGCGCAAGGCGTGGCTGAAGAAGGCCGCGCAGTCCGGCAAGCCCGTCGCGGGGTGCCACCTGCCCTACATCGGAACGGTCAAGGAGCAGGGCGAGGGCTTCACGTTCACGGAGGTGAAGTGAGGGGGAAGTTTCTAGTTGCTAGTTTCTAGTTGCTGGTCTCGGTTAGAATCGACAGTGTGCTATGCTGAAAAACCTTGCTATCGTTTTGCTGGCGGCGGGGGTGGTTGCGTTGCCGTTTGTGTTCCACCGCGCGCCGCCGCAGGGGGAGTGGCGGCCGGGCGACCCGGAGCTTATCGTCGTCACGCCGCACAATGAGGCGATACGGCAGGAGTTCGCGGAAGGCTTCTCCGCATGGCACCATGAGCGTTACGGTAAGCCCGTGCGCGTGGACTGGCGGGTCATCGGCGGCACGACCGAAATCATGCGCTACCTCGCGGCCGAGTACGGCGCGTCGGCGCGTCGCTTCCTGCGCGCGCAAGGACACGACTGGCCCGCCAACGGCGCGGAAATCATTTTCGCCGCCAAGCCCGCGCCCGATGGGGAGACCCTCTGGCGGGCCTTCCGCGCGAGCGACGCGCCGGATGAAATCTCGTGCCAGATGGACGTGTTCTTCGGCGGTGGCGAGTATGATCATCAGAAGGCCCAGCGCCAAGGCCTGACCGTCCCCGCGTGGAAGGGCGGCCCGCCCGCCGGGCTGTTCGAGGACGCCGAGGGGCGCGTCCTCATCCCGAAGGCGGTCAACGGCGAGGTGTGGCGCGGCGAGGCGTTCTACGGAACGGTGCTGAGCGCGTTCGGCATTTGCTACAACAAGGACCGCCTCGCGGACCTCGGCATCGCCGCGCCGCCGCGCACATGGGAGGATCTGGCGGATGCGCGTTACTTCGGGCAGCTCGCCCTCGCCGACCCGACCAAGAGCGGGAGCGTCGCCAAGGCGTTCGAGATGATCGTCCATGCCCAGTGCGCGAAGGCCGTGGCCGCCGCGGGCTTCACGCGCGAGGCCATCGCCGCGCACGAGGCCGCCGTCAAGGACGCGCCCCCCGCGTATCATGCCGCGATTGAGCAGGGATGGGTGGACGGCGTGAACCTCCTGCGGCGCATCGGCGCCAACGCGCTCTACTTCAGCGACTCGTCCAGCAAAGTGCCTGTGGACGTGAGCATGGGCGTGGCGGCGGCGGGCATCGCGATCGACTTCATGGGGCGCTTCCAGTCCGAGATGTCCACCCCGCACGGGCAGGAGCCCGTCATGGAGTACGTCAACCCCGAGGCGGGTTCCAGCATGACCGCCGACCCGCTCAGCCTGTTGCGCGGCGCACCCAGCCGTGAGCTCGCGGTGCGCTTCATCGAGTTCGTGCTGGGCGAGGACGGCCAGAAACTGTGGAACTACAAGGCCGGTGCGCCGGGCGGCCCGCGCCGCTTCGCGTTGCGCCGCCTCCCCATCCGCCGCGACTTCTACCCGTCCGCCGACCCCGTGCAACACGCCATCGCCGAGGCGCGGCGCGAACACCTCTCCGACCCGTTGCTACAGCCTGACGTCGATGCCTACCGCTTGGCGGAGGCGTTCCGCTACGAGCCGCGCTGGACGACCGCGCACTTCGGCATCCAGCGCGACCTTGTCCGCTGCATGTGCATGGACTCCGCCGAAGAGCTCACGGCCGCATGGGCGGTCATCCTGCGCAACGGCGGCCCCGGCGCGAACCCCGAGGCCATGCGTCACCTCGAGGCCCTGCCCGACGCACCCCTGCCGCTGACGTGGGAGAGCGCCGTCGGCGGTTACGCCAAAGTCCCGCGCATGGACATCCTCCGCGAATGGACCGCCTTCTTCCGCCGCCAGTACCGTATTGCAGAGCAAGAAGCGAGCAAGAAGTGATCCTGCAAATCCTGTCAAAAAAAACGTCCGTTTTTTTGTCTCGCGCAGAGGCGTAGAGTTTTAAGTTCAGAGCTAGTGTCCTGTAAAATACAGATTTCAGGATGGAGGGCGAACGTCCTCGCGAGCCGTTAGACACATTGCGGTTTCCTGCCCCATTGACCGCACGCCGCGCAAATGGGGACCCCTGTCTCGCCCTCCATATCACGCCATCCAAATAGGCTAATCCCCTGTCCCGTCATCTGTATTTTACAGGACACGAGCTTGGGTAAAACAGGCAACGCGATTATTCCATTGATAGATTGATTTTAAAGCCTCAATTTTATAATCTGCAATGCCAAATCGACAACCTGTAATTTTTTCAAATATGGGCTTGCGTTTCGGCGCGGGAGCCTGTATTATATTCCCCACTTTTTTATGGCGAATGTAGCTCAGGGGTAGAGCATCGGATTGTGGTTCCGAGTGTCGCGGGTTCGAGACCCGTCATTCGCCCCAAAATTTCCAGCCACTCAGCAGCAGAGCGATCTACGGTTCCCACGGGGTCAGGCGCGGAAGCCAGCGCGGGACGTTGCGCTTATAGAGGCGGTAGGGCTCGCCGAAACGCGCCAGCAACTCCTTTTCCTCGACAAGCGGGAAGTAGAGCATATTGAGCGTCAGGAACAGGGCGAACAACCCCCAGCACAGTGCCGCGTTGAGCAGCAGCGCCTCCGCAATCTGCATGGCTAGGACGCTCGAGATCATCGGGTTGCGGACGTGGCGGTAAGGGCCTGCCACGACCAGTTTCTTGGGCGGGTCCCAAGGCGCGGCGGTCCCTTTCCCCTTGACCGCGAACAGGCGCATCGTCCAGCCCGCGAGCGACAGGCCAAGCGCCAGCAGGAGACCGCCGAGCGCCAGCAGCGCAGGGTGGTTCGGCGCCCAGCGATACCCGGAAAAGTAAAGCGCAAGCGCCGGGATGAACACCAGCACGCTCATCGGGAGGATGACGACCGCCCGTATCCATGCAAACAACATCGCAATGCCCCTTTCAGAATGACATGAATATACCACAGGCCGTTTGCCCTTTCAAGAACATAGGGCAGGGCGATAATGTGGACGCGCCCTGCCGCCATTCTTGTTGACAATGCCAGTCCCTTTATGGTAATCATGTTGCATTATGTTGCAATCTCTGAGGGCGAGAGGACGATGAGCATGGATGCGTTACGCGCAAGGCATTACTTCTTGTTTTGGATGGCTTCTCTTTGCGCCGCCGCAGGATGCGGGCGCGCGGCGACGGTGGAGGAGCGGGTCGCGCAGTACGGGGACCTGGCGATGAAGCGCCTTGCGCCGCTGATGGCGGCGCAGGCCTTGCCCTACCCGTTGACCAAAATGGCGCTGATCGGGCTGAAGGACGAGAAGGTGCTGGAGCTGCGCCTTGCGGGCAAGGACGGTGTGTATCGCATGGTCAAACGCTATCCCATCTTGGCTGCCAGCGGGACGTCCGGGCCGAAGCTGCGCGAGGGGGACTTGCAGGTCCCCGAGGGCTTTTATACGGTTGAGTCGCTGAACCCGAACAGCCGGTATCACCTCTCGTTGCGGGTGGGCTACCCGAACAAGGAGGATCGCCGGCACGCCAAGGAGGAGGGGCGGGCAAACCTGGGCGGCGACATCATGATCCACGGCGACGCGGTCTCGGTCGGGTGCATTGCGATTGGCGACCCTGCCGTGGAGGAGGTGTTCGTTTTGGCGCATGCCGTCGGCCTGAAGAACATTCAGGTCATCATCAGCCCCATCGATTTCCGCACCCGCCCGGTGAGCGATGTCCCTGCGGATAAACCGAAGTGGCTAAAACCCCTCTACGAGCGTATCCATGCCGCGCTGGAGAAGTTTCCATGAAGGGGGTGTCCGTGAGATTCGATGGCACAGGTTCGGCTCGCGAAGACGCTTGCGATCCACTCTGAAATCTGTATCGGGCGGAACACGAATGTCGCGGTTACCCTATCCCCGAAACAGCGTCCTGAAAAATTTTTGCAACAATGGCTTGCAACTTCCGGAAAATTCCGTCATAGTATTGACCACTTTTTACCAATGAGAAAGGATGGAGGAAACGTTTTATGGGCACAGGCCGTACATTAAACAAGGCGCCGCGCACGCGTCCGATCAAAACGCCGAGCGAGAAGAAGCGCCGCACAAAGGTGCAGCGCGCGCGTTTGGTGAAGCTGGGGCTTGCGGAAGAGGCAGTCGCGAAGATGCAGCCGGAGGCGGTGCGTAAGCTCGTCCAGCGGCCAGCGAGGGTCAAGAAGAGCGTCGCCGCGGCAGTCGCGGTGTAAATGCGCCGCGTTTCGCGTCGCGCAGGAAGGCCGACCCGATCGGGTTGGTCTTTTTGTGTTGTTACGGGTGTGGTCACCGGTCGCCTTAGACTGCCTTCGGCCGCACCCGAATTGTGTTGAAAAAAAACCGCGAATGTGCGATAGTGTTCGCTTCTTTTGGAGACCAGAGGGATTATGGCAAGAAAGACAGATGCAAAAAAGGCGGCCGCGGCCGTGAAGCCCCGTGTGAGAATCACCGACACCACGCTGCGCGATGCGCACCAGTCGCTGTGGGCGACGCGGATGCGCACGGACGACATCCTCGCGATTGCGGAGGCGGTGGACGGCGCGGGTTACTACTCGCTCGAATGCTGGGGCGGGGCGACGTTCGACGTGTGCCTGCGCTTCCTGCGCGAAAACCCGTGGGAACGCCTGCGCCAGATCAAGGCCGTCGCGAAACGGACCCCGTTGCAGATGCTCCTGCGCGGTCAGAACGCCTTGGGCTACAGGCACTACCCCGACGACATTCTCGAGCGTTGCGTGGCCGTGGCGTGCGAGAACGGCATGGACATCTTCCGCATCTTCGACGCGCTGAACGACAACCGCAATCTGGCGTGCGCCATCCGCGCGGTCAAGAAATACGGCGGCCACGCGCAGGGCACCATCAGCTACACCTACAGCCCCGTCCACACGGTCGCGAACTTCGTGGCCGTCGCCAAGGAGCAGGAGGACATGGGCGCGGACTCCATCTGCATCAAGGACATGGCCGGCATCCTCTCGCCCGCCGCGGCCACGGAGCTGGTGACGGCCTTGGTGAGGAGCGTCAAAATCCCCGTGCAGGTCCACTCGCACATGACCAGCGGCATGGCCGCCACGATGTATATGGCGGCGGTGAAGGCCGGCGCGGGCGCGATCGACACCGCCGTCTCCGCCATGGCCGGGTTCTCTTCCCAGCCGCCCGCCGAGACCATGGTCGCCATGCTGGAGGCCGAGGGCTACGACACGGGCATCGACCACGCCAAGGTCGCGCAGGAGAACGAGCACTTCCGCAAGGTCAAGGCCTTGCGCGAGCCCTCGGCGGGTCTCGGCGAGCTCATCGACGCGGGCGTGCTGGAGCACCACATCCCCGGCGGCATGATCTCCAACCTGCGCTCCCAGCTCCAGCAGCAGGACGCGCTCGACCGCCTCCCCGAGGTCATGGCCGAGCTGCCCCGCACCCGCGCCGACATGGGCTACCCCCCGCTCGTCACGCCCACCAGCCAGATCGTCGGCGTGCAGGCCGTGCTGAACGTGCTGGCCGGCAAACGCTACGAGATGGTCACGCAGGAGACGCGCAACTACATCAAGGGTTTGTATGGTCGCCCGCCCGCGCCCGTGGACGCCAAGCTCGCCAAGAAAATCCTTGGCGGCGAGAAGCCCATCACCTGCCGCCCGGCGGACCTGCTCAAGCCCGGTCTCGCCGCCGCCGCCGCCGAGCTCGACCCCGCGCTCATCGAGAAGGAGGAAGACATCCTCTCCTACTGCATGTTCCCTGAAGTCGCCTTGGGCTACTTCAAGTGGCGTGCCGCCGCCGAGGGCCAGCGCGACCCCATCCCCGCCGACCTCGAGAGCCAGAAGGCGAGCGCACCCGCACCTGCGGAAGCCCCCGCCCCAGCCGCGCAGGAGGCGGGCAACGCGCAGCACGCGGAGATCGGTCAGCTCGTGCTGCACCTCTTCTCGCGGCTGAGCAACGGCGGCATCGTCGGAGGCTTCGACCGCATCCGATTGCAAACGGACGCAATCGAAACGGCGGCGGCTCGCGAGGACGCTCGCCCTCCAGAAGAGAAAAAGGCCGCCGTCTCCGGCCCGACGGTCAACGCGCCGCTCAGCGGCACGTTCTACCGCTCGCCCGGCCCCGGCAAGCCGAACCTTGCGGACGAGGGCGCAAGCGTCAAGGCCGGCGAGCCGATCTGCATCGTCGAGGCCATGAAGCTCTTCAACCAGATCAAGGCCGACAAGCCGCTGGCCGTCGTGCAGTTCCTTGTCGAGCACGGCACCGCCGTCACGAAAGGCCAGCCGCTCGCCGTCGTGCGGTATCTATAATTAGAAAAGAGGAGTTAGGAATTAGGGGCGATGACGGGGGACGAAAGTGTTTTTCTTTTCCCCGTTGCCTCTTGAGTCTCTTTCGTTCCCTCCGCTGCCTTGCCCCTGTTTTTTAACAACCACAATGGGTGTTCTTCTTGCACCCTACCCGGAAAAGGTGTAATATTTGTTTTGTTCAATCTTGGTTTAGAGTTGGAGTCTCGAGTGAAAAAGGCTAAAATCACACATCACAAATCTAAAACCATAATCGGCATCACCTGCCTTGCCCTTCTGCTGGCGGTATGCTGGCTCGCAAAAACATCCCGCGCCCCCTCCCGATACGCCGGGTCGCGCTCCTGCCGCGAGTGCCACGCGGACTTCTACGAACGCTGGGAAACGTCGCACCACGGCAAGGCCATGCAGCCCGTCACCCCCGCGCTGCTCCGCGGCCTCACCCCGCCCGACGCGCCCGTCACCGTCAGCAACCGCACCTACACCGTTGACCTCCGTCGCGGCCGCGTCACCGAGGCCCCCTCCGCCAGCTACCCCATGCGCCACGCGCTCGGCGGCAAGAACGTCCTCTACTTCCTCACCCCCCTCGACAAGGGCCGGCTCCAAGTCCTCCCCGTCGCCTACGACGTCCGCGCCGCGACATGGTTCAGCACCACCGACAGCGCGGTGCGCCACTTCGCCCCCTCCGACGCCCCCCTCGACTGGCGCGACCCCATGCTCACCTTCAACACCGCATGCTTCGGCTGCCACGTCAGCCAGCTCGAGAAAAACTACGACCCCTTGCGCAACACCTACCGCACCACTTGGCGCGAGCCCGGCATCAGCTGCGAGACCTGCCACGGCCCCTCCGCCGAACACGCCCGCGCCGCCCGCAAAGGCTCCGCCATGCCCGACCCCCGCCTCACCAGCTGGCGCGCCTTCACCCCCGCCCAAGTCAACAGCGCCTGCGCCACCTGCCACGCCAAGATGTACCCCCTCACGCCCGCCTTCACCCCCGGCGACGACTTCTCCGACCACTACGGCCTCGTCACCCTCGAGGACCCCGACTTCACCCCCGACGGCCGCGACCTCGGCGAGAACTACACCTACACCCTCTGGCTCCTCAACCCCTGCGCCCAGCGCGGCGGCCTCTCCTGCACCCACTGCCACACCTCCAGCGGCCGCAACCGCTTCGCGCCAACAGGAGACAAGGCCAGCCCGAACTCCGAACTTCTCCCCTCCGCCGCCTGCGCCACCTGCCACCCCCGCGACCTCACCGCCCACTCCCGCCACACCGCCACCAACTCCACCCTCCACCCTCCACCCTCCACACTCCCCACCTGCATCTCCTGCCACATGCCCCAGACCGCCTTCGCCGCCATGCGCCGCAGCGACCACTCCCACCGCCCCCCCAACCCCGAGGCCGCCCAACGCTTCGGCGCCGCCTCCGCCTGCACCCTCTGCCACACCGGTAAGGACGAGGCATGGGCCGCCGCGCACGTCCGCAAATGGCACCCCGACGACACCCGCCGCGCCAAGGCCCTCCGCCAAGGCGACCTCATCGCCGCCGCCCGCAAGCGCGACTGGGAACGCCTCCCCGACATCCTCGCCCACCTCGCCGAACCCGCCCCCGAACCCGTCATCGCCGCCTCCCTCCTCCGCCTCCTCCGCAACGCCCCCCTCACCCCCCAGCAATGGACCACCATCCGCTCTTGCGCCACCCTTCCCGAGCGCACCCACTTGGACATTGGACATTCCGTGTTGGATATTGGACATTCCCTCTCCCCCTCCGCCTCCCCCCTTGTTCGGAGCGCGGCCGCGGCCCTCCTCGGCGACAACCTGCGCGACAACGCCACCGCCGCCGCCCTCTGCCGCGCCCTCACCGACCCCTCCCGCCTCGTGCGCGTCCACGCCGCCCAGGCCCTCGCGCCATACCCCCGCACCGCCCTCCCCGCCGACACCCTCCAACACCTCCTCGCCGCCGAAGCCGAACTGCTCGCCATGTACAACGCCCGCCCCGACGACTGGGCCAGCCACTACAACACCGGCAACCACCGCCTCGCACGCGGCGACGCGAAAGGCGCGATGGCCGCCTACCACGAATCCATGCGTCTGCGCGACGACACCGTCATGCCCCACGTCAACGCCGCCATCCTCGCCTCGCAAAGCGGCCGCCTCGACGAGGCCATCGGCTACCTCCGCACCGCCCTTCGCGCCGCGCCCCGCAACGGCGCGGCCAACCTCAACCTCGGCCTCGCCCTCGCCGAGACCGGCGACACCGCGCAGGCCGAGGCGCACCTCCGCACCGCCCTCGCCGACCCCGACTGCCGCGCCCAGGCCGCCTACAACCTCGCCGTCCTCATCGGCCCCCGCGACCCCGCCGCCGCCGCCGACCTCTGCCGCACCGCCCTCGAGCTCGAGCCCGGCAACCCCCGCTACCAAGAGGCGCTGGAGTATTTCAAATCAGGAATTAGAAATTAGGAATGAGGGTGGCGGAGGGGACTTAGGGGACGCAGGTGTTTCCCTTTATCGCCTTCAGCCTCTCCGCGGTTCCGTCGTCAAGCGGCATTGTCCCGGCTAAAATAATCGTTGACACCCGAAGGGTAATGTGTCATCCTTTTTCAATCATGGAGTATTTTTTACCTCATGCAAATTGGAGAATCAAATGAAAAAGTATGTAATGTCGTGTGTGATGGTTGCGCTTTCGCTCAATGCGCTGGCGATAGAGGTGAAGGGGTCGTTGCTGGTGGATCTGGCGGCGACGAATGTGGCGGAGGTGGTGAACGGCAAGGTGCAGAAGTGGCCGAACGAGGGCTCGCAGGGCGGGTCGTTCACGAACGTGGTGGCGAATGAGGGGCCGCTGCTGACGACGTTTGGCGCGGCAAACACCCCGGCGCTGTATTTCTCGGGGGATGCGAACGGGGCGCGGAATAGTAACTCGATTCTCGCGGGCATGACGCCGGATGCGGCGATCACGGGCGGGAACTCGTGGACGGTGGAGGCGTGGATCGCGGTGCCGGCGGTGTCGACGGCGAGCTCGACGTTTTTCTCGTGGACGTATCGGGGCTCGAGCGTGGACGCGCGTTTGTTTGAGGCGCGGTATTCGAATGACGGGAACGCGATCGAGCATTACGGGAGCGGGCATAACGTGAGTTGGGGCACGAGGCCTCCGGCGGGGTCGTGGCATCATGTGGTGCTGACGCGTGACGGCTCGACGCAGATGGAGTACGTCTATGTGAACGGTATGCAGACGACGGCGGCATCGCGCACGAGCATCAACCTTTTGGCGGACGGCATCTTCCTCGTCGGGACGACGCAGAACGGCAACCGCAACGGTTGGGATTATCAGGCGACGGCGTACATCGGGCAGATTCGGGTGCATACGGGGTTCATGCGGCTGCTGGAGGCGCAGGTGAATTTCGCGCAGGAACATGCGGCCTACGGGGTGGTGCCGCAGCTCGCGATCTGGGACAACCCGTCGGTTAGCCCGCCGCAGCCGTGGGAGTCGCCGTCGAACTGGCTGGTGGGGGTGAAGCCGTCCGCGTCGCTCCCGGGGATTATCGCCAATGGCGGGAGCGCGGTGCTGTCCACGCCGTTGGGTCTCATCCGTTCGCTGAAGGTGGCGGAGGGGTCGCTGACGCTGGAGGGGGGCGCGTCGCTGGAGATGTGGGCGGCCTCGCCGGGGGCGCCGCTCTATGTGTCGGACGCGGCCGGCACGACGGGGACGCTGAACGTGGTGGAGGGCTTCCTGGCCATGCGCGACCCGGGCGTGGCGACGCAACTCTATCTCGGGAACACGACCAATTCGCTGGGGACGATGAACATCGGCGGCGGGGCGCTCCCGGCGCGGGTGGAGATTAACCGTGACATACGCGTCGGGAGCAACCTCGGGGCGACGGGTCGGCTGACCATCTGGGACAACGGGACGCTGACGCGCTGGGGTAATGAGGGCGGTTATATACGCATGGGGCAGGATCGCGGGGACGGCAAACTGACGGTGAACGGCGGCACGGTGTTTTACCCGCGCATCCAACTGGTTAGCAACGGCGGCACGGGTGTGCTGGAGATGAACGGGGGGTTCGTGCGCCTGACGGACTCGGTGTATTTCTCGGCGGACACGGGGTATGCCGACGCGCAGGCCATCGTGTACCTCAACGGCGGCGTGTTGCAGTTGCCGCGCTTCAACATCGACAAGGAAAACGGGGTGAACGAGATCTATTTCAACGGCGGCACGGTGCGGAGCGTGAACAATCAGAGCGACTTCATCAACAAAGACAGCACGAGGCTGTACGTGCAGGCGGGCGGCGCGGTGTTCGACATCATCGACAACACGGATGTCGCCATCCAGCGCGCGCTGCGGCACGACCCCGCGCTGGGGGTCACGGTGGACGGGGGCATCGTCAAGCGCGGGACGGGGCTGCTGCGCCTCACGGGCGGGCCGCACACGTTCACGGGCGACATCATCCTTGAGGACGGCCTGCTGTTCTTCGGGCGCGACGACCTCATGCCGGGGTACGCGGGCAAGGTGCGCTTCGCCAATCCCGACGCGGTGGTGGGGTGCAACTTCGCGGGCGGCGTCCCGTGGCTGCTCTCGATCATCCCGACGGACGCGGTGGGCTACCTCGCGATCTTCCAAGAGAACAAGGACGACATCATCGACCTGTCCACGCACCCGTACCTGAAACTCGCGACGCGCGGGGAGTTCACGCTGTCGAAGCCCGTCATCACCGCGCCGGGGGTGCCGCTCAGCCTCTGCCCGCTGAACGGCGCGACGCTGACGTACAACCACCCGATCACCGGCACGACGGCGCTGCTGGTCGCGGGGCAGGGCAGCGGCACGTTGATCTTGGACAACACGGGCGCGAACAATTACACGGGCGGCACGACAATCACGGGGGGCAAGATACGCCTCGAGAACCTCGGCCAACTCGGCTCGGGGATGATCACGCTGGCGGACGACGGCGCACTGCACCTCAACGCGAACAACTTCAACCCCTCGGCCGCGCTGCTCGCGCGCATCACGACTGGCTCACGCGGCTACATCCTCATCAACGGCAACACGACTGGCACGAGTTTCGACTTCGCCACGTCGGGCCACCCCGGCCTCTACCTCGGGGCCATCGAGAACGACCGCACCTATAACGCCACCCTCACCCCGCACGGCGACACCTACCGCGCGGGCGGCGGCTGGATGGGGTTCAGGAACAACGGCAACCCCGGCCTGTCCCTCCAGAACCTGACGGACAACGGCGGCTCGCCGCGCCACCTCGCGATCGAGGGCGAGGGCGCGGTGCGGATACGCAACGCCAGCGCGTTCACGGGCAACATCGCGGTGACGAACAGGGGCGGCCTCATGATCGGCAACGACGCGCAGAACCTCGCCGCCTCCTCGTCCCTCTACGTCAACAACGGGACGGTGAAACTGCGCGACGGCGTGACCGTCCCCAGCCGCGTCACCCTGACGGTCGGCGCGGAGGGCATGGAGGTGAACACGGCCGGCTCGACGTACCCGAGTTTCGCGGGCGCGCTGGCCGGCACAGGGCGCATCTTCACCACCGACAGCGGCCACACGTTCTTCGCGGACGCGAGCGGCTTCGCGGGCGTGTTCGACCCGTGCAACTCGGGCTCGACGCTGGGCGTGGGCGCGGGCATGACCTTCGCTTGGAACCCGGCCATCGTCCTCACCAACTCCGCCGTCAACGTCACGGGCTACTTCGGCCTCGGGTACGAGGACGATCTGCTGTGGTCGGCCGACCTCGTGCGTCCGATGGGGGTGGACTCGCACGGCTACGGGCTGGGGCTTCGCAAGCGCGGCGCGGGGACGCTCACGGTTGACGTGGCGCAGGACTACACGGGCGACACGCTCATCGAGCAAGGCACACTCAAAGTCGCGCACGACGACGCGCTGCCCAAGGGCATCGGCCGCGGCAAGGTCGGCGTCGCGGACGGCGCGGTGCTGGACGTCAACGGGCGCGACATCACCGTCAACGGCATCATCAACCCCGGCCTCGTGACCGACGGCCTCGGGGGCGCGCAGACCGTCACCGTCGGCGCGGATGCCAGCAGTTGGACGCTCATGGCGACGATCGACCCGGCCCTCACGCTCGTCAAGACCGGGAGCGGAACCATGACGGTGGACCCCACCGCGCAGGTGCGCGACGTGGCCGTCGCGGCCGGGACCGCCGCGCTGACCATGCCGGGGGGCATCACAGGCGACTTCACGCTGACGGGCGGCGGCACGCTCACGGTCAACGGCATACAGCCGCCCGCCGCCATCGGCGAGCCGCAGGGGCTGACGGCGTATTACTACCAGATGACCAACGCCGACCGCCTGAACGCCAACCTCATGCCCACGCTCGGCGCACTCAACGCCTTCTTCTATTCGACGACCCCGATGCTCGTCACCAACACCACCCACGCGGGCGAGACGCTGAACTTCGGCCTGAGCACCAGCACCGAGCCTTGCCTGTTCCCCGTGCCCTTCGACGCGAACGGCGCCGACAACTTCATCGCCATCTATCGCGGCGCGTTCACTGCCGAGGAGAGCGGCGACTACATCTTCGGCACGCAGTGGAGCGACGATTTCGTCGTCGTGTTCATCGACGGCGTGTTGGCCGTCACCGCGACGACCTCAGGGAACATTGTCCAAGGCGCACCCATCCATCTGGAGGCGGGCGAGCATGACATCGCCATCGGCTTCTACGAGCGCGGCGGCAATCAAGGGTTCGCGGTGTGGATGCAGGCCCCGTCGGACGCGGCCATCAGCGAGTTGCCGCAAGCGCTGCTCTCGCCCGCGTTCACGCTGGAAGGCGCCGCCCGCGTCGGCGGGCTGAGCGGCCCCGCCTCCACGCGCCTCAACCTCAACGGCAGCGCCATCGCGAACGTGGGGACTGCCGATGGCAGCACCGCCACCTTCTCCGGAACCGTGAACGCCACGACAAACTCCGTGCTCCGCAAAGTCGGCCCCGGCCTGCAGGTCATCGCCTCCGCGCAGCCGCTGACCCTCGGCTACATCGACGCCAGCGAAGGCACCCTCCAGATCGCCACGCCCGGCAACGCCGCCGCCTTCCTCGCGAGTTACCTGAACACGTCCAACCCCGACAACAACTATCAGGGCGTGATCCTCTCGAGCCTCACGGGCGGCGCGCCCGGCGGCGTGCTGCTGCTCGACGCGGGGTGCAACCTCAAGATGAACCGCGCCACGGAGGACACCGCGTTCGCGGGTTCAATCGAAGGCCCCGCGCAGACCGTCATCGTGAAGAACGACCAGCAGGTGCTGACCCTTACGGGCGACAACGACGGCTTCCTCGGCACATGGGTCATCCACAACGGCGTGTTGGACGTCGGCGCGGGCGGCACCCTCGGCAGCGGCGCGGTCGTCAACAACGCCGAACTCCGTTTCAGCGGCGACGAGGACTACGCCGCAACCCTGCAAGGCGGGAACGGGACGGTCGTCAAGCGCGGCGACGGGACGCTCTACGTCAGCAGCGTGAACAACGCGCCCCTCTCGCAATCCTTCACGGTCGAGGGCGGCCGCGTCGTGTTCGACACGCAGGGCGGCACACTGTTCCTGCGCGGGACGATGGACGTGGCGGAGGGCGCGTCGTGGGGCTTCACCGGCGGCGGGAAAGTCATCATCCTCGACAGCGACGAACTGCCCCCCTCGCACATCATCATCGACGACGCGGAATGGTCGATCCAAGGCAACAAGAACAACACCCCGCCGATACTGGACGGCCTCACCGTCGCGCTCGACGCGTCCAACTTCTCCACGCTGACCATCGGCGCGGGCGGCGTCGTCTCGCAATGGGACTCCACCATCGGCGGGACGATGAGCCACACGAACCCCGCCGCCGCGACCAGCCCCTTCTACCTCCCCGACGCATTCGACGGCAAGGGCGGCGTCGTGTTCGGCACGAACCTGCTCACCGACACCTACGCCCCGACATGGCTCTCCTCCACCGACGAGACGGTCATGAAAACGGTGTTCATCGTCAACCGCCTGAACGCCCAGCAGCGGGCCTACTCGGGCATCTTCGGCCAGTCCAACGCCGACAAGGGCATCCGCTATCAGGAGAACTCGACCAAACTGCGCATGCCCGGCAGCGGCGACGACTTCGTGAACAACAACGGCAAGGTTTATACCAACGGCGTTGACATCAGTTCGCTCGTCGATCCCGATGTCGGGACCGCGCCGTTCCTGCTGACGCAACTCGCCGGGAACGCGAACAACAGTTGGAACGCCTCCATCTACACCACGGTCGGCAACTACTGGTGGTCGAACTCCGGCACCCGCAACTACCGTGGCGAGATCGGCGAACTGCTCGTGTACAACCGCGCGCTGGCGGACGGCGAGCGCGAGACGGTCGAGGCCTACCTGATGAACAAATGGCTCACGCCGGGGCTGGTGCAGACGGACACCATGCTGCCGGAAGGGCTGGCCATCGAACTGGGCAACGGCGGGGTGCTGAACCTGAACGGCACGTCGCAGACCGTCGCCACCGTCATCGCGGGCGAAGGCGGTGGCAGCGTCATCAACGGCACCCTCACCGTCACCGACACGCTCATCATCACCCTCCTGCCCGACGGCAGCACCGCAGGGCTGGTCGCGTTCGACAACCTCGTGCTGGGACCGAACGCGCGGCTCATCGTCAACGGCATGGAATACGCCAAGGGCGTGATTGACGTGTTCACCGCCACCACCGTGTCGCCCGCAACCCCGTTCGCCAAAGAGAACCTGCCCAAAGCCTGGAGCGGCAACTTCCGCAACAACCTCTACCGCATCTCCCACGGCGCAACGCTCATCATTTTGAGGTAAGGAAACGATTTTTAACCACAATGGACACAATGGTTTTCACAATAGGCACAATAGCACGAACACGCTATATTGAAAATAGTGTCCATTGTGAATTCTATTGTGTCCATTGTGGTTAAATCAAAAATGAAGGAAAAGTTAGTTATGAAAAAATCAATGGTCTCGGGACTACTCGTGTGTGCAGTTTGTGCGTCGGCGTTCAATGTGCTGGCGATACAGGTGAAGGGTTCGCTGCTGGTGGATTTGGCGGCGACGAATGTGTCGGTCGTGGTCGGGGGGAAGGTGCAGGAGTGGCCGAACATGGGGTCGCAGGGCGGGGTGTTCACGAACGTCACCGCGAATGAGGGGCCCGCGCTGACGACGTTTGGCGCGATGAATACGCCGTCGGTGTATTTCGCGGGGAACGTGAACTCTGTCCTCGCGGGGATGCAGCCGGATCAGGCCATCACGGGGACGGGCTCGTGGACGATGGAGACGTGGATCAATGTCCCGACCGCACAGTCGGGCAACACGACGTATTTCGCGTGGACGTTCCGAGGCGTGAGTTCGGACGGGCTGGGCGGGCCGAATTACCGCCTGTTCGAGGCGCGGTACTCGAATGACGGGAACGCGATCGAGCATCACAGCGATAATGTGGGCTGGGGCACGAGGCCGCCTTGGGGAGAGTGGCATCATGTGGTGATGACGCGTGACGGCGCGACGAAGATGGAGTATGTCTATGTGAACGGTGTGCAGACGATGGGAAATGTATTCAGGGATAGAGTCAACATCCTGCCGGACGGCATCTTCACCATCGGGGCGACGGAGAACGCCGGCCGCACCGGCTATGAGATGGCTGCGGTGGCGCACATCTCCCAGATTCGGGTGCATTCGGGTTTCATGCCGCTGCATGACGCGATTGTGAATTATGCGAACGAGTGCGGCGCGTACGGGCGTGAGTGCAATGTCGCCGTCTGGGGCAACCCGTCAACGGCGCCGCAGCCGTGGGCGAGCGCGGCGAACTGGGTCGAAGGCCTCGAGCCGTCGGCGGAGGTGCGCGCGCTCATCCAGAATGGCGGCAGCGCGAGCCTGACCACGCCGGCCGGGCCGCTCCGCGCGATGGCGGTGACGGACGGCGAACTGTGGCTGTCGGGGGGCGCGGAGATGGAGGTGTGGACCGCCGCGCCGGGGACAGCGTTCTATGTGGCGGACGCGGCGGGCGCGACGGCGACGCTGAATGTGGTGGAGGGCCTTCTGGGCATCCGCGAGAACGCGCAGGGGCAGTTCATCCTCGGGTCGGCGCCCAACGCGCTCGGCACGGCGAACATCGGCGGCGGGACGCTCCCGGCGCGGGTGGAGGTGAGCCGCGACATTTACGTCGGGAACAATGCGGGCTCGACGGGGCGGTTGAACGTCTTGGCCAACGGGACGCTGGTCCGCCCGGGCGACGCGAACAACGACTACCGCATCCATGTGGGACTGAGCCGCGCAGACGGGATGCTGACCGTGGACGGCGGCACGGTCATCTACCCGCGCATCACGCTGGTCAACAACGGCGGCAGGGGTGTGCTGGAGATGAACGACGGCCTCGTGCGCGTGACGAACCTGCTGGAACTTTCGATCGGCACGGCGCAGGCCGACTCGGAGGCGATCCTGTACCTCAACGGCGGGGTGCTGCAAATACAGCGCATCAGCGTCGATAAGACCGAGGGGCAGAACACGATTTACTTCAACGGCGGCGTGTTGCGGAACATGAGCGGTCAGGGCGATTTCATCAACAACGCGAACATGACGAACCTGTTCGTGCAGGCGGGCGGCGCGGTGTTCGACGTCATCTCCGACAACAGGCGGCCGCCCACGGACATCACCCTCCAGCGCGCGCTGCTGCACGACCCCGCGCTGGGTGCGACGAAGGACGGCGGCCTCATCAAGCGCGGGCCGGGCGTCCTGCGCCTCTCGGGCGCGGGCCACACGTTCACGGGCGACATCCACCTCGAGGAGGGGTTGCTGTTCTTCT
>WRJS01000029.1 GCA_009778475.1 Kiritimatiellota bacterium | reverse complement strand
GTCGCCCGACGGCAAGCTGAAAAAACTCACCCGCGAGCAGGCGGCGGAGATTATCCGTGAAAGGGAACAGCAGAACCCGTAGGTGTATGCCGGGAGCGCAAGGCTTCCGCCTTGCCAATAATAGCAGGGCGGAAGCCCTGCGCTCCCGGCGTGTCTCCGACTTCTACGCCGACAACGCCTTCAACATGGTGTTCACCTCGCTCTCTACCCTGTGTCTAACGGCTCGCGGGGACGCTCGCCCTCCATCGTGAAATCTATATTTTACAGGACACTAGTAATCCTCTTTCCCCTGTTCCTGTTGATAGCGCGGGGTAAGCGTGAAAAACTTGTCGCCGGATACGATGAGCCCCACTTTGCGCTCGGCGATGTTGACGAGGTAAATGCCGCCCTTCGACTCGCTGAAAACAAACTCCTGCCCGTTGTCCAAGAGGCAGATATCCCCAAAGCGACGATTGCCGACCCCTAGAAGCCCGGGGTTGTCCGCGATACGCCAGAGTCTATTGCCGTCTCGTTCAACAATAGTGATGCCGTGAGTATATTGATCACAAGAGATGCTCACGTATTCGTTAGAGACGACGTTTCTGGCGAGCCCCTGCGCGGGCCGGCAACCCTCCACGGTGTCGGGGCTGACGGTGCGCGGGTTGCTGCCGTCCGTCATGACGGCGCAGAGGTCGCCGTTGGGGGCGGTGTAGCAGATTTCGGCCAAGGGGTGCTGCGCCCACGAGGAGTCGTCGGTGAACGCCTTGACCCCGTGCGTGGGACGCACCATCAGGTAATTGAGCGGGGCAAGCACGGCGAAGGTCATGGCGTTCATGATGAAGACGGTGAGCAGCAGCCGCTTCCATCCCACGCTGATGTTTTGCTTCTTGCGCCACACGGCGATAATGCCGCCCTCGACCAGCAGGATCGCGGCGAACACGATCAGCGCACCCAGAACCGCCGCCAGCGGGTAGGCGCGGAAATACGGCGCCAGCGGTCCGGGCATGAACGTCGTGTAAAGATACCCGTTCAGAAAGTCAACAGGCGGCCTCGCAAGGAAAGAGGCGGCGTTCGCGGCCAGCAGGATGCGGAGCGTGCGCCGATACGGTACCCGCAGCCCGACGGAAAGCGGGATGCCCTCCACGAGCGCGGTGAAGAGCGTTACGAGCGACAAGGGGATAAGAAAGATTGCGACGAAAGCAAAAAGCGCAAGAAGAGGACCGGTAGCCAAGGCCAACGCTGCCAATACCGCAAGCCCACCAATGAATATGCAGATATGAACGCCCGTTTTTCTTTTCACGGTTTCACCTCCCGCTTCTCCTTATTGAATGATTGTCCGTTATGGTACCAGAAGCCGCGATGCGATGAAAGGAAAAAGATTCGGGTGCGGGAGTGGATTCAAGCATCCCGCACAAAATCCGTTGACGTTTCCTCAAAAAAATGGGAACATATTTAATCACCATTTGAACACTCTGGAGGCTTATGAATCACATCATCAATTGTTTGGTAGAGAATAAACCCGGTGTGCTGGCGCGGATCGTGGGCTTGATCTCTGGGCGCGGGTACAACATCGAGACGCTGAACGTCGCGCCGACCGCCGATGAGACGGTCTCGAAAATGACCATCGTCGTGCCGGGCGATGCGCGCGTCATCGAGCAGGTGACGCGCCAGCTCGCGAAGCAGGTGGACGTCATCGAGGTCGTCAACATGACGAACCTGCGCCACCTCGACCGTGAGCTCATCCTCGTGCGCGTGGGCGCGGACAGCCACGACAGCCGCGTCGAGGTGCTTGAGCTCGCGTCGCTGTTCAAGGCGCAGGTGGTCGGCGTGCAGGAGGATTCCGTGACCATCGAGATGGCGGGCAACCAAGAGACCGTCTCCGATTTCCTGCGCCTCCTGAAACCCTACCGCATCATCGACATCTCCCGCACGGGCGTGGTCGCCGTCCGGCGCGAGGATGTGTGATGAGGGATTGTTTTTTTTCGACTGACATCGATTGAAATCGACTAAAGCCGACTAAAACCGATTTCAGTCGATTTCAGTCGATTTCAATCGGCTTCAATCGAAAAAAAGGACCATCGCAATGACGCACCGCTTCGGCATCTTCGGTCATCCGATTAGCCATTCGCTCTCGCCGCGTATGCACACGGCTTCGTTCCGTGCGCTCGGGATTCAGGCGGAGTACACGGCGTTCGACGTGTTGCCCGAGGCACTGGCGGAACGCCTCGACGCTTGCCGTGCGGAAGGCTTCACGGGGCTGAACCTGACCCTCCCGCACAAGTCCGCCGCGCTTGCGCTCATGACGCGCATCGACCCCATCGCGCAACTCGCGGGCGCAATTAACGTCGTGCGTTTCGATGCGGACGGGTGCGCGGGTTTCAACACCGACATCACGGGTTTCCTCGCGTCGCTCCAAGAGGACTGCGGTATCACGCCCGAGGGTAGGCGCGTGCTGGTGCTGGGGTGCGGGGGCGCGGGACGCGCCGTCGCGCTGGCGTGTGCGAAGTCCGGCGCGGAGGTCATCACGCTCGCGAACCGTAGCGCGGAAAAAGCCGAGCGGCTGGCGCAGGACTTGGCGCGTGTCCCCAATCTCCGCTCGCGCATCAGCACCGCAACCGACTGGTGCGCCGCGTCGCGGGATGCCGACCTCGTGGTGCATTGCACCTCCGCTGGGCTTCATGCGGGCGACGTGTCGCCGCTCGCGCCCGAGGCGTTCCGTCCGGGGCAGGTGCTGTACGATGTAGTTTACACCGCGACCGTCACGCCCACGATATGCGCCGCGCGAGCCGCTGGCGCGACGACCGCCAACGGGCTGGGGATGCTTCTCCATCAAGGTGCGCACGCATTCAAAATCTGGACTGGGCTGGACGCGGACATCCACGCCATGCGGGATGCGCTGGTCGAACGGCAAGGAGGATAATGTTTTCACACAAAGGAAAAAACCATTGCGTGCTTCGTGCCTTTGCGCGAGACAAGACGGAAAAGCAATCCTGTAAATCCTGTCAAAAAAAAGGAGGAGACACCATGAAGAAACGCTACACATTGATTGTAATGCTTGTTGGCATCACACCGTTACTGTTCGCGGATGCCAACGCATTGGATGGGCATGACCAAGCCGCCCTTTTGAAAATAGCGACAAGCAGCCAAGGCGAGAGCGTGTCCTTGGATGCGGTGTTCAGGCTGCATGAGCAATCCGCCCTTGCGGAGGTCGCTAAAACGGCCGCGAACGGGAAAGTCGCGATTGCTGCGGTTTATAAACTCGACGACCAACCAGCCCTTGCGGAAATCGCAAGGCACAACAGGAACGAGAGCGTGCGCCGGATAGCGATTAGCAAACTCGACGATCAGGCGGTCTTGGTCGAAATCATGAAGAAAGAAATGGAGGCGTGGAAAGACCCCGCCCCGCGTATGGAGATGGAAGGAATCGTCCGCCAAGAAATCGTTTACAAACTGGAGGATCAAGCGCTTCTCGCGGAAATCGCCAGGACCGATCCCAACGCACAGGTGCGCCGAGAAGCGGTGTACAAACTGGATGAGCAAACGCTTCTCGCGGAATTTGAAAAGCAGGACGGGAACGCATGGGTGCGCCTCCGAGTCGCAGAAGGGCACCCCGACCAAAAACTCCTTGCGGACATCGCGAAAAATGACAAGGACGAGAAGATGCGCATCGTGGCGATACGCAAACTGACCGACCAAGCCGCCTTGGCGGAAATCGCGAGGAATGACGAGAAAAAGCAATGGCGGTGGGGAGACCGGCGGGAGGCGATAAAGAAACTGACCGACCAAGCCGTCCTTACGGCAATCGCCTTAAGCGATGAAGATAGCGTGCTGCGTTCATTCGCGACAGATCAACTCACCGACCAAGCCGTCCTCACGGAAATTGTCCGAAAATATGGGAACATCGAAGCACCGAAAGGAGGAGATTTACAAGTGGATCCTTCGGGATTTCACTGGAAGCGCGGTCTCCATTCGATGTGCGCGACGGCGGTAAGTAAAATCACCGACCAGACCATCCTTGCAGAGTTTGCAAAGGATGCCGAAAATCAGCATAGGCGCAGGGCGATTGCCAGACTAACGGATTTGGGGCTTCTTGCGGAAGTTGCCAAAACTGAGAAAGGCGGATGGGCGCACCTGAGAATGGCGGAGATACTTGACGACAAAGCCGCCCTTGCGGAGATTGAAGCGAATGCCGAGAACGACTGGATACGCATTGAGGCGGCAAGCAGACTACGTCCTCTTGTTTGGACAGGGCTAGGTAATCAGGGCAATCTCAGCACACATCCGATTGTGCGCGTCATCGCGCCGCCCGCAACACAGGAGAAACAGCCATGAGAGCGTGCAATGTTTTAGTGCTGAGCGTAGGTTTCCTGATTGCGTCCCGGCTCGTTTCCACGGGGTCGCCATGGGGGCTTTCCCCGTATATGCAACTTGACCCCTATCCGCATGACCAGCAGCGACCGCCGATTGCCGTCCCGGAAGGGTGCGACAAATTGCTTTCGCGCGGTTGCGGTGTGACCTCCAGCACCCCGCCGCTTTCCGGCGAGTTGTCGCTTATCACAGATGGGGTAACGAAATGCCGGCTGCAATGGGGTTGGGGGATGCAACATCTAGAAGCCTGCGTCACGCTGAGCCCCGGTCTCCAATGGGTTCAGGTTGACTTGGGCGAGGAAAAGGAAATCCATGCCGTCTGCATTTGGCACTGCCATCTGGAACACTCCAATCAGCGTGCCTACCGCGCTGTGATCTGCCGAATCTCCAGCGACCCTGATTTTGCGGATGGCGCCGTCACGGTATTCAACAACGACTACGAGAACTCCGCCGGGTTCGGCAAGGGCAAAGACAAGGAGTATGTCGAATCCCCCTACGGGCGCCCCTTTGCCACGGGCGCCGTCAAAGGGCGTTATGTGCGCTGTTACAGCAACGGCTGTTTCGATGGCGGCACGGGCAACGACCAATCGGTTCTGCCGGGAAACCACTACACGGAAATCGAGGTTTACGGGCGTGGCGGGAAAGGAGAAAAACATGACCAATAAAAAATGGCTGCAACAGGAGATGGAGGCGTGGCAGCGCGAGGGCATCATCGATGCGGCGACGCGCGGGCGGCTGGAGGAGCGGTACGGCGCGGATGCGTCCGCCGCCTCGTGGCGGCAGATTACGTTGTGTTCGCTGGGGGCACTGCTCATTGGGCTCGGGGTCATCGCGTTGCTCGCGGCGAACTGGGACGCGCTCTCGCGGGAGGTGCGGACGGTGTTCGCGCTGCTGCCGCTGACGCTGTGCGTGGGCGCGTATGCGCTGGGGTTGCGGAAGGGCTGGCGGTCGCAAGGCTTCTTGGAGCCGCTGGGCATCTTCTGGGGGCTGTCCGTCGGCACGGGCATCGCGCTCATCGCGCAGACGTACCACATCTCGGGGGATGCGGAAACGTTTGCGCTGTCATGGACGCTGCTGCTGCTGCCGACGCTGTACGCGACGCGCTCCGTGAGCGTCGGGGTGGGGTACTTCGCCGGGCTGCTCGCGTGGGCGACTATGGTGTATGACAACTCCAGCGACCGCATGGCATACTGGCTGTTCGCCTGTCTTGCGATACCGTTCATCATGAGGCTTCGCAAGGACGCCCCCGGCGGTGTGCGGGCTGGGCTTGCGGTGTGGGGCGCGGCGTTATGCTCGACGGTCGCGCTGGGCGTGACGCTGGAGAAAACCTTGCCGGGGCTATGGATGGTCATCTACAGCGGTATGTTCACCTCGCTCCTGCTGGGCGGGATGCTCTGCGAGCCGAAACACGCCTCCATCTGGCAGACCCCCATGCGGACGCTCGGCGGCTGCGGTCTCACCGTGCTGCTCTACCTGCTGACGTTCGCATGGCCGTGGGAGGAGATCGGGTGGGAGCATCGGCGCGTTTACAACCATTCGTATTTTGGGGTGTCGCTCTTTGACTCCGCGCTCGCCCTGCTTGCGCCTGTGCTGTCCGTGTTCCTGATGGTCATCGCGCACCGCAGGAAATCAGACTTGTACGGGCTGAAAACAAACAGTATCCCGTTCCATACGTTCTGGGGCATCGCGCCGCTGTTCGTCGCCATCGCGTATTGCATATTCTCGTCGGTGGAATCAGGTAAAGAGTTATTGCCCGCCTACCTGACAACGCTCTACCTCGGGTGCCTCGGGCTGGTGGCCATCGGCAAAGGCATCGTGAACCGCGAAGTGCTGTTCGTCAACGGCGGCGTGCTGATCGTGCTGGGGCTTATCCTCGGGAAGTTCTTCACGTCCGACCTCGGCTTCACCGCCAAAGGCATCGCGTTCATCATCAGCGGAATCCTATTCTTCGTGATCAATACGCTGGCCTCGCGCCAGATGAAACAGGCAGGAGGCGCACAATGAAAAAGAGACTCTTCTACACCTTCATTTTCCTCGGCATCGCCGCGCAGTTCTATGTGCTGGTGCACAGCATCGTCCTCCGCGAACTCACCTTGCGCCGGGGTACGGTCCACCGCTTCCAGACCGCGCCCGTTGACCCCTTCGACGCATTCAGGGGGCAGTATGTCGCGCTGGACTTTAACGCGTTGTCAAGCGGACATCTCTTCGACACCTCCATCCCGCACGGCAAATGGTGTTACCTGCACATCGGCACGGACACCAACGGCTTTGCGGTTGTTGAGCGAGTCTCCCTGAAACCGGACGTGTCGCTACCGCATTTGAAAGTGCGGGTTGACTCTTCCTCTGCCGAGAGGCGAATGGAAGAGGATGCCGAAGGAAAGACGAAATGGATAGACACGGGGAAATACCGTGTGCATTGCCAACTGCCCTTCGACCGCTACTATATGCCCGAGCACCTCGCCCCGCAGGCGGAAGAGGCTTACCGGCAAGCTAACCGCTCCAGAGCGCGCGATGCCGCCGCCGTCGTGCGGATATGGAAAGGGAAGGCCGTCATCGAAGACTTGGAAATCGACGGCATCCCCATCCGCGAGGTTTTGAAAGGAACGCCTAAATGACTTTTCACCACGATGGACACAATAGGTTTCACAATAGGCACAAGAATAGTGTCCATTGTGCATTCTATTGTGTCCATTGTGGTTAAATTAAACGGACGAATAATCTCACACAAAGGCACAAAGGACACGAAGGTGTTTTTTGATTTGAGATTGAACGTCAATCCTGTTAATCCTGTCTAACAAAAATTCCGACCCAAAATCCTTTGTGCCCTTCGTGCCTTTGTGCGAGACAAAAGATATCCTGTTGGAGGGCGAGCGTCCTCGCGAGCCGTTGGTTGCGCTGCGGCTCACGGGGACGTTCGCCCTCCATTTGATTCCTGATTCGGGCGGTTCGTGAACCGCCCCTACGGCATCCCCACGCGCACCTTGAAGAAGCGCATCCCCTCGGGTATGTCGTTCGGGTCAACAGGTGTCCATTCCGCCGCGTCGAGTGAGGGTTTGGCGAGCAGCATGTACGCGCGCGTCCCGTCACGGAGGTGCGGGTCCCACGTCACGGCGGGCTTATCGCCCTCCATCTCGATCCGCGCCGTGAAGCGGTTGTCCGGGTCGGACGGGTTCGCAAAACCGATGACGTACAACTCCCAGACGTAGTACCCGTTATTCGGGTCTTTGCCGTTCGCGACCGCCTCGTAATCCCCGCCGTTCACGCCGTAATGCGCGTCCAGCCACGCATACGGCACAGGCACGGGCGTGGTCTGCGTCTCGGAGGGTGTCCACGCCACCTCAGCGAGCCAACCGCAATCCGCGCCGTCGGAGTACGCCTTGTCCTTGATGTACGTCCAACGGACAGTGACCGCCTCATCGCCCGTGAAACGGAGTGTCCGCTGTTCCCAGCCCGCCTCGCCCGAAATCTTAAACGCCTCCGCGCCGTTCGTGGAGCAGACGAGCCAGTCCCAGCCCTCCTCCGTCCCGTTGGACACCTTCCACCAGAACGACAATGTGCCAGCCCCCGTGACCGCCGTCTCGATCCACGATTCCTCAAGATCCCCGATGTCCCCGCTCTGCGCGGCGTAGGGGCCATCATGCGTGACGTTGTCCTGCGCGAACCATTCCGCATCCCCGCCCGTCTGCCAATCCAGTTCCGGCGCGTCCACCGCGCTGCCCAAGTTGAGCGCCCAGTGCGCATACAGCGTGTGTGGCAACAGTTGTTCCACCGTCGTGGCGGATGTCACCTGTTCGCCGCCCGTCGGCGCGGTGAACCACCCCGCAAAATCGTAGCCCGTCCGCGCATCAACCTCCGGCAACTCGCCGTAAGGTGAGCCTTTCGTCACGGTCATCGTTTGAACCTCGGGCGTGCCGCCGTTACCGTCGAACGTCACCGTGTAGGTCGGTATCCACACCACCTCATCCAGCCAACCGCAATCCGAACCTGCGGAGAGCGCCCTGTCCTTGGCGTATGTCCAGCGGATGGTCGTCTCGCCGCCAGCGAATTCCAGCACCTGCTGTTCCCAGCCCACCTCGCCTGAAATCCGCAACGCCTCCACGCCGTTGGTGGTGCAGATGAGCCAGTCGCCGCTCGGCCAGGTGTCCGCCTCCGACGACACCTTCCACCAGAACGACAACGTACCGGCCTCCGTGACCGTCGTCTCAATCCATGACGCTTGGTTGTCCCCTATCTCCCCGCTCTGCGTGGCGTAGGGGCCGCCGTGCGTGACGGCGGATTGCACGAACCACGGCGCATCCCCGCCCGTCCGCCAACCCAGTTCAGGCGCGTTCACCGCGCCGCCAAGAGGATTATATTCATACGCCCCCATGTCCACCGTACCGCCGACGATACGCCAATTCCCGTCAAGGTCGAAATCCCCAATGACGTAACTATTGTTCCCCTTGTCAATACACGGTGAATTCGACTGCAACCGGAAATCCCCGTTCGCCGCGTCCGCAAACAACGGGTTTTGCGTGGTGTTCCCGCCGCCGTTGTAAGTCCCGCTCGGCGCCGGTGTCGTGCAGGAATAGCGGAACGTGCTGCTGTAATAGTTGTGGGATGAGCCGCCGGCGGCGGTGTTGCCCCACACGATACAGTTGTTCAGTGTGCCGTAATACGACCCGCCGCCGGAGGAGTCTGCCGTGTTGCCCGTCAGCGTGCAGTTGTTCAGCGTGCCGCCATACGACCCGCCGCCGTATTGGGTTGCCCTGTTGCCCGCGAGCGTGCAGTTGTTCAGCGTGCCGAAACACGACCCGCCGCCGGAGGAGTCTGCCGTGTTGCCCGTCAGCGTGCAGTTGTTCAGCGTGCCGTAATACGACCCGCCACCGTAGTAGGTTGCCCTGTTGCCCGCGAGCGTGCAGTTGTTCAGCGTGCCGTAATACGACCCGCCGCCGTATTGGGTTGCCCTGTTGCCCGCGAGCGTGCAATTGTTCAGCGTGCCGTAATACGACCCGCCGCCGTTGTTTGCCGAGTTGCCCGTCAGCGTGCAGTTATTCAGCGTGCCGCCCCACGACCCGCCGCCGTAGGCGGATGTGTATCCGTTCGTCAGCGTGAACCCCGCGAGGACAGTGTTGGTGTGGGAGGTTGTCGTCCCCAGTGTCGCGCAACGCTGTGAGTTGCCGCCATTAATGATGGTCACCTCCGCGCCGCCTGTGCTTTCGATAGTGATGGCTTTGTTGTTGGAGGTGATGGGGGAGTAGGTTCCGGGGGCGACGAGGAGGGTGTCGCCTTCGTTGGCGTTGCTGATTGCGGTCTGGAGCGCAGAGCCTCCGCCGGAGACGTTGATGGTCGCAGCGTGGATTGCGGTGGTTGCGGCGATGAGGGTGAGCGTCAGTAGCGCGACGCGAAGGCGGCTGCCTTTTAAACTACCCCGTCTGCCTCCGGCATCCACCCCTTCAAAGAAGGGGAATTTGGCACCCCTTGCCTCGCAACCCACCCCTTCAATGAGGGGGAATTTGTTTCCCGTGTATCCGTTCATTGTCATGTCCTCAGTTAGCCCGTTTATTTTATAAGGTCGGCTTCCCTGACGGGCATGGAAAGACGCACCTCTGATTCCTACAATGCCTATCTGAGGCACACCCAAATGCCCAATCCCAAACACTGTATGTATTTCAGTGGCACGCCTAAAAAAAAGGACGTACCCCATACTCTACACTTGGGACTTGAAAACTCTTGCGGATAAATGTATCTCTCATTTACCTGCAAGTTTGGGTGTTTTCAGATAGATGTTCTGCACAAAAGTACAAAACAAATTTTGCGAAGGAAGTGTGACCTTCGCGCAAGGTGTCACGGGGACTCCCCGTGACGGTCAAAGAACCAGTCTCAAAACGACACCCGCCGATTGAGATGAGGAAAAGATTACGCTTTCCGCCCGCCCATTGCAAGGGGAAAAATTATTATAATGCATAATGCATAATTCATAATGCATAATGCACAATGCACAATTGGGAGCCGCCGGGAGCGCAAGGCTTCCGCCTTGCAATTAGGAATTGAAGGAGAAGTAATAGGTGATAAGTAATAGGTAATATGTAAAAGGTAAAAAAAGCATACGCACCTTGAAAGGGAATCCTGTGAAATCCTGTTCATCCTGTCAAAAAAAACGCCGCGTCTCCGCGCGAATATTTTCTCACACAAAGGCACAAAGGGCACAAAGGATTTTTTTTGCAGATACCTTTTACATATTACCTTTTACCTATCACCTATTACCTATTACTTATTACTTCCCTTTGTGCCCTTTGTGCCTTTGTGTGAGAATAAAAACGGAGGTGTATTTTTGCCGCCTGACTGACGGAGTGGTTTTAACGGGGGCGTCACGCTCCCGCGTTACTGCACAATCTCCTCGTGCTCGCTACTGACCACAAGGTTGCCCGGCAGGAGGACATTGAAATAGTATGCCGTCGTGCCTTCGGGAAGCTCGGCGGAGGCCCGCCCGGCCGCGGCATCGGCTTGCGCCGGAAGGGTCTCCCACTGCCGCTCTTTCCAGACGCCGCCATCGCGCGTGTAGTTCAGCTCCGCCGTGAACGCCGCGGCCTGCCCCACGCGCACCTCCGCCTTCCGGCCCTCGCGCGTCGGCGCGGAGACTTTCGGGAGCAGCGCCCCCTTGCCGACGATGCCCTGCGCGAACGCAAAAATCTCCGCAGGGTTCTCCCCTGCCCCGCCATGCCCGTGCGGCATGCGCACGCGGACGCAGAGCGTTGACGGCGCGTTGAGCAGCCGGTAACTCTTCTGAAGCGCGTTCAGCGGGAACGCGAAATCGTTGCTTCCCGTCACCCACAGGAACGGCACCCGCGCCGACGGGAGATAATGCAGCGGGTCCCACAGCGAGACCCACCGCGCCCGCTCCTCCGCCGCGGACAGCCCGAAGATGGGGATGGACTCGAAATCCCCGCACCCGTACACCGGCACGGCGAACGCGAAGCGCGTGTCGAGCGACGCCACAATGCACGTCAGGTAACCGCCCCACGAGATGCCCGTGACCCCGACTCGGTCGCCGTCAACCTCCGCGAAGCTCCGCAGCAGCGAATGCCCCTTGACGGCCGCCGCGACCGCATGGTACGGCCACTGGTCGGTCACGGCGTTTTTCGTCTGCGTCCAGCCCCCCCAGCCCGGCGGCCCGCCCTGCGTATGGCGCGGGTGGTTCTGGTAGCCGTTGCTGCTGACGCACCCGCAGGTGTCCATGGCGATCGCCGCATACCCGCGGCCGTTCCAGAGCCGCACCCACTCGAAGAACGCCGAGCCGCCGCCGCCGTGGACCAGCACCATCGCGGGGACCTTCCCCCCGCGCCCCTCCGGCACGCCGTAGTAGGCGAACACGCGCGTGGCCATGCCCGTGTACGGCACGCTCTCATAGAAACACGCCTTCACGCCGTTCGTGTAAAACGCCGGCGCGTCATACACCTTCGGCACCGCGAACAGCGCCTCCATGTCCCACGCCACCTGCGCCGCCGCCCTTGACGGGATAGACGTGACCGCCCATGCCAGCGCCTCCATGTCCCACGCCACCTGCGCCGCCGCCTGCCCCAGCGCGGCCGCCGCGCACACAAACAAAAGGATTGCACGTCTCATAATAAGGAACCTCTGATGTTGAGCGATCGCCAATGCACGGGTGAATGGTCGCACATTATCGCGTTTTGCGCAAGCCATACATGCGGAAAAAAACGAAGCGGGGAAGGCGGTTTTGGCTTGACGTATCCGCCGAACTCGCAGAGAATATCCCCCACTTTTTTGCGTGTGGAATCGTTTCGAGGGACAGATGGGTATTGTGATTGACCATGAGGCGCGGCGGAATGCCATCATCAGCAAGTCGATCCAGTTGTTTGCGGAGCACGGCTACGACGGCGTGACGTACCAGAAGATCGCGGACAGCTGCGGCATCGCGCGCACGACGCTGTACAAGTATTTCCGCAACAAGCGGCTGATTTTCAATTACGCGATCGGGGAGGCGTCGCGCATCTCGAACCAGAAGTTCAGGCAGATCCTCAACCCGGCGGACACCGCGTTCACGCGCCTCGACCGCCTGATGCACGCGGTGCTGACGCTCCTGTTCGAGCGTAACGTCATGATGACGGTCATCCTCGACTACCTGCTGGCGGCGCAACGCTCCGGCACGAACGTCGAGCGGAACATCCGGCGGCACACGGTCACGTTCAAGCTCATCCTGCACCGCCTCATCCTGGAGGGTATCCGCAACGGCGAGTTCAAGCGCATGGACACGCGGTTTGCCGTGGAGCTCCTGTATGCCCAGCTGGAGGCGACGATCCTGCGCCTGACCGTGAGCCAGAACGCGGACTTCGACGATCTGGCGGAACACATCCGGCAGGTGCTGCGCCTGCTCCAGCGGCGCGACGGCGAGGGGCGCTTCACTTCGTCGTAATACAGGCTTGTCTTTCGGACGGAAAAAGGGTTTAATATTGTTTTTGGCATTTTCAGAGAGAGGAAAAAGTTCATGCGTAACGTATGGCATATTTGGACAGCAACGTTTTTTTTGATGGCGGGCGCCGTGCGCGGCGCGACGGTTCAGAACGTGACCGTGAGGGCGCGGGACACGTTTGGCACGGATGCGTCGGACGTGCTGAATCACTGCAGCGTGAAGGCCGGGGACGAGTATTCGGCAGAGGCGACGTCGCGCGACGAGCGGACACTGCTGGACACGGGACGCTTCTCGGACGTGACCGTGCTCATCGAGCCTCTCGACAACGGTGCCGTGAATGTCATCTATATGGTTCAGCGCCGCCACCGTTTTCAGGAACCGCTCACCATCACGGGCAACGCATTCCTGAGCGAGAGCAAAATCCGCAAGCTCTCGGAGCTGCGCAACGGCGAGCTGATCGATAGCGCCATCCTCCACGAGCGCGCCGTCAAAATCCGCGACGAGTACCTGAAGCGTTATTTCCGCGATGTGCTGGTCAAGGCGGAGATACAGCCGATCGAGGGCAGCGCGGGTTTCGCGACGGTGACGTTCACGATCGAAGAGGGCGATCGCCAGAGAATCAAAGACTTCACGTTCGTCAACAACGTGTCCATCCCCGCATCCGAGTTGCGCTCCGCGTTCGGCGAGTACCCGTGGTGGAACCCGCTCGGATGGTTCTCGGACACGCCGGTTTCGGACCAGGCGCTGGAGGACGCGCGGCAGAAGGCGGAGGACGTTTACCGCGACGCCGGGTTCCTCGACGCGAAGGTTGACTTTCCCGTCGTGGAGAGCGCGGGCGAAGAGAGAATCAACATGGTCTTCAACGTGACCGAGGGCGACGCCTACACGGTCGAGTCCGTCGCCATCCGAGGCGTGACGCTCTTCCCGGACGCGGAGGTGCTGGCGAGCACAGGGCTGAAAGAGGACATGACGGGCGGGCGCAAGGCCATCAACGACGCGGCGAAGAACATCCGCGACTACTACGGCTCGCGCGGTTATGCGGACACGATGGTGCGCCCGTTCATCGAGACCGTGCCGGGGCGCCCCGGACGCGCGGTCATCACCTTCGAGGTTCACGAGGGGCAGCTGGCCTACATCCGCAATATCATCATCCGCGGCAACGACAAGACCAAGGACAAGGTCATCCGCCGCGAGATCCTGGTCAACCCCGGCGAAGTCATGAACGAGGTCCGCGTCGAGCGCAGCGGCAACCGCCTGAGAAACCTCGGCTATTTCTCGGACGTGCGCCACTATACCGAGAAGACGGACGCGGACGACCAGCGCGACCTCGTGTATGAGGTGGACGAGCAGAACACCGGCCGCTTCCTGATCGGTGCGGGCTTCTCCTCCATCGACCAGCTGATGGGGTTCCTCGAAATCTCGCAGAGCAACTTCGACATCCTCAACTGGCCCAACTTCACGGGCGGCGGCCAGAAGGCGCGGTTCGGCGTCGAAATCGGCACGCGCAACCAGGCGGGTGAAGTCTCCTGGACGGAGCCGTGGTTCCTCGACCGGCCCATGGCCCTCTCGACGGACTTCTACTACCGCAACCTCTGGTACCGCGAATTCGACGTGACCCGCGCGGGCGGGAGCGTCGGCCTCGCGTACCCCGTGGCCTTCGGCCGCGTGGGCGTGTCCTACACGCTGGAGCAGGTGGACATGAAGAGCGTGGACAACCGCAACTGGTACACGAAGGACGGCAAGAGCCTCATCCCCGGGGCCGACGACCTCGGCGACTGGAGCGGCGGTTCCGGCGGCGGCTGGGACGGCGATGAGAGCCGCTATTTCAAGTGGCAGAAGGACGAGTTCGGCGGCAACATGAACAGCATCTTCCGCCTCTACTGGGAGCGCGACGCGCGCGACCAGATTTTCGTGCCGACGCGCGGCTACCGCGCCTTCCTCTTCGGCGACCTCTCGGAGGGCGGCGTCGGCGACAACCAGTTCTACAAGCTCGGCGCCAACTACCGCCACTGGTTCCCGCTGCCGTGGGGCAAGCACGTGCTGAGCCTCCGCGGCCGCCTCGAGACCATCGAGTCCTATGGCGACAATGAGCTGCCGATTTACGAGAAGCTCTTCCTCGGCGGCCCGCGCACCGTGCGCGGCGTGAGGTACCGCGATGTCGGCCCCAAGGCCTTTGACGCGCCGGGCTACAGCGACCACCACGTGCCCATCGGCGGGCAGACGCTCGCGCTCGGCTCGGCGGAATATTCTATCCCGTTGTTCAAGGCCGTGCGCGTCGCGGCGTTCATGGATGCGGGCTCGCTGGGCGAGGACGCATGGGGCGGCAGCATGTCGAGCTTCTGCGTGTCCGGCGGCGTGGGGTTGCGTATTGACATCAAGGGCTTCCCGATCCGCTTCGATATCGCGAGGCCCTTCAAGCGGGATGACCGTTACACGGACACGGAAGTGTTCTCGTTCTCAATCGGGTTTGAATGATGAAAGGGGTTGTTCGTTTCCAGCTGTTGTTTTTGAAGTGCACGGACGTACACCTTTCGAAACTAAGTTCGAGAAACGAGCAACTCAAAACGAGAAACTAGAAACTCAAAAAGGAGAAGAAGAGATGAAAAAGGCAGGTATCATGTTGGCCGTCGCGTTGGCGGCGATGATGGGGGTTGCGCAGGACAAGACAGTGGTCGTGAACATGATTGATCTCGTCCGCTATCACCCGAACCGCGAGCGCGACCGCAAGCTGATGGAGGACATGGAGAAAGAGCTTCAGGCGAAGCTCGACAAGAACCGCGAGCGTTTCGAGGATCTCCGCAAGGGGTACGAGAACGCCGCAAAAGAGGCCCGCAACCCCGCGCTCAGCGACAAGGCCCGCATCGAGGCAGAGGACAAGACCACGAAGCAGCGCGTCGTCGTCGAAGATGCCGAGCGCGACTTGCGCGAGCAGCTCCAGAAATCCCAGCGCGAGCTCTCCGACCTCGACACGCGCCTCCTGCGCCAAGTCACCAGCGACATCCGCGAGAAGGTCACCAAGTACGCCAAGGACAACAAGATCACCGTCGTCATGGACAGTTCCACCCTCGCCTACTTCGACGCGAAGATGGACGTGACGGATGCCGTCCTGAAAGAGCTGGGCGTTGACCCCAAGGTCCGTAAAGAAGCCGAAGCGGAAGCGAAATAAGGCTATGCGCGCGCAAGAGATTGCGGACCGGCTTTCAGGTCATCTCGACGGCGATCAGGCCGTCGAGATTGCCGCCATGGCGAACCTCGACGAGGCCCGCGCAGGGGATGTCAGCTTCTTCGCCGACGGCAAGTACGCCAAGCAGCTTGCCGCCACGCGCGCCAGCGCGGTCCTCGTGCCGCTGGACTGGAACGGCGACTGCCCTGCGCCCGCCATCATCCGCGTTGCCAGCCCGAACGCCGCGTTCGCGCAGGTGAGCGCCTGGTTCGCACCCGCGCCCGTCAATCGCAAACCCGGCATCCACCCCACCGCGATTGTCAGCCCCGACATCAAGCTGGGGCAAAACGTGCATATCGGCGCGTGGACGGTCATCGAAGGCGAAACCACCATCGGTGACAATTGCATCATCGAGGCCCAAGTCTTCATCGGTCAGCAGGTCAAGCTCGGGGATGGCTGCCATGTTTACCCGCAAGTCACAATCCGCGAGGGCAGCATCATCGGCCACCGCGCCATCCTGCACTCCGGCGTCCGCATCGGCGGCGACGGCTACGGCTTCAACCCCGTGGTCAGCGCGGACGGCTCCATCACGATCGAGAAAATCCCGCAGACCGGCATCGTCGAAATCGGCGACGACGTGGAGATCGGGTGCAACACCACCATCGACCGCGCGCGCTTCGGCCGCACGCGCATCGGCAACAGCGTCAAGATCGACAACCTCGTCCAGATCGGCCACAACGTGCAGGTCGGCGACTACAGCGGCATCATCGCGCAGGCTGGCGTCGCCGGTAGCACGCATATCGGCACAGGGTGCCTCATCTGGGCGCAGGCCGGGATTTCCGGTCACCTCACGATTGGCGACCGCGCTCAGGTCGGTCCTGCGAGCGGCCTGTCCAAGAGCGTCCCACCCGGCGAATATTATCTGGGTCTGCCCGCTTGCCCCAAACGCGAGTTCGTCGCCCAAATCCTCGCCCCCCGCCAAATCGAGAAACTCAAAGAACGCCTTGACAAGCTGGAAGCGAAGCTGCGCTAGGGAAGTGCCGTGTTTTTTTTGACAGGATTTGCAGGACCCGACTGCCACCGATTGCAGTCGGAACTAGAAACTCAAAACTAAAAACTAGAAACTCAAAACTAGAAACTAGAAACTAAAAACTAAAAACTAGAAACTCAACCACCATGTCACGAACCGATATTCCCCAAGAACTCGCGGATGAAATCCGCAAGCGTATCTTCGACGAAAAGGGCTGGATGAAACTCACGCAGGTCCTCCATCGCGGCGGCGAGGCGTTCAAAATCAGCCTGCGCCCCGTCACCCTCAAAGGCGAGAAGCGTTATCAGGGCGAGATGACCGACAAGGGCCGCACGAGCGTCAAGAACTTCGACGCCGACGCCGCGCGGAAAGGCGTGGAGGACATCCTGGCGCAGACCGGCCCGCGCGAACTCCACCTCATCACAGGCTCGGGCGACCTGCACGTGCGCATCACGCGCAAGGGCAGGGCGCTCGTCTCGCGCTCCGCGCCGATGGCCCGCGAGGTCGAGGAGGCCCCCGCGCACGACCGCGCGAAGTCGCAGCCGCTCACCGCGTTCGATTCCTCCGCCCTGCTCAAAGCCATCGACATCGCGGATGCGGACGGCCGCATCAAGGCCTCCATGCGCGGCAAGTACGATCAGGTCAACGCGTTCCTCAAAGCGCTGGAGGCCGTCGTCGCCGAGAAGGCCGACAAGGCGCTCAACATCGTTGACTGCGGCTGCGGGCGCGCCTACCTGACCTTGGCGGCGTATCACTACCTCACGCACGCCCACGGGTTCGACGTGCGCGTCTGCGGCATCGACCGCAACCCCGGCATCATCGAGACGGCGCAGTGCCTCGCGGCGCGGCTGGATGTGGCGCAGCACGTCGCGTTCCTCCCGAGCGACATCGCGGCCGCCGACCCGGGGTTTGCGCCGGACCTCGTGATGAGCCTCCACGCGTGCGACACGGCGACCGACGAGGCCCTCGCGCGCGGCATCGAGTGGAAGAGCCGCTACCTGCTCTGCGCCCCCTGCTGCCAGCACGAGTTGCACAAGTCCCTGAAAGGCGGCGGTCCGATGCAGGCGCTCCTGCGCCACGGCATTGTGCGCGAGCGTTTCGCGGACCTGCTGACGGACACGTTCCGCGCCCAGATCCTGCGCATCCTCGGTTTCCGCGTGAACGTGGTGGAGTTCGTCTCCGCCGAGGCCACGTCGCGCAACATCCTCTTGAAGGCCGAGTTCGCGGTCAAGCCGGGGCATACGGAGGCCGTCAGCGAATACCTCGCCCTCCGCGATCTCTGGAACATCACCCCGTGGCTCGAGACGCGCCTGGCAAGCCTGCTCCAGCCGCACATCGGATGACCCGCACGCAACAAGGACAAGCATGAGCCTGCGCATTGACGAAAGAGGCATGACAACGACCCACCTGATGTTGTTCGCGACGCTGGCCGTGTGCCTGTTCACGTTCGCCGCCCGCTCGCGCAACCTCGAGGTGCGCGTCATGCACGGCGACGAGGCCAACCAGGCCGTGCGCGCCGGAGGGCTGATCGACGCGGGCGTTTACCATTACGACCCGACCGACCACCACGGGCCGGTCATGTACTACGCCGCCATCCCCTTCTGCAAGGCCACCGCCAAAACGTTCGCGGACACCACCGAGCGCAACTTCCGCATGGTGCCCGTGGCGTTCAGCCTGATGACGCTCCTGCTGATGCTGGGGCTGTACGCCCGCGACCGGAAGGGGCTCTTCACCCACCCCGCGGGCGTGATGACCGCGATCGGGCTGACCGCGCTCTCGCCCGCGATGAACTACTACAGCCGCTTCTTCATCCAAGAGACGATGTTCGTCACATTCCTCACGGGGATGCTCGTGTGCGCCGTGCACTACGTCCGCGCGGGCGGCGGCACGCGCAAGGGCGCGTGGATGGCCGGCGGCTTCGGGGCGTGCCTCGGGCTTGCCGCCGCCACGAAAGAGACCATCGTGCTGTCCGTCGCGGCCGCCGGGATCGCCGCGCTCTGCGCGTGCGGCTTCCGCCGCCTGCTGGCCGCATGGAACACGCGCGACTTCCTCATCATGCTCGGCGCGGCCGCCCTCGTGATGGTGCTGTTCTTCTCGTCGTTCTTCACCTACCCGAAAGGCCTCTACGACGCCGTGTTCGCGACGTTCGGCGCCTACGCCGAGCGGGCGGTCGTGGAGGACCACACCCACCCGTGGAACTTCTACCTGAGGCTGCTGTTCTGGCACAAGTATTCGCCGGCCATCACATGGACGAAACTCGGCGGCCTCATGGGCGTGCTGAACCCCATGAGCAGTTCCCACGCGGTCGGCCGCATCTGGAGCGAGGCCGGCGTGCTGATCCCGCCCGCCCTGCTCGCGGCCGCGCTGGCGTTTGCCCCGCGGCGGGACGCGCGCGCGGGCAGCGGCGGCACCCCGGCCGCCACGCGCTGGCTCCGGTTTGCCGCCGTCTATACGCTCGCGCTCACCGCCATCTACAGCGCCATCCCGTACAAGACGCCATGGTGCATGCTCGCGTTCCTGCACGGCTACATCCTGCTGGCGGGCATCGGCGTCGGCCTCGCGTGGGAGCGGGTGTCGCGCCTCCCGGCGAAAGGGCGCTGGGCATCCGTCGCCGCGATTGGCGCGTTCCTCGCGTATGCGGCAGCCCATCAAGGGGCGCAGGCCTACTACGCCTGCTTCAAGCTCCCCGCCGACATCCGCAACCCCTTCGTCTATGCGCACACGAGCCAGAGCGCGCTCGACATCGTGGACGCCATCGAGGAGGCCGCGCAAAAGGCCGACGGCTTCGCCACCTCAATCGCCATCGCCACCCCCCCCTCCGACACCTGGCCCCTGCCGTGGTACCTGCGCAAATACACGCAGGTCGGGTACTGGTCAAGCGTCGAGGACATCCCCCCCGGCTTCGAGCCCGCGATCCTCGTCGTCTCCCAGGCCGAGCGCGACCCCGCCACCGACCGCTTCTCCGGCATCTTGCGCGGCACCGACTTCGGCATCGGCATCCGCCCCAGCACCCTGCTCAACATCTTCCTGCCGGACACCCTGTCCGATACAGACGAGTGAACAGAAAATGACACCCTGTGTCCTGTAAAACACAGATTTCACGATGGAGGGCGAGCGTCCTCGCGAGCCGTTAAACACATGGAGGGCGAGCGTCCTCGCGAGCCGTTAGACACATTGCGGCGGCTTCCTGCCCCATTGGCCGCACGCCGTGCCAATGGGGTCCCCTGTCTCGCCCTCCAACTGGGTCCCCTGTCTCGCCCTCCATATCACGCCATCCAAACAGGGCAATCCTTTATTCCGTCATCTGTATTTTACAGGACACTAGAGTGTGATGGTGACGGAGGGCAGGGTTACCGGTCGCCTTTTGGTTTTCACAGACAGGCAGGAACGCCTGTCCTCTGTTTGCGTGAGCCTCTACGGGAGTTCGACCTGAACACGGAAGAAGCGCATCCCTTCGTTCGTGGGGCTGTGCCATACTTCATCCATGAGGTTGGTCTTGCCGATGACGGTGTAAACACGGTCGCTTCGGCGGGGTATCCAGTCGAGCGCGGTGACGGCATCGCCAGCGGCGGCGAAGTTGGTGATGCGGAATTTGCTCGACGCGTCGGTCGGGTTCAGCCCCGCGACATGCGACTCCCAGAACAGGTAGCCGTTCAAGCCCTGCGCCCGCGCGAGGTCCGCATAATCCGTGATGCCCTGCCACCCCAGGTACAGGTCCAGCCAGTCGAACGCCACCGGCACGGGGACGTCCTGCGCGGGGCGCAGGCTGGCGTACTCGTACGCGCCCATGTCCACCGTGCCGTCGCGTATGCGCGGCTTCCCGTCGAGGTCAACGTCCCCGACATCCGTCGCATTGTTCCCCGCGTTGATGCATGGCGAGCCCACCTGCAGGCGGAAGTCCCCGGCGGCCGCATCCGCGAACAAGGGGTCTTGCGCAATGTTCCCCGCGCCACCGACGGGCATGGGCGTTGTACAGGAATAATTGAGGTAGCAATCGTCGCTGAAATTTCCTGTCGCGCTGTCGCCCGAGGTATTCCCCCAGACGATGCAGTTGATCAGCACAGAATAGAAATCCTCGAGGCCGAACACCCCGCCGCCGTAAGCCGCCGTGTTCCCCGTCAATGTGCTGCCGTACAGCGTGCTCGCGAATGCGCCGCCGCCGTAAACCGCCTCGTTCCCCGTCAACGCGCAATTGCACAGCCAGCCATTCATTGCCCCGCCGCCCCATCCGCTCACCATGTTCCCCGACAGCACGCAGTTGTTCAGCACGCCGTAATACGCGCCGCCGCCGTAATAGCCCGCGGTGTTCCCCGACAATATGCAGTTGCTGAGCGCACCGTTGACCGACCCGCCGCCCCCGCCGCCCATTGCCGTGTTCCCCGTCAGCACGCAGTTGTCGAGTATGCTGTCGCACGCGCCGCCGCCGTCATGGAGCGCCGCCTGATTCCCCGACAGCACGCAGTTGTTCAGCACGCCGTAATACGCGCCGCCGCCGTAATACTGCGCCGTGTTGCCCGTCAGCACGCAACCGTCCAGCGTGCCGTACTGCGCCCCGCCGCCGTGGGTCGCCCACCCGTTCGTCAGCGTGAACCCGGTGAGGGCGGCGGCGGTGTGCGTGTGCGACGAGCCCAGCGTCGCGCAGCGCGCCGTGCCGCCGCCGTCGATGATGGTGTGTGCCGCCCCCTCCACGCTGCGGATGGTGAGCCACCTGTCCCCCGCCACGGCGAACGGCGCGTAGGTGCCGTTCGTGACGGTAATCACAGCATAGTTCTCCACAGCGTCAATGGCCGTCTGGATACACTGGAACGCGGTTTCCCATGTGAGCCCGTCGCCCGAGTCATCAGGGCGGCCCGCGTCAACGTAACGGAAGAGGCAGGGTTCCACGAAGATACGCCCCGTGATGACACGCATGAAGTTTTCCGTAATCGGCTCGTCCTCCGGAACCTCTGCTTCCCCCTCTTCCTCCCCCGCATCGATCCAGTCAACCTGCGCGTCGCGCCATGTGAAGGCCGCCGCCCCGTGCGGGTTGCCCGCGGTCACCGTCATCGTCCCGTGACCGGCATGGGTCGCCGTGTTCAAAACCCCGTAAAGCCCCCCTGCGAAATTCGAGAACACGCACGACACGATTTCCCCGTTGTCAAAGCGGATATCCCCCGTCACGTGCGCCCCGTCGATCGCCCCCTCACTACCGCTCAAGGATACCACGGTCAGGTACTCGCTCTCAAAGTCCGGCTGCTCCAACGCGAGCCATTCGAGACTGTAGCCCCCGTCGGCCCTCGCGTCCGCGAGGTACGAGAGGTGCGTGTCCGCAGGCCGCGTGCCCACAATCGCCCACTCCCCCGCGTCCGGGCTATCCACGTGGAAATCCATCAGAACCGAGCCGTCCGGCGCCTCCTCCGGCGCGACCGTCAGCAGCGTGCTGTCCGGCGCCATCAGGCCGAGCGACACCTCCGACACCCCCGGCCCCTCATAGACAATCGAAAGCCTCATGCCCGTCATGCTCGAATCCACGAGGAACGGGATATGGACAGGCTCCGTTGCCGCCCTGCCCCCCGGCACCGCCACGGTGGGGTCCGTGTTTCCGTTCAGCACGATGGCACGGTTCACGAAGAAAGCGTTCGCCTCCACGAACGCTTTTTTGATTGCGTTGTAGCTCACGGGCGCGGTGTAATATTTACCCCCCGTGTTGAGCGCCGCCGCCTCCAGCTGCGGGTCAACGACCCCGTACCCGAACCCGAAGATTGGGATATGCGCCACCTGATACGCCGGAACGATGTCCATCGGGTCCGGCCCGACATTTGAGCTGCCGTCCGACAGCAAAAACACCGCCGCCGCACGGTTCGAGATACCGTAGGCCTGCAACCCGTCCAGCGCCTCTTGCATTGCGTCGCCCACCGCCGTGCTGCCCCCCACGGTGATGCCCCCGATCGCCGCCTTCAGGTCCGCACGGACGTTCTTGTTCGTGATCTCCACGATAGATGCGATGGTAGAGACCGTGTCGTCGAACGCGAGAACCCCCACCGACATTCCGTCCTCGACGACGTCGATCAGGTTCTGCGCCGCCGCCTTCACGTTCGCCAGCGGTGTCCCGTCCATTGACCCCGACCTGTCCAAGACAATCTGTATGACTGGTTCCGCCATCCAGATGATGTTCAGCGCCTCACGCGACGGCCACTCCGATTCGGGCAGGTGCTTGAATGTGTTAAAATCAACCTTTGGCAGGGTGTATCCTACCGGCGCGGCCGCCGCCAGCTCGGGGTAGAACGTCCTCGGGTTGATGATGCACCACCGCCTGAAACGGTCGCTGAACGGCCATTTTGACGGCTCGCCGCGCGCCAGCGTCTCCCAGCAGCTCTCCCCGTAGAAGGCATGGTGCGCGGTCTCTTTCGTGTCTTCATACGCGCCAAAGTTCCCGGGAGACCCGCCCCGCCACTTCACGGAGAAGTTGAGGTGCTCGTAATGTCCCCCCACTGCCTTGTGATGACCATACGCCATCAGCGAAGGATTTGGAATCAAGGGAGACCACTTATCATATTCTGTTTTCCCGTCGCGGGCGAGATACTCATCAAGCAGGGAGTAGGCGTAATGCGGCCATTCGTGGCCCAAGGTAAAGCCAGCAAGCTCCTGTTGCTCCATAAACGGTGAATTGCTGAGTTTACACGGGAATCTGATAACCCCGCCAAAGCCGATTCTCAGGTGAGTGTGCGCTAGTGTATTTGCTTCGCCCCATTGGACATCACACTTGTCCCACATCTTCCTGTTCATGTAAAGTCTCACGTCCTTCACGCGATGCACAGTTTCAGTAGATTCATACACTGAATCCGCAAAAAACTGTATCATTCGCTCAATTTTGTCTTGTTCTGACCATTCCGATGGGTCTTCAGGCTGGTGATTCCCGCGATTGTCCCCGTCAGGACTCCCGTAGTGCGATATCACTATATCGAAATAGCGGACCCCTCCCGACACAACCCCAGGCTTATCCCCTCTTGTCGGCACTTCCCTGAACACTGCCGTCGGCGCGTCAAGCCCGACCGAGAAGGGTTTCGTATTCCCGTCCACCGTCGTCGCCGTCAGCCACGGGTGTCTGGCCAAAGCCGTCCCCCCGCATCCTGCCAGCACGGACAGGGCAATCACACATTGCATTGATTTCGTTGTCATCATCGTTTTTCCTCTTTCTAACTTTAGAACTCCAGAACGTTAGAACTTCTTCAACTGCCCTTGAATGTCTCGATGAGGAAATAGTTGCTCTCCACCTTGGCCTTGAACACGTCCCCCGGCTTATACTTCCGCACGGTCGGGAACGGCCGCCCCCACCCGTGAGCGGGGAAGAGGAGGTAAGGCACCCAGGCGGCGTATCGCACATACTTAGGTGACTGGCTCAAATCAATCAGCGGCACGTCTTTCGCAGCCTCCAGTTCCGCCTCCGTGAACAGGGGGATCGCCCGCAGGTAGGAGCGGCATCGCAGTTTACGGTTGCTCGCGGACAGCATCTGTGTCATCGCTTGACGGGCGGCGGCAACCTCCGCTGGGGCATCATCGGGTGTCCCGCCCCATTGCCTTACCCGCCAGATATTCCATGTGCAGAACGGCTTGAAGTTTGCTTTTTCTTTCTCGCTCAGATTCGCCCATACCCGTGCGCCCTCATAATCCCACGTGGCAATCCCTACCTTAAACGGATAGGGCGGCGGCAACTCTCCGCCACGCCTCATTGACGTTACTGTAATAACTGAAGCGTCTGGTGGTTTCGAGGAATGCACGGCATCTTTTTCTAGGCGGTTAGGCTGATTGGAGAGTGAACACAAGTGTTCCTCCAAGGAGCTGTAGAAAGCCTTGTATTTTTCCTTTGTAGCGTAATCATTGAAGCTGTCTGTCCAGCGGCAGCTTGTGACCTTACGGTTTTCAATTCGGTAAGCTTGCAAAATATCCCACCCCTCTCTAATATACCCGTCGGTGACTTTACGCCCGTCCGTCGAAAGGCTTGTCTGCTCGACACAGATGAAGTCCACCCCCCCCCTAAATATATCTCGCTCAAAACTGCGCACCACCTTGTTCGTTAAGCAGCCTGAAACACCCGCCAACATGAGCAGGGCGGCGACACACGCCATCATCTTCGTCACTACTTTCATAACACTCTCCTCCCTTTTTCTCTCCTTTTGGCCATTCAAATCACAACGAGATACACATTAGCCGTTTCCACACAAAACGCAAGCAGAAAAAAATAAATTTTTACGCCACGTCATTGTTTCGCACAAAGTCACAGGGCATTGGTATTTGAGATTTATACTGATTTTACCTTGCGTTGTCATACAATGCCTCAAAAAATCGGGAGCCGTGCCGTTGTGTTATGACGTGCGACGGGTTTCCCAACAAAGGGGGGAAACCCGCCGCACCCCATATACGTGACAACATCAATTTAAAATGACGATATCACGACCTCTTCGATTGCCCCGAAAACAAACAGGGCGACCACATGGACCGCCCTACGGTTTCAATCTGCGTCACCTCGGCGTCACTTGAAGAGTTCGTCGATGGCGGCCTTGTTGTCGGCGTTGCCTTCGGTCTCGCGGATTTTGTTCCACTGCTCGCGGAGGGGGTTCTTGTCGATGTTCTTGGCGCTGAGCTTTTGCTGTACGCCGCGCAGGGCGAGGGTGCGGTTTTTCTCGTCGGCGGACGTGAGCGCGAGGCGCATGAGCGTGGGGACGGAATCCGTGTCCACCCATGCGGAGAGGGCGCGGATGCCTGTGCCCGCAAGGTTCGCGTCGGCAGCGGTGGCGGCTTTCTCGACATCGTCCAGAAGCTGTTTGCCGCCGATGCGCGCGGCGGTCTCGTAGAGGTTCCCGCGCTCGGCCTCGGGCATGGACAGGAGGGTCTTGCGTAGAAGCCCGACGGTGGTGTCGGTGGTGTCGCGCTTGGCGATCGCGGCAAAGGCGGCCTGCGCTTCGGGGGCGACACGTCCGGCGGTTTTCGGCAAGCGCATCAGGATGGCGCCTGCGTTCTGTACCGTGCCGGCATCGCGCAGGGCGCGGTATCCGGCAATGGCCATGTTCTCGTCGGCGGAGTCCGTGGCGGCCAGCGCGGGTATCATGGCGTCGGCGGTGCGGCGTTCGCGGAAGAGGTCGAGCGCGAGCTTCTTGCCCTCGTCGTTGAACGTGGCGTAACTGGCGAGCAGGGGCTTGATGAGCGTGGCGGTCGGCACTTGCCGCGCAGCGTCGCGCCAAGCCCCCACCTTGCCGCCGTCGATGGTTTTCAGCGTCCCCGTAAAGCGCGTGACGAAGCCCGTCGCATCCAGTTGAAGCAGCGCGGCGAGCGCGGCCTTGACGACGAGCGCATCCGCGTCGGCGGCGCAAGCGAAGATGGCATCGAAGGCGGATTTGTCGCCACGGATGGCGAGCGCGTCGATGAGCATCACGCGGCGCACGGGGTCGGCGACAGCGGCGAGCTTGGCGGCCCAGTCGGCGGTTTTCTCCACGTTGCCCTTCTCGTTCATCCACACGAGCGCCGCGCCCGCGACACCGTTATCCGCGCCGTCGAACGCTTCCATGAGGCGTTTGGTGCGCGCGCTTGCGGACAGCTTCGCCATCTCCTGATTGAAGCTGAGGCACGACGACGGCGCGGGGGGCTTGAGCTTGACGGCGCGGTCGTCGGCGACGGCATACGCGGTGATGGCCGCGAGCTCGGCGACGCTGGCATCCGCGGACTTGGTGAACGCGGCGATGGCCTTGGCCTGTTCGGGCAGTCCGCACCAGCGCAGCTGGTCGAGGAACACGCACGTCACGTCGGGCGCCGTCGCTTTCTGCGCGGCGGCGAGGAGCGCGTCGGCGTAAGCCTTGCGGGCGGCCTTCGGCTGCGTCATCACGAACTGCGAGAGCGCGGCGACGGTGACGCTCGCGATGGCATCGGACTCGCCGCCCGTCTTGATCTGCGCGAAGAGCGCGTCGTAGGCGGGCTGGCCCTGCTTGACGTGCGCGGCCAGCGCGGCCGGTTCAACGGCGGCTTTCAGCGCGGCGACGTTTTTGTCCGCCCACTGGGCGGCGGTTTCTTGCGCGTGGCTCGCGCAGGCCAAGAGGCCAGCGGCGAGTACGGTGGTAAGTAAGAGGTGCTTCATGGTGATTCCTTTCTTGAATTAGGAATTAGAAATTAGGAATTAGGAATGGTGGCTTTAAAATCAGTTTCATTTGATTGCCAATTCCAAACTCTCATTTTCCGATTCCTAATTCCTAATTTCTAATTCCTAATTATCTAAATCGCCCACTTGTCGCGCATCTGTTGGTAGATGAAGCGGTCGGCGGCGGGGTCGTTGACGGCGCAGAGCTTGTCGGGGTCGAACGCGAAGCCGCGGCCGAGGCGCATGGCGACGAGCGCGAGGTTGACGATCGTCGCGGAGCGGAAGCCGTTGCGCTCGTTCAGCGCGAACGTGCGGCGCAGCTTGACGGACTCGGTGAAGTTCGTCTGCTGGGCGCGCGGCTCGGGGAGCTCGGCGATGATGTCCTTGAGGTTGGGGATGTCCGAGCGCATCTGCGGCCAGAGCTTCCCTTTCGGCCCTTCGAGGAACGGCGCGTCCTTTAGCGAGTTGTCGCCGTCGAGGGTGATCTGGCAGCCGTCCGCGTAGGTGAGCGTGATGCGGCGGAAGGAGCCGACCGCGTCGGGGTGCTGCGGGAGGCAGTCCACCTCGATTTTCACGGGGCTGGTCTCGTCCTTCTCCAGCAGGTATTGCACGGGGTCGAGGTAGTGCTGCCCCATGTCGCCGAGACCGCCGCCGTCGTAGTCCCAGTAGCCGCGGAACGTGCCGTGGGTGCGGTGCGGGTGGTAGGGCTTGAACGGCGCGGGGCCGAGCCAGAGGTCGTAGTCGAAGTGCTCGGGTACGGGCTGGGGCTTGGCGTTCGTCATGCCGCTCCAGCCGAATTTCAGGCCGAAGCCCGTGACGTCGCCGACGACCGCTTTGAGCGGCCAGCCGAGGAGGCGGTTCTCGGCGACTTTCTTGATGGGCTTGACGTCCGTGCCGAAACCGTAGAAGCCGTCCTGGAAGCGGAACCATGTGTTGAGGCGGAAGATGCGGTTGTTGGCCTTGACGGCCTCCATGACGCGCCGCCCCTCGCCGATGGTGCGGGTCATGGGCTTCTCGCACCAGATGTCCTTGCCGGCCTGCGCGGCCATGACGGACATCACGCCGTGCCAGTGCGGCGGCGAGCAGATGTGCGCGATGTCAACGTCCGGCATGGCGAGGATCTCGCGGAAGTCGCGGCAGACCTTGATCTTGCCGAAGCCGTGCTTCTCGGCCTCGCCGATGCCCTCCTCCATGCGCTTTCCGTCGGGGTCGCACAGCGCGATGAGGCGCGTATCCTTGTTGCCGAGGTGCGCGCCCGAACGCGCGATGCCGCCGAAGCCCAGCAGCGCGCGCGTGATCTGGTTGCTCGGCGCGGTCTGCGAGCGCAAGATGTGCGCCGGGATGATGGTGAACGCGGCGCCAGCACCCAAAAAGTTTCTCCTGCTCAAACGGTTCATCTTACAACTCCTTGATGTAGATGTTTTTGAACTCGATGGGGTCGCCGTGGCACTGGAGCTCCAGTTGCTCCTTCGGGAAAATCGGGCGGTTGCGGTCCCAGTAGTTTTCGAGCGTCACGTTGTCAACGACCAGCACGTCGTTGAGCTTGACGATCACCTTCTCGCCGACCATCTTGATGTAGAATCGGTTCCAGTCGCCGATCTGGTAGTCCGCAAGGGCGAGGGGGTCCTTCGGGTTCTTCTGGTTGTTGAAGAGGCCGCCCGAGCCGATTTTCCACTGGTTGTGCGCGTCCCAGATCTGCACCTGCGGCGAGCCGCGCAGATAGACGCCGCTGTCGCCCCTCACGGTCATCAGCCGCCAGTCCACCCACATCTCGAAGTCGCCGTAATCCTTCATCGCCGCGAGGTTGTAGCCCTTGCCGTCGAAGTACAGCACGCCGCCGTCGCGCACGTGCCACGTCTGGCGCATCTTCGCGTCGGCCTTCTTCTGCATCTCCGCGCGTTTCTCCGGCGTGGCGGCCTGACGGACGATGGGGTTGTCGAATTTCTCCTCGGTGGTGACACCTTTCCAGCCTGTCAGGTCCTTGCCGTTGAAGAGCGCGGTGAAGCCTGCGGGCGGCGTGTTGTCCTTCGGCGACAGCACCTCGTAGTCGGCCGGCACCTCCTTGATGCGGATGTTGCGCCACTCCACGCGCGCGCCGTGGCCGAGCCAGCCGATGTGGCCCTTCTTGTTGTGCAGGCCGGGGTGCGGCCGCCCGTCAATGGTTTTGTTGCGGTCGATGTCGTCGAGGTACGCCTCCGTGATCTTCTCGCCGTTGAGGATGACGGTGATGTGATCCCCGATCGCGCGGACCTCCTGGAAGTTCCACTCGCCGACCTTCTTCAGGTGGCCGCGCTTGGCCGCGACCACGCCGTAGATGGAGCCGTGGTACTGCCAGTCCTTCAGGTTCGTGTACTGCGAGCCCGAATCGTCTAGGATCTGGATCTCCATGCCGTTGAAGGCGGCGTCGCCCTCGACGGGGCAGCGGATGCCCAGGCCGTTATTCGCGTTCCCCGTGAGCTTGAACTCGAAGCGCAGGATGAAGTTGTCATACTGCTTCTCCGTCAGCAGCTTCCCGCCGCTGTCGGGCTTGCTGTAGAGAAGACCATTCTCGACAGCGTAGCCGTCCAGCGCGTTGAACCACCCCGTCAGGTCCTTCCCGTTGAAAATCGAGACGAACCCCTCCGCGTTCGGCTCCGCCGCGCTGACAACTGTTGCCGCGCACATAAACGATGCGATTAAGCATTTTCTCATTTCCGTACTCCTTGTCCTTCGTTAGCACTGGCTTTCCTAAAGCAATGAAAATAAAAGTGTACCACAGCGGGAAACGTGTCGGCAACTTTTTTTTCATTATAGTATTTTAAGGTGCGAAGGGTTTCGTTTAACCGCAGATTAATGCATAATGCATAATTAACAACTCCTGCGCGGCTCGCGGGGACGCTCGCCCTCCAGCCCGGTCACTGCTTCGTAGCGCATTTAACTTGGACGTTGAATATTCTCATGCCCCATTAGCCGCGATCGCGCCAACGGGGTCCCCTGTGTTGGATATTGGATATTCCCGAGGGCTTTCAGCCTTTGCGGTGTACGCGGGGCAACGCCCTGCAATCACTAGCGTAGGGCAACGCCCTACGTCAGGCCGGGAGAAAAATCTCAAGGCTGTAGACCTTGCATCATGATGGTAGGCCTTCAGCCTACAGGCATCGGGCGCGGCGGACATAGGGCGTTGCCCTATGCTAGTGATATAGCCCCTTCGGGGCAGGAGAGAACGGCCGCCCGCCATCAATGCATAATGCATAATTAACAATGCATAATTAACAATTTCATCGCGGCGGGAGGGATGCCCGCCCCCAGAGCGCATTTAACTTGAGCGTTGGATATTCCTTGTTGGATATTGGATATTCCCATGGGCTTTCAGCCTTCACGGCTCGCGGGGACGCTCGCCCTCCAATTGGGGTGCGACTCCGAAGCGCTCCCCACTTGGACGTTGGATGTTCTCATGCCCCATTGGCCGCGGTTGCGCCAACGGGGTCCCCTGTGTTGGATATTGGATATTCCCGAGGGCTTTCAGCCTTTGCGGTGTACGCGGGACAACGCCCCGCAATCACTAGCGTAGGGCAACGCCCTACGTCAGGCCGGGAGAAAAATCTCAAGGCTGTAGACCTTGCATCATGATGGTAGGCCTTCAGCCTACAGGCATCGGGCGCGGCGGACATAGGGCGTTGCCCTATGCTAGTGATATAGCCCCTTCGGGGCAGGAGAGAACGGCCGCCCGCCATCAATGCATAATGCATAATTAACAATGCATAATTAACAATTTCATCGCGGCGGGAGGGATGCCCGCCCCCAGAGCGCATTTAACTTGAGCGTTGGATATTCCTTGTTGGATATTGGATATTCCCATGGGCTTTCAGCCTTCACGGCTCGCGGGGACGCTCGCCCTCCAGCCCGGTCACTGCTTCGTAGCGCATTTCACTTGGGCGTTGGATGTTCCGTGTGTGTGTGGCAAAAGGAGCCCGTCTTTCAGGCTCACAGCCCGACAGCCTCACAATCCAATCGTTTCACAGCCGCAGCTGGACAGCCGCAGGCCGTGCCTCAAATCGCCGGGGCTGAGCGTGTAGGCGGGATCGATTTCGACGGGCAGGCTGTCTTGCAACTGCACGCCGTTCTGCGCGAGCCAGCGGCGCCACTTGGCCTGCATGTCGCGCTTGCAGGTGGCGGGGGTGTCGTTGCCGTCCGTGTCCTTGTTCTTCACGGGCGAGAACTCGTCCGCGCGGTCGAAGGCGAGGTTCACGACGGCCTGCGCGTTCGGCAGCACGTCGAAGATGAATTTCTCGAATTTGATGCCGCTGCTTTCCACGAGGCTGCCGCTCGCGTTGAGCATCTTGATTTTCTTGCGCGCGAGGTGGAGGGGCATGTCGCGCCAACCGGCCTGCGCCTTCAGGAAATCAAGCGCGAAGATGTGGATGGCCACGCTCCCGTATTTGAAGTAGAGCTCGCCGTCCGCGGTCCTGCGCTGCGCCTGCTCTTCGGTCAGCTCCGTGTATTCGATGATGGCGCTGCGGCCGCCGCGCAGGGCGACGACGCCGAGGCCCTCTTCCGCATCGCGCTTCGCGCAGACCTTCAGGGACACGTCCGCGCCTTTGAGCGCGTGCAGGCCGATGAACACGGGGTCGGCGATCTCGACGAGCGGGTTATCGACCTGAAAGTAGAACACGCTCGTGACGCCGCGCCGCGCCATGTCGTCGAGGCACCCGTTCTTTTCAAGCGCGGCGATGGTGCCGCCGTGGCCGTCGGGGTTCATGAAGATGTGGCCGGGCGCGTCGAGGATGAGGTTGCCCTTGGTGTCCAGCGCGGGCCACTCGCCCTGCCGGAAGAAAATCACGTCGCCCTTGTCCAGACCGAAATACTTGTGCTCCTCGAAGTGGGCCTTGGTCTGCGCGTCGTTCGTCGCGCTGGTCATGATGTAGAAGGGGACGGGTTTGCCGTAGCGGGCGGCCAGCCCCACGATCTTGCGGGCGTGAAAGTAGAAGATCGGGCGCCGCGTGAGCGGCCCGATGGGGAACGCGCCCTTGGGGCCCTCGTAGCCCAGGCGCGAGCCTTGCCCGCCGGCCACCAGCAGCACGGCAACTTGCCCGGCGCGGAGCGCGGCCTCGCCGGCCTCGAGCGCGTCCGCCCGCGCGTCTGCGGACAGATGCTCGATGACGTCCGGCGCGGTCGGCTCGGACGGGGGCGCGGGGGGCGTCTTGTCGGTCAGCAGTTTTCTCATGCGCTCGAAGTCGTCGAAGTCGAGCGGCGCCATCTGCGCCAGCAGCGCGGCCTTCGTGGCGTCGTCCGATGTCCCCCATGCGGGGAGGCAGGTTTCAAGGGTGCTCTGGGCTTGCTCGTGCGTCATGGCGTATTCTCCCGTAGGGGGTTAGGCTTTGGTGGCGTTCTGTTTGAGGTAGGCCTCGATGAAGGGCTGGATGTGGCCGTCCATGACGGCGGGGACGTTGGAGGTCTGCTCGTCGGTGCGGTGATCCTTAACCATGGTGTAGGGCTGGAAGACGTAGGAGCGGATCTGGCTGCCCCAGGCGATCTCGCCCTTCTCGCCGTAGAAGCGCTCCATCTCCTTGCGCTGGCGGTCCTCGTAGAGCTCGTAGATTTTCGCCTTCAGCATGCTCATGGCCTTGGCGCGGTTCTTGTGCTGCGAGCGTTCGGACTGCACGGCCACGACGATGCCCGTGGGCAGGTGGGTGAGGCGGATGGCGGAGTCGGTCTTGTTGACGTGCTGGCCGCCCGCGCCGCCCGAGCGGTAGGTGTCCACGCGCAAATCCTCGTCCTTGATCTCGACCTCGATCTCCTCGGTGAGCTCCGCCACCACGTCCAGCGACGAGAACGACGTGTGCCGCCGCTTGTTCGCGTCGAACGGGCTGATGCGCACGAGGCGGTGCACGCCGCGCTCCGCCTTCAGGTAGCCGTAGGCGTAGGGCCCGGACACCAGCATGGTGAGCGACTTGAGCCCGGCCTCCTCGCCCGGCTGCTCGTCGAGGATCTCAATCTCGAAGCCGTTGTCCTCGCAATACATCCGGTACATTCGGAACAGCATGTCCGCCCAGTCGCACGACTCCGTGCCGCCCGCGCCGGAATGGAGGGTGACGTAGGCGTTGCAGGCGTCGAGCTTGCCGCCGAGCAGCGACTGCAAGCGCAGCCGCGAGCACAGCACGTCGGCCTTGTCGCAATTGTGCGTGACCTCCGCGAGGGCCTGCTGGCGCGCGTCGCCCTCGGCCTCCGCCTCCGCGAGCTCCAGCATCAGGCCGCTGTCCTCCAGCAGGCGCACGAGCTCATCGAACGGCCGCACGAACGCGCGCTGCGCATTCGTCTTGGCGATGTTCTCCTTGGCGGCGTTCTGGTCATCCCAGAAGCCGGGCTTCGCGGCCTCCTCCTCCAGTTGCGCGAGCACGTTGCGGCGGGCCTCGATGTCGAGGTACCCGCGCATCTCCTGCAGCCCGCCGTTCAGCACCGTCAGCCGTTGGCTTATCTCATCAATCTGTATCATGGTCCGTTTCTAGTTGCGAGGTTCTAGTGGTCAGTGGTTAGCGGTCAGCGACCAGTGGCTAGAAACCCAAAAGGAGATAGTATGGCAGATTTGGGGCCTCTTCCGCAAGCATAAGTAACAACGGCAACACGTCACCCCTTGAAGATGACGAACTTGCGCATGGCGTAGTTGATGAGCAGGGCGGTGAAGATGTTCGTGCCGAAGGCGATAGATGTCTGGATTTTCCACGCGGCGATGAGCTGGGTCTGGATGGCCGTGCCGATGGCCCAGCTGACCCCGGACACCGCGAAGAACAGGGCGAACTCTTTCATCATGCTGTGGCGGCCCGGCTTGAACACGAACAGGCGGTTCAGGATGTAGCACACCGTGTTGGACACTACGAAGCCGGCCCCGCTGCAGAAGCCCGCGTTCCATTGGCGCGCCGCCTCCGTGACAGGCTCGACCGTCAGCCCCAGCAGCTTCACCATGATGTCGTCCTCCGTCAGGCACGGCAGCAGCGTCCAGCCCAACGCGAAAAAGACGAGGATGTTGATGCCCGTCGCCATCCCGCCGACAAACCCGTATTTGATGAACTGCACCACAGGATGCACATCATGCCCCAACTGCCGCTTTAACTTCGTAATCATGTGTGGTATAATAGCATCTTTTGCTAAAGGGGTCAAGGGACTCAGGGGTT
>WRJS01000028.1 GCA_009778475.1 Kiritimatiellota bacterium | reverse complement strand
CCCCGCCCTCGACAAGGCCACCGGCGAATACCTCTACAACGCGGACAACCCCGCCGTCGCGACCTTCACCGTGAACGCCAAGACCGGCCTCTTCAGCGGCAAGTTCAACCTCTACGACTTCGACGCCAACAGCAAGATCAAGGCCACCTCCGTCTCCCACCAAGGCGTGCTGATACAGGGCCCCGGCGGCGCCGGCCGCGGCGCCGGCTTCTACCTCGTGACAGAGAAATGGGGCGCCTACACCATCAAACGCTCACACCCCGTGTCGGTGGAGTGAGAGAAGAACAGGCTTGTGCCAATGCATAATGCATAATTCATAATGCATAATTAACAACTCCTGCGCGGCGGGAGGGATGCGCGACCTCCATAGCGCATTTCACTTGGATGTTGAATATTCTCATGCCCCATTGGTCGCACGCCGCGCCAATGGGGTCCCCTGTGTTGGATATTGGATATTCCCGAGGCTTTCAGCCTTCACGGCTCGCGAGGACGCTCGCCCTCCATGTGACGCTCGCCCTCCATATTGTGTCTATTGTGGTGAACGGAAACGAACCCTTTGGTGGGTACATTTGGGGGCGACTTTTTTTCGCGTATTTCGCGTGGTTTGTGGTTAAAACAGGTCTATTATATTGCGTTGCATACGGCTGTTCATTTGAAGCGGTCGGGGGTGGACCAGAGGCCGATGGCGGGGTTGGAGATGTAGAATATCTCTTCGCCGCCGGGGAGGGTGTTGTAGCCGTCGCGCAGGCCAGCGTAGCGGGCGGTCATCTCGGCGAGGGGGGCGTACCCGAAGCCCGCGCCCTCGACCTCGGCGCGGGTGAGGTGGCCGGGGGCGTAGGTGATGCGGAAGCGGCCTTCGGATGAGCCGTGGATGAGGTGGGCGGCGGCGCCGAGGTTGCCTTGCAGCTCGGGGTTGGCGCGGACGGCGGCGAGGGTGCGCTCGGTGCCGTGGTAGCCGTATTTGCGGACGAGCGCGTCGATCTGGGGGTCCTCGCCGAACTCCTTCACGCCGGGGGCGAGGATGATGAGGTGGCCGCCGTCGGCCATGGCCATGCGGGTGCGGTAGATGGCCTTGTTCCCGAGCCAGGTGCTCTTGAACTCGGCGGGGTCGAGGTGGACGACGCAGGTGGTGAAGGGGCGGGGGACCATCTCGAAGTTGACTTCGAGGGAGAGCGCGGCGGCGCGGTCGAAGGCCTCGGTGCCGTCGCCCGTGAAGCACCCGCGCACGGCCAGGCCGCCTTCGGGGGCGCGGCCGACGACGGTCTGCACATAGACGGTCTGCGGCAGCAGGTGGCCGAAGTGGGCGTCGGCGTAGTTGTAGAGGCGGCGGACGGGGGTGTCGGCGCGGCCCATGATGCGCTCCATGCCGAAGACCGCGCCGACGTAGTGGCTGCGGTTGATCGCGTCGGCGCCGCCGGTGCCGACGTAGATGTTCTTGTTGTGGTTGGCCATGCCGATGACTTCGTGGGGGACGACCTGGCCGACGGAGAGGATGAGGTCGAAGCCGCCTCCGAGGAGGAGGCGGTTGACCTGCACGGGCCAGTCGAAGTCGAGCTTGCCTTCGGTGAGCTCGCGGACGTATTCGGGGGGGACTGCGCCGAGGGTGGCGACGTCGTTGCGCCAGTCGTGGTCTCTGAAGAGGGTAGGGGGGATGGGGCCGAACATCTCGCGGAGCTGGGCGGGGGTCATGGGGGTGTGCGTGCCGAGGGCGGGCAGCACGGCGGCGAGGCGGTCGCCGTAGTATTCCCAGATGAACTGGGTGAGCAGGCCTGCGCGGGAGTGGAAGCGCGTGAAGTCGGGGGGGATGGCCAGCACGCGCTTGCGGTCGCCGAGGCGGTCGAGCGTGTCGAATACGATCTGCCTGATCTGGTCGTTGGTGAGCTGCGCGTCGGTGGCGCCGTGTCCTGCGTAGAGCATAGTTGACCTCGTTTGTGGGTTACCAGAATTTCCACCAAGATTTCTGTTTCTTTTCAGCCGCCTCCTGCACGTCGCCGTAGAGGTGGCGCACACGCTGGGATGCCGAGACGTTGGGGTCGAGCAGTGCGTCGCGTTCGGCGATCTCGACGCTGCCGGGCAGCGACCAGATGACGATGCGCAGGTAGCCGTCGCGTGTGGCGCGGTGGAGGATGGTGATTTCGCCCGTGGGGGCGATGTCGAGCTTGGGCTCATCATCCCGTGAATATGTGCCGAGGTCGATCGTGTCCCAGATCTGCCCGTCCGGCTCGTCCTCAACACGCAGGAAGAGGTGGGTGATGTTGGTGCGCGCCCAGTACACCAGCTTGAAATTGCGCTGAAGGGATTTGTTGGCGAACATCTGCACGCCACTCTTCAAGGGGATGCCGGGGACGACATCGAAGCTTTTTTTTGAGGACTCGTAGCGCATGTCGTTGTAGAGGATGACGGCGCGGACCGTGTATTTGCCGCTCTTGGTGAGCGAGAACCATTTGTCCGCCTCGAGCTTGTGCTCGAGCGTGTTGCCGGGGGTGAGGGTGACGGACTTCAGGAACGGCGCGTCGTTCCACGGCGTGAGCTCGTTGTAGGCGCCGTCCTTTGTGATTTCAATGATGAGACTGGCGTTATCGCCGAAGACGATCGGGTCACGCGTCTGGTTGACTACGGCGACTTGCAGCAGGACGGGCTCACCCGTGATGAAGGTGTTGTACGCCAGCTTCATCGACACATCCATGCGCTGCGCGACCGTCTGTCCGGCGACCGCCATGATGCCGGCCATGAGGACAAGATGTTTTCTCATTTTTCCACTCCTATGTTTTCCGTTGAGCCGAAGCGAAACCCCCATCGAAGGGAAACTATCGCCCAAAAGGAATAGGATAACGAATTCGGAATCCCGCAGTCAACAGAAATTTTCCGTTTCCCGGCGTTCTGGCGGAAACGCGGGAAACGGGGGATGGGGATATCGCAGACGGAGTGACGGCGGGTCTAACGGCGGGGCGCCCCTGCTTCATCAGCCCCGGCAGGGGCTGAATGTGGAGCTTTGTTCAACCCCTGCCGGGGTTGTGGCGGATTTTCCTGCTTGCCGCCGGTTCCGTTCGCTTCGCTCACTCCACCGACGGTTACTCACATCACACGCCTCCGGCGTTGGATTCACGTCACACGCCTCCGGCGTTGGATTCACGTCACACGCCTCCGGCGTTGAGACGGTTATTCACGTCACATGCCTCCGGCGTTGAATATGCGGGGCAACTATTTCCCGGGGAGGTCTATTATCAGCCTTGCGCCTTACGGCTGGATGCGGATGCGGAGGAAGCCGGAGAAGGTGCCGGGGACGGGGACGGTGAGTTTCATCTTGGTGGGGTCGCCGGGGACGGGGGCGAGGCGGACGCCGGTGTAGGCGGCGGGCTGGAGGTCGCCGAGGGTGGTGCCGGTGTGGTAGATGTCCACGCCGTTGACGTCGAGGCGGTCGGCGGCGAAGGTCATCACGCCGATGTTGACGATGGCGCTGACCGTGCCGTCGCCGTTGAAGGCGGGCGGGGTGACGAATTTGAGCAGGTCGTCGGACCAGTCGGCGTAGGGGATGTTGCAGAGGTAGGCGTTGAGGACGCGGGCGAGGGTGCCGGCGTTGATGTCGGTGGGCAGGAGCAGGCCGCTCTTGTTGCGGAACCAGTCCTCGAATTTGCTGCGGTTCTGTTCGCCGATGGCGAGCAGGAGCGCGTCGCGCACGGCGGGGTCGGGGATGCGGTCGATGATGCCGTTGGGGCCGAAGGCGTAGGTGACGTAGCGCGTGGCGTCGAGGAGGGTGTCGGCCATGAAGGGCGCGAGGGTGACGGGGTTGGTGGCCTCGGTGGCGTTGGTGAGGACGGTGACGGCGTAGGCGGTGTTGGTGACCAGCACTTGGATGGTCTTTTCGGTGACGACGAGGGGGAACTCGTGGTTGTAGGTCCACCAGCCGAGGTTGTCGGAGTATTGCAGGACGGCCTTGTCGGGGTCGGGCAGGGCGATGTTCCATTTGCCTTGCACGGGGTCGGCGGCGACGGCGGCGGAGACGAGGGACATCCAGTTGATGAGCACGCCGCTGTCGCTGTCTTGGGCGTTCCGGACGCTCATGGCGTTCATGGAGGCGTTGTCGGCGGCGTTGGCGATGAGGGCGGGGTTGTTCCACGCGCCGTGGTAGCAGATGGCGAGGAGCCACTCGCCGCCGCTGTCGTCGCCGAGGTCGTCTTCGGTGCTGAGGGCGGTGAAGGCGAAGCCGCGCTCGAAGTGGCAGGGCACGCCGTTGACCAGCACGCGGAAGACGGTGACGGGGTAGGGCAGGGGGTGGTCGCCCTTGCGCAGGGTGCGCAGTTGGGTGGTTACGACCTGGGCGAGGTCGGGGGTGACGGCGAGGGGGGCGGTCGCGGAGGTGGAGGGGTCGCGCGTCATGGCGGTGGCGAAGCCGGCGCCGTTGTAGTCCATCTCCCAGACGCCGAGGCGGCCGCCGTGGGCGACGCGCAGGGTCATGGGGCCGTTGGGTTGCTCGCTGAGGCAGATGAAGGCGGTCTTGGTGCCGTTGGTCTGGAGGTCGGTGAGGTCGGCCGCGTCGTCGTCTGCCCACGCGCTGAAGAAGAGGTCGATGTTGACCTCGACGAGGTGGGAGGAGGAGAGCGGGACGCGCGTGCCTTGGGGCGGGCAGACGCTGTTGGTGGCGAAGGCGAGGAGGGTCTCGCCGCCGTTGGCGTTGAGGCTCAGGGCGTTGGCGGCGTTGGTGAGGATGATGGCGGAGCGGTCGTTGCTCGGCGGCGCGAGTTGCGTGAAGAGGGGGTCGTCCTCGCCCCGGTGGAACCAGCCGCGGATGAGCCCGGCGGGCTGGGTGCGGAGGGGGCCGGGCGTGTGGTTGAGGAAGTCTAGCACGGGGCCGTCGAGGATGAGGGGGGTGTCGGTGGCGGCGGCGGCGGGGCCGTCGGGGCCGAGGATGCCGCCGAGTTTGGGGGTGCCGTCGATGAGCGGGGGGGTGTCCGCGCCGCCGCCGGAGGGGGCCGTGCCGTCGGTGGCGGTGGTGAGCGTGACCTTGCCGTCCTCGACGGCGTCGGAGACGGCGATGCGGACCCACTGGGTGGAGACGCCGCCGAGCGCGTCCGTGACCAGCACGCTGAAGGAGTAGTTGCCGGTGGCGGTGTTGGGCCATGTGAAGGTCTGGGTGAGGGGGTCGTAGGTGGCACCGGGGGGCATCTCGCCGGAGAGGTAGGCGATGGTGGCGGCATCGATCCACGGGGCGTAGGGGGCGGTGAAACTGTAGTCGAGGGGCTTGTCGGGCGCGGACTGGATGAGGATGTGGCGGGAGGGGTTCTCGGCGTCTTGGCTGGCGTAGCCGGGGGTGCCGCCGGGGACGTTGCGCCAGTAGACGGGGTCGCCGCCGTAGGCCTGCACGGGGTATTTCTCGTAGGACGCGCCGCGTGTCATCTCGGGCCATGGCGCGGTGACCTTGTAGGTGAACCAGTCCATGCGGTAGTACGGCACGGTGTCGGGGTGGGGCTTGCCGGGGTACATGAGAGCGATGGTCTCGCCGCTGCTGCTGAGGCGACCGCTCGTCCACTGGTCGAAGATGCGGACGCTGGGGTTGAAGGCGCGGCCGGAGTATTGCTCGAGGAAGGTCGCGGCGTTCGTGGCGACGACGAGGATGGTCTCGCGCGGGAGCATGGTGACGCCCTGGGGGAAGGTGAAGGTGAAGCCGGAGAACTTCCACGTGTTGGTCGTCGCGAGCGGGTCGAAGAGCGGCACGGGGTCGTCGGTGATGTTGGTGAGTTCGACGTACTGGGCCTTGCCGTTCTCGGGGCGCACCATGATTTCGGAGATTACGACGGGGCCGATGCGCGGGAGGGTGTTATGCGCGCCCTGCGTGGCTTCCGCCATCTCGGTGAACACATACGAGCCGTCGGTGATCTGGAACCGGCCGATGGTCTCGTGATCCATGGCGGGGACTTCGACGGAGTCGTGGTAGCGCAGGATATGCCCGTCAACCGCTTCGACGAGGATGACCGGCTCGCCCAGTTCGCTGATGCCGAACTCGGATTCCTCTTCGAGGTCGATGACGGCGAAGCCGCCGGGGGCGATGGTGCCGGAGAGGTTCTTGCGGAGGAGGTTGCTCCAGTGGTCGCTGAGGTAGAGCGTGGAGAGGTCGATGGCGGTGTCGCCGGTGTTGAGCAGTTCCACCCAGTCGAAGCGCTCGTCGTCGGGCGAGTGCGAAAGCACCTCGTTGATGACGACGCACTTCATGTTGTCGATGCGCCCGGGCGAGCCGTGGTAGAGCGAACTCGCCTGCCATGCGTCGGGGTCGTTCAGGAGGGTCGCGGCGGCCGTCCTGTTGCGCGGGATGTTGAAGGGGTCGCGCACCTCAAGCGAACTGCCCCTGCCGGCCGTACGGCGTATCCACGATGACGAGAAGGTCACGGAGCCGATGGCGGTGTTGTCCGCCGCCGCGAGCGTGACGGTGCCTTCGCCGGATTCGGGGAGGTCGCCCGCCCACTCGCCCGCGACGTTGATGCCGGGGTAGTAGTGCGGTGACGCGGGGTCTTGGTAGCGCGCCGCGAACTCGCTGGCGTGTTTCACGATGACGATGGCGCACCCGGCCTCGAGGTACGTGTCCGGCGGGAAGGTGAAGGTGACGCTGCCCGACACCTTCACGCCCGAGATGTCCAGCAGGCCGTAGCCGGGGTTAAGGAACTCGATGAACTGCTCGTACACGCGCCCGTCCGCAGGGGCGAAGTTGATTTCGGAGACGGTGAACTCGCTCAGGCGCGAGGGTGCGCTCAGCGGCGCCTCCAGTTCCCATGCGTCCTCGGTGCTCATCGCGCTGAGGGGGCAGCCCCAGTCTTTCAGTTTGAGCCAGAGGCCGGTGTTGCGCGCGGCGCGGTCGAGCCAGTCCTCGGAGTAGGTGAGCGAGTAGAGGAGGGTGCCGTCGGGCGCGTAGAAGTCGAAGGGCTTGTCCTCGCCGCCGCTGCGGGAGATGTTGCCGCTGTCCCAGTTCTTGCGGTCGCGGGCGGTGTCGTTGGGGGCGCGACCCTCGGGGTGGCGGAAGTCGAAGCAGTCTTTGTTCTTGGTGACGGTGTAGCGCCCGCCGGGGGGGAGCGTCACGTTGCCGAACACGCACGAGATGTTGTTGGACATGACGTAGTTGTTCAGGTTGATGGGGACGGGGCCCGTGTTCGCCAGTTCGAGCCATGCGTAATGGTCGTTGACGCGGGTGGGGAACGCCACGAGTTCGTCGTCGGTCGGCGAGAGCGGCGCGAACATCAGGCGCGTCACGCGGATGGCGCTGTAGTCGGGCGGCACGTCGGGCGGTGGCTCAAGGTTCTCCGCATCCGCCGGGACGAGCGGGGCCTCTTGCAGGCCGCTGAGCCGCCAGCCCGCCTCGGTGCTGTAGGCGGCCGTGGAGGGCGCGGAGAGGTCGGCGTCGAGCCACAGCCCCGTGTTCTTCGCCGCGCCGCCGTCGAACCAGTTGTCGCCGTCGTACCAGATCGTGTACAGGGGCGAGCCGTCGGGCGCGACGAGGAAGAACTCCTTGCTGTTGCCGCCGCTGCGCGAGATGTTGCCGTTTGACCACGCCACCGCCGCGCGCGTGTTGTTGGGGTAACGCGCATTGAACGAGTCGAGGTTCTTCACCACGAAGATGCGCCCGCCGGGGGGCAGGATGACGCCGTTCATCGCGGAGGCGTTCAGGGTGATGTTGTTCGTGATGGTGAAGCCCGTCATGTCGAGCGCGTAAACGGGATCGGTGTTGCAGAGTTCGAACCATGCGTAATAGTCGCGGCTGTCGTTGTCACCGGCGGGTCCCCTGCCGCCGCGGGCGACTTCGGGCGCGGTGGCGTTCGGCGGCGCGTACATGAGTTTGGACATCCGCAGGGCGGAGTAGTCGCTGCCGAGCGGGGCGGGCGGCGGCTCTTCGCCCTCGAAGGTGATCTCCGCGAGTGCGCTCCACGTGGTGCCGTCGAACGCGCGCGCCATGACGGTTGTGCGCTCGCCCGCGCTGAATGACGCGACGTAGATGTCGCCCTCGTCGTCGCCCGGCGTTTTCAGGGCGAAGTCGAAGTAGAGGTCGGTGCTGGTGGCGTTGCACTGGTGCACCTCTGCGGCGAGGACGTTCACGCCGTTCTGCAGGTGCTGGCGCGGGAGGTTGAGGTAAGTGTAGTAGGTGACCTGCGCGTCGCCGCTGATGTTGTTGATGGAATAGTCGTTGTACGTCGGTGTGCCGGGGTTCATGTTGTAGCGCATGAGTTCGACGCCGTTGAGGTAGATCACCGCGCCGTCGTCGCACAGCATCTCCGCGACGAGGTCGTCGATGCTCGACACGTCGTTGATGGTGAAGGTGTGGCGGAAGTACGTCGTCGTCACCTGCGTGCCGTTCACGCCGTTGACGTAGCGCTTGGTCTGCGTGGCGACGGGGTTCGTGGGGGCGCCGCCCGCGAAACCGAGGATGGCGGGGCCCTGCGGCCACGCGGTCGCGTCGAAGCCGGGGGCTTTCCATGACAGCCCGCCGCTGGTGGGCGGCTCGTTGCCGTTATCGTAATACTTCCACGTCGCGCCGCGACTGACGTACGTCTGCGTCGGGCGCCCGCCCAGGGCAAGCACGCCCTTGGCGGCGAGGCTCAGCGAGCCGTCGGGCAGGAGCGGGTCCGCGCCGTTGAGCGTGTAGTAGAAGGTGTTGGCGCAGGTGACGTCGATGCGCTTGCCGTAGGGGTGCACGCGGCCGGGCTGGCGCTTCACGGGCGCGTCGAGGAGCGGTATCCAGCCGTTGCCCTTGAACTGGTTGATCAGGTGGCCGTTGCGCGGGAGGATGAAGTTGTTGGTGACGATGCCGCAGCGGTTCAGCCAGTTGGCTTGCGTCCTGCTGCTGCCGTTGTTGTTCTGGCTGCGCCCCCAGCGGGCGGACTCGCAGCAGACGGAGTTGTAGATTTGCGCCATGCGGTTCTGGAAGCGCGCGACGTTGTTCTCGGGCGTGAGCGCGCCGTCGTTGTAGAAATGCTTCTGCACGAGGTCGGCGAACGTCTTGCGGTACTCGGCGTTTTCCGTCAACTTGACGTGCAGCGTCGTGGGGTTGAACTGGTTGAAGTTGGGCCACGGCACGCCGTTGTTCGCGCCCCACTGGGTCACGTCGTCCGCCGTCCCGCCCTGCGAGCCGAACGACCATTCGCTGTCATGCGGGAAGAACTTGAAGCCCTCGGGTGCGACGCGGTTGTAAAGCGCGGCCTGATTGTTCGGGCCGCTGTTGCCCCAGATGGGCGAGTCGCCGTCGCGCAACGTCTGCGTCACGAAGTAGCGGTGGATGAGGTTCGTCACGTCCAGCAGGATGGGGTAGGACGGGTTGCGCGAGCCGTCGGGGTTCAGGCCTTGCAGGCGGTAGTAGTTGGCGGCGGACGCCATCGAATAATTCATGGAGTAGTTCCAGAGGCTCTGCCAGCCGTCGATTGTGCCGTCCGTGGCGGTGGTGCCGCCGCTGGTGCGGATGGCGTCGTAGTGGGACTTGTCGGGGTCGCCGAGGTAGGTGGCGGCGAACTCGTTCTCCACGCGCTCCTGTGTCTGGTAAAGCCCCCAGTATTGGCCGTTGATGTAGAGGTGGTAGAAGCGGCCGCGCGTGTAATGCTCGCCGAGGGCGCGCATGGTGTCGTGCGCGCTGATGTCGTTGATGAAGATGTCGTCGTCGCTGCCCTCGACCCACGAGTGGTTCTGCGAGCAGCGCAGGTCAAACTTGCCGAACAGGTCCGCGCCCTCGTCCTCGAACATCGGGAAGGCGAGTTTGCTCGTGCCGTAGCCGGATCGGAAGAAGAAGCGGAACGAATACTTCGGGTTGTCGCCCCTGCGGCTGTAGCCGCCGCGGATGCGCATGCCCGCGTCGATCTGGAACTCTTTCGTGACGCCGCGTTTCGGGTCGATCATCTCCAGCGACATGGGGCGCTCCCAGCCGATGCCGTGGTTGCCCGAGTTGACGTAGATGCCCGTGGACGGGCTGAACAGGTTCGGCAGGTCCGTCACGAGCGAGAGCGTCGGGATTTCATTTGTGAAGCCCGCGTAAATCTGCGGCCTCCAGTTGTTGACGACGGTCTGGTCCATGCCGTAGATCATCCGGTGCCCGTTCACCGCGCCGTTCGCGGGCCATCCCGACGGCGGCACGTTGCCGATCGCCGGCTGCGCAAGGACGTCTGTGAGGAACAGGTAGGTCACCGTGTCGATGTTCTGCCACACGGCCAGCGGGTCAACGGCCGCCGCGCGCAACACCGTCGTGGCGGAGACGCTGAACGGCGCGGTGTACAGCGTGCCGTTCGCCGCGCTCGGCATCGAGCCGTCCAGCGTGTAATAGATCGGCGTGCCGGGTTCCTCGCACGAGAGCGCGAGCGTGAACGGCTGGTACTTGTACCCGCGCGGCTCGCTCGCGGCCACCATCGGCGTGGGCGGGTTGTAGCCCTTCGCGTTCGCCGCGCCCGGCGTCGGGTCTTTGAAATACATCAGGTGCAGCGCGTCCGTCGTCTGCACGATTTTCGGCTGGATGAAGAAATCGCCGTCCGACGCGCTGTTGTTCAGCGCGATGACGCTCAGCGTGTTCACGCCCGCCTGCAACACGCCCACGGGGATGCTGTACGTTTTCCACGCGATGATGTTGTCCACGGTCAGCGACCCCGTCGCCACGCTGTTCCACGCCAGCGACGACGGCATATTGGCGGACGCGATAGGCGTCCCGTTCACCGACGCGCTGAACCCGTCGCTGTAGCGCACGTGCAGCATATAGGCGTCCACCGGCTCCACGGCATCCAGCGTGAACGTATATTGCGCGTCGAGGCGCGAGTTGACGTTCTTCATCTCCGCCCCAACATCCGTGCCGATGAACGCCCCGAACGCGCCCGCCATCTGCACTGGGCTTGACGAGTCGCCGACCAGTTTGAACGTGGACGTGTTCCACGCCGTCGTCGTCCCCTGCGCCACCGCGAACTCCAGCGACGCACCGCCGCCGTCCTGGAACATCGTCAGGTTCACATCATACACGCCCGCCGACGGGAAATTGAAATGCCCGAAGGTCGTGCCGGTTCCCCGTGTGCTGGGATGCTCGCTGATGAATGTCTGCCCATGCCCGCTGATGGTCAGGCGGAACCCGTCATCACTCGCCACCGCGAACGTCCACACCCCCGGCGACGGCACATAGATGCCCCCCTCCGCGACCACCACGAAATTATCGTTCCCCAGCCCCCCCGTCGGGAACGCCCCCGCCGGGAAAATCGTACCCTCGTTTGAGAGGCGGTAACTCAGCGTGTTCGCGCTCGTCACCGTGGTGCCGTTCTGCTGGCTGGGGTTCTTCGTCCACGCGATCGCCGTGTCCACGTTGCCCATCGCCGACTTCATCTTATAGAACGTGACATTGAAGCTCCCCTGCGTGGCAACGAAGCCCAGCCCGCTCGTCCCCTGCTTCGTCGGCGCGTTCCCCGCCGCGTTCGGCACCGTGTACTGCACCGCCGCATTCTCCGCCAGCAGCACGATGTCCTTGTGCTGATAACCCACGGTCACATCCTTCAATTGCCGCCCGAACGTGAACCCGCTCTCCACCGTCGTGCCGTCAGGGCGCACCAGCGCGACATCCTCCCCGTCCTTCGAAAACGAAAAGCTCGTGTGCAGTTCCCCGTTGACCAGCGGCACATCCGAGCCATCCGCAAACACGATCAGATACCCATTCGCGGGGATGCTCGTCCCGCTCGGGAACTGCCACTTCGTGAGGTTCCTGAGATTATCCGTCAGGTACCAGCCCGTCAAATCCGCCGCGCTCGCCGAGTCATTGTACAGCTCCACCCAATCCTCCGCCTTGCCCGCCTGCGTCAGCAACGACTCCCCATTATCCGCGCACACCTCATTGACACGCACGCCTCCCCACGCGGCCGCGCCCCACCCGCAAACCAACCCAAGCAACACACGCGCAATCGTCTTTTTCATAAGTACCTTCTTTCTCAATCGAATCCAACTCGAATATTAATATAATGTTATTCCTTCATAGGGGTGGTTGTCAACCCGCAAAATCTGAGAGAAGGATGTTTTTTTGCGTACAGGGGAGGGGGCAGGAAGAATAAAGGGGACCCCATTGGCGCGGTTGTCCCACAGATTTCACGATGGAGGGCGAGCGTCCTCGCGAGCCGTTAGACACATTCAAATGTGCCTTTCTCTAATGTGCCTGAAGGGAGGGCGAGCTCCTCGCGAGCCGTTAGACACATTGCGGTTTCCTGCCCCATCGGCCGCACACCGATACGGGCTATTCCCGATTCTTTCTTTCCACCTTCACCTCCATCGGCCGCAGGTCGGTGCAGTCGGGCATCGTGTAGGAGACCGCGCCGAAGTTGACGGTGACGGTCGTGCCGTTGGCGAAGGCGGTTTGCTGGACGGCGCGGTCGGGGGTGAGGATGCGGTGGTCGGTCATCTCGCTGTAGCCGGTGGCGCGGGCGACGGTGGCGGCGGTCTTGTAGCTGGCAACGAAGCGGTCTTTCTGCTCGTCCCACATCTTGCGGGTGAGCATGTACATGGGGGGCGTGCCGTAGAGGGCGTTGAAGAGGTCGCGCTTGCGCCAGATGGCGGGCAGCTTGTTGTTGTAGTCGCCCCAGTACCATTGCGCGACGACGCAGTCGTGATAGACAAGCTCCCACAGGGGCAGTCGGTATTTCTCGCCGACTTGGTATTTCATCACGTTCTCTGGCACTTCGTCCCAGATGACCTGCGTCCGCCGCCCGGAGTCGGGGACGCGGTAGTTGCCGAGGCTGAGCATCCCCTCGAAGTAGTCGCAGAAGGGCACGGAGGCGTCGTGGCCGGTCTCGCTGCCGCACACGAGGCCGAACTCGCCGGACACGAGGCCGAGCAACTCCATCTTCCAGCGTTTGCTGTCGGTGCGCGTCATGGGGTGGTCGGGGTGCCAGCATTCGAACCACGGCGCGGCGACGGTGGTGTCGAGGAAGCGGGCGCGGTAGGGCTTGGCCTTCAATTCCTCGGCGATGCGCTTGCGGGCGTAGGGCAGGGCTTTCGCGTCGCAGATGACGGCGCAGGGGATCATGCCGTCGCCGTCCTTGCGCTCGATCTCCCAGCCCGTGCGGGGGACGCCGGGGGCGGCCCAGTTGATGTCGTGGGGGAAGGCCTCGGTGACCCAGTCGCCGTGGACGTGGCGGATCTTGTCGAAGTTGGCGGGGTCCATGATGTCCTGATAGATGTCGTAGCGGCCGGTGAGGATGCCGGGCATGGCGTTCATGGCCTTGACCTCTTCGGCGGTGCCGCCCGCGCTCCAGATGAGCCGCCCCATGCCGGCGGCCTGCATCTCGGCGGCGAGCGCGGTCTTGCCGTCCCAGCTCCAGATGTTCGCCGCGCCGATGAGCAGGTCGATGTTGGGGTTGGCCTTGGCCTTCTCGGTGAACGTTTTGAGCAGCCCCGTCTGCTGCGCGTGTTCGCGGTAGCGTTTGCACATCGCGACGTGGCCGCCCTTGTCGAAGAACACGAAGCGCACCTTGCGCGGGTAGGCGTACTCCCCCTTGCACGGGTCCCACGCCACGCCCGCCTGCCACAGCCCGCCCGCGCCCTTGCGAACGTCCATCGCGCCGTCGTCGGGGGTTTCGAGGATGGCCATCCAGCCCGCGCCCGTGGCGTCCTCGACCACGCCGAAGAACGCCATGCACAGCCCATGCCCCCCGTAGGTGTACATCCGCCACAGCCCCGTGTGCTCCTCGTCCACGGGGTAGCCCAGCCCCTCGTTCATCGGCACGATGAGGCGGTCGCCCGGCCGCGTCGCGAACGGCGCGGGGAACGCCAGCGGCCGCATCGCGCCCTTACCTTCGAGGGTGACTTCAAGCTCGGGGCTGGAGTTGCTTGTCACCAAGTGGAGCCTGACGTTAAACTCGCTCATGTCCTGCGGGTTGACGAGCGTGTATTGCGGACTCCACCACGTCTCTGTTCCCCAATGGTCTGTCTTTGCGCCGGACTGAGTCCTTGCCTGCGCCTTGAGCCAGTAACCCGTCGTCTGCGGCAGGGGTGCCCAGATGCGCCCCGTGTCCTTGTCCGTGACCGACACTTCTCCCGTTTTGTTGTCAACATCGACCCTCAGCGTTTTGTTCTCAAAGCTCGCAATCCTCGGCCAGTCTAAACTGTTCCCGTTCCTGAAGAGCGCTCCCGTCCGCGCCGCGGCCATCCCCCTGACCTCGATTACCTGCGCAGCCCAGCCCGTTATGCGCGGCTCGACGCTGACGCTCGCCTCCCTTTCGAGAGATTCTATTACCCAATCCGGAGTGGGGCCTATCCGATTCGGGTCGGGTTTCGCCTTTCCTCTGGGGACGGCGAACCGCGCCTTCACGGGCGACCATTCGCCCGTCGCCGGACACGTCACCGCGCCCCACGTCCATGCCATCTCCTTGCCGTCCGCGTCGCGCAGGACCGCGCTCAACTCCGCGCGCGCGCCCAGCGCGGCATCCGTCACGCGCACCTCGCACGACACCTCGAACACGTCACCGTATTGCGCCCCGATCCGCGCGAAGCCGCCGAAGCTGAAATCGCGCTTGCCCGTGTGGCGTATGCGGTGCGCGTCGCCGTCCTGCACCAGCGTGACGGCCGCCTCCCCGTCCCGCGCCCACACATGGGGCTTCTCCAGCCCCCACCGATCCTGCGCCGCGCACACGCTGGCCAGCAACAATGCAATATGGATTGCCCCCGCACCACAACGGGCGTAGAGACGGATGATTATCCGTCTCCACAAAGCAATGACACGTGGAGACGGATAATCATCCGTCTCTACATTCTTGCTGCCACGTGGAGACGGATAATCATCCGTCTCTACATTATTGTTGCCATCGGGAGACGGATAATCATCCGTCTCTACGGTGTTGCCCCATTCAAATGCAATGCGCATTCTACTCCTCCTCCTCGCCTGTTGCGCGGGCGAGGCGCGCGTCGGCTTGTGCGAGTCCTTTCGCGAAAGGCACTGCCAGCAGCACGTCCGCGCCCGTCAGGTTGCTACTCCTGAACCTCCTGTTGTATGATCTGTAATAGTTGCGGTAATGGCGGGAGGCCTGTTGCCGTGGGGTCTCGCCCGCGTCGTCGAGCCGCTTGACGTTCGCGGTCAGGGGGAACAGGGCTTCGAGCGGCGGGGGCAGGGTCTTGATGGCGGCGTTGCGGATTCCCCAGAACGTGGACCAGTCCAGTATCTCGCACTCGTCGAAGCGGAGCGTCAACGGGGCGAGGCGGAGCATCTTGTTCTGGAGGGCGGTCCAGTCGATGTCGGATTCTTTCAGCTTCCCTTTCAGGCCGTAGAGGTTGGTCATGACGTCAAGGTAATCGGGGTCGGCCTCCAGTGCCTTGGCGTACCAGTCGGCGGCCTCCGCGTAACGCTTCTGGGTCTCGCGGAGTTGCCCGAGGAGGTAATAGACGGTCGGCCGCACGGGGGGCATCCCGGCAAGGCGCGTCAGCACGCCCTCCCCTGCGGAGACGCTCTCGGGGCTGTCGAACACGCCCATGCAGTGGAAGCACAGCGAGGCGACCTGCCCGAACTGCTCGGGCATCCGCTCGAACGCGATTTCATAATGCTTGCGGGCCTCCTCGGGTTTCCCCATCTCGCACAGTTGCTCGGCCAGCCGCCACTGCACGCAATAGGCGTCCGCGAAAAGCGCCTCCGCCTTTGCATAGCACTCAAAGCTGCGCCGCGCCAGCCCGAGATCCTTAAACTCGTCGCCCTTCTCCGCGACGCGCACGGACTCGACCACGTCCCTGAAAAACTTCGCGTCGTCCGCCTTGCCCTGCGCGTCAAGTATCTCCGCGAGGACGGCGTAGGCGCGGCAACGGTCGCCCGGCGGCTGCTCGCCGTCGGTGGGGTCAACCTTCAGCGCGTGGCGTATGACGCGCTCGGCCTCCTCCAAGCGGTTGAGGCGGCGCAGCGCCTCCGCCTTCCAGATCAGGGGGCGCTCCTCAAACGCACTGCGGGCATACAGCGCGTCCATCTGCGCGATGAAGCCATTCAGGTCGTCGCCCGCCGTCTTGAGAAGCAGCTCATACGACCAGTCCATGGAATGGTTGCCCCGCATGATTTCCGCGAGCAGCTGCTTCGCCTCGACCACGCGCCCGGCCTCATACAGGGTGTTCGCGAGCGCGTTGGCGAAGTCACTGCCACCGTCCTCTAACACGTCCAGCGCGTCACGCGCCTTGCCCCACCACGGCGACGTCTCGAGCAACGCCATGGCATCCGCCATGCGGTGACGGCGGACGTAAAACGACAAGAGCCTTTTTGAAAAACGCGCGTCGTTTCGCTCATCCTCATCTTCGTCCACCAGTTGTTTAACCATGTGGTCAATCAGCAACGGCTCGACCTCGGACTCGCGCCCGCTTTGCTCGAGTCCCTCAATAAGCGATTCTAAATGCCACCCCCCCTCTTGCAACATCCCCCATATTTTCAGCGCATGGTCGAGGCTGACGCGTTGCGCCTTATCGTCGTTCGCCAGCGCGGCCAGCTTGGCGGTCTCCAGCGCATAACCCGAATTAACCCAATCGTCGTATTCCGTTTTCGTTTTCGATTTCAAGGCATCGGCGAGGATGCCGTTCCGAAGCGCCACCGCCTCCGCAACGCGATCCACCGCCAGCAGGAAATCCGCATACACCTCGCGAAGCATACGGCGTTGGGATGGCGGCAGGGCAGCGTCATCCAAGCGTTTCAGAAAAAACTGCTCGACCTCATCCTCCCGCCCGCACGCGATGCCCGAGAGGGCAAAAGCGCGCGGGATCGGAAGGCTCGGGGCTTGACCGAGCAAGCGGACATAGAAATCAAACTTGTGTTGGGCCGGGATGCGGATACTGCGGTCGCCAATCGAGAAAGACAACGTGGAGGAGCGATCACCATTCTCCTGGGGTATCTTCGCGACCATCGACACGAACGGATGGGCAAGTTTCAGCGCCTCGTCAACGCGGCCGTCTTTCAGCTTCATCGCGACGGCCTTCTCCAGCGCACCCGTGACCTCCCTCACCCGCTGCATGATTTCGTATGGCAGCGAGCCGTCCTTCTCGAAGCGGAGTTCCTGCTCAAAGGGCTTGAAGCGTTCCGCGAACAGCGCGTACAGCGCTCCGCCCTCCGGGGAGTCCGTCACGAGATTCCAATACGGGGCAACCAGCTCGTCACGCATTTCGAGCGCGACGCGCTGCGCCAGCGCAATGGTTTCTTCGCCCGCATCATACTTGAACTCGACGGGCAACCGCTGCTTAAAAACCGCCCTGAGCAACTGCTCCGCCTCCTCCATTGGAAGCATCTCCGCAAGGTCCGGCAGATAGTGTGTGCTTCCGCGCTGGGAGACGGTCGGGGACTTCAACGCGGCTTGCAGTTTTTCAAGTTCTTCCTGCCGGTAATCCTTTTCTTCCCCGGCAAGGTCTGTTGTCAACTCCGAGTATTCGCTGGACGAAAGCACATCCTTATCCTTCAACGCCGTCAACAGGCGTTGCGCCGTCTCGATGTCCCGTGCGAGATAGGCCATGAGGATTTGCAGGAACGCGCGGCGCGGCGCGTAGGCCGCCTGCTGGCGTTTGTCCAGCCCTTCGCGGATGAGTCCCCACGTGTTGGGGGCGGGCAAGGCCATGACGAGTTTTCCAAACGTCAAATCCGCCGTGTCGTCCGAGTCATCATAAAATTCGCCACGAAAGATGTCCCGCCCCTTGTCCGCGTCCGCACCCAGCCCGATGTGCTGATCCGCGAGTTCCAGCCAGCGTTCTGCGGCGGCGTCCGGCGCGAGGCCGTCAGCCTCCTGCGCGAAACGCTTGACCGCCGCCTCGAACGCGCCCGTGGGCGTGTCCTTGTTGTCATCCGTTTTTTTCTTGGCGGCCTCGACCCCGGCCTTGATTTCCTGAAGCACCGCCGCCGCGCCCTTCAGCGCGTCTGCCTGTTCCGCCGTGAACGCCACCCACGGAACCATCGCAATCGCCAACAACATTTTCCGCATAATGCCTCCTTGCAAGAACATCTCTCTGTTATTCCGCCTCTATTATGCCACAGGCACCAACCGCGCATCAACTAAAAAAATTGGCATCAGGTAACGCCTAGCCTTTCGTTGCCATACAATGCCCCCAAAGGGGGGAAACCCGCCACACTCCATCATGTGTGATAACATCAATTTAAATGACTATAATATTGGGATTCCCAAACGCTCAATTTGCTCTAAATCCACTTGACTGCAAACGCTAGAAGGGTTACGCTGTTACAAATGAATCGGATGGTCTGGTTCATTACACAACCCTAAACAGGACTGTTAGACATGAAGCATTTTTCTCGCCGCCAGTTTCTTTCAACCGCCGCGACCAGCGCCGTGCTCGCATCAATGCCCGCGCTCGCGCAGGTCAAGAAGCGCAAGCCTAGGGTCGGCGTCCAACTCTATTCCGTGCGCGACCTTTGCGGGCAGGATCTCCTCGGGACGCTCAAGGCCGTCAAGGAAATCGGGTATGAAGGCATTGAGCTCGCCGGCACCTACGGCAAGAGCGCGAAGGAACTCAAGCAGATGGCCGCGGATCTCGGCCTCGTCTTCTGCGGCACGCACTCGGGCCTCGACTCCATCAAGCCCGCGAACCTCTCCAAGACCCTCGACTACTACAGCGAGATGGGCAACACCTACGTCACCGTCCCGCACATGAACGCGGACACCGCGCAGGGCTGGATCGACTTCGCGAAGGTCTTCATGGATGCGGTCGAGACCGCCAAGAAGGCCGGCATCCGCATCGGCTACCACAACCACCAGCATGAGTTCAAGGACAAGTTCGAGGGCGTGTCCAAGTTCCAGATTTTCTTCGACCACGTCTCCCCCGAGATCAATATGCAGCTTGACGTCGGTCATGTGGTCTCCGCCGGAGACGACCCCGTGGCGTGGCTGAAGAAGTACCCCAAGCGCGCCTACACCGTCCACGCCAAGGAGGTCTATCCCGGCAAGGGCATCCTCGGCCAGCCCGGCGAGGGGCGCAAGGGCGTTGACTGGGACGGGGTCTTCGCGTTCTGCGAGTCCGACGTGACCGAGTGGTACATCGTCGAGACCGAGGCCGACCCGAAGTCCATCGAGAACGTCCGCGGCTGCTTCGAGTACCTCAAAGCGAAGGGGCGCGCATAATCGTTTGCTAGCGTGTCGTTATTTCCCAGGCGGAAATGCTTCCGCCGGGGAAAACGATGCCCTGCGGGTGGTTGAGCACCGAGGGGTCAATTGGCGTTTCGATTCCTTCGGAGGTGATCTGGCGGATTGCTAGCTTGCCCTTGCCCAGCCCGATTTCGGCCAAGTCAATGCGGGTGCGGCTGGAGACCGGCGTGTCCGAGACGTTCACGAAGAAGAGGACGGCGGAGACGGTCTTGCCGTTTTTGTCGGTCTTGCGCCAGGCGCCCGTCTGGACGGCGGCGGCCGTGACGTTCCATTCGCCGCTCCACTGCCAGTCGGCGGTGACGGCCGGGATCGCGTCTAACAATTTCGGCGGGCGGATCATCTCGCCTTTGCAGAAGTAGTCGCGGTGGCGGTGCCGCATCTGGACGATTGCCTTGAAGAACGGGAAGCGCTTCGGGTCGTCAATTACCCGCGGGTCAAGCCAGCCGATCTGCTCGCCGTACACCAGTTGCTCCGCCGCCTTCATGCGGTCCGCAAGGATCTGGCTCGGCCCGCCGCGATAGGCCCTGCCGAACATCTGCACCGCGCCGCCGTAAACCGCCGCGAAGGCCGGCACCTGATCCTGATACTGGAAGTGCCATGTCAGGTAGCCGTCGAAAATGTTGACGAACGGCTCGGCGTTGCACTCCGTGGTCAGCATCCTGTCCTTCGGCAGTTCGCCGCGGATTTTCGCGTACAGCGTCCAATGTTCGCGGTTCCACCAGTCGCCGCCCGCAAGGGGATGCCCGTGCATCTTGTCGAAGCACAGTTCCGGTTGCGCCGCCGCGACCTGATCGACGTACACGGCGGCAACGCCATACTCGTTCACCAGCCGGGAGATGTTCTCCGTGACTTTATCCCGCCAGACCGCGCTCGCCGGGCACATCACGGCGAGCTCGACGTTCGAGCCGTCGGACTCCTTGCTGCCGTAGGTCTCGATGTACGGTTTGCCGTCCTCCTTTTTCGTTGCGCCGGGCAGCGCGAGCGACGTGAACTGGAAATCCTCCGCGCCCTTGTCCCGCGTGTCCCAGAGGCGGCCGTTGATGTACGGCATGACGAAGCAGTCGCCGTTTTTCTGGATTTCCGCGACGGCCTCTTTGAAGCCGTCCTTCACCGGGAAATAGTGCGGGTAGTCGTTGTCGAACGGGATCTGGTGCCAGTTGTACCAGTGCACCGCCGTGGGGATGCCGAGGGCGTCGGTGAACCTGCGCATCGTCTCCGGCATTTTCTGGGGCGCGTCACTGCACAGCGCCCAGACGCTGAGTTCCTTCATCCACTGCGGCGTGTCGGTGCGGCCGCCGGGGCCGAGCCTCTGGCGCGGATACCAGTCCGCATGGGCGCGCACCCATTGCCGATAGATGAGCGCGGCGTCGAACCAGTCGCCGGACATCGCCCGCCAAACAGCGCCGCCGTGTTCGACCTTGCCGTCAAGCGGCAGCGGCTGCTCGAACCGAAGCGTCAGCGCGTCGGACACCGCATCCGCGTCGATCCGGATTTTATTGACGGCCCCGCCCGCATCATGCGCCGCGACATACAGCCCGATCTTTTTCGCCTCATCATACACGGCCATATACTGCATCGAACACCAGCCGCTCGGGTACGTCCCCTGCCAGCGGAGTTCCTTTGCGCATGGGTTTTCCGTGACAACGCCAGAGGCGTGCGGGTAAAACGCCTTCATCGCCGGGCCGAGATTCCGCAGCGCGATCTGCCCGCACGTGGCGCTGCGGAACTCGTAACAGCCGTCGTGCAAGACGACCCAACTCCAGTGGATGCCGGGGTCATCTGCGCCCCGCCCTTTCGGCTGGGCGGCCTTCGTCCGCAACACGACGCAGAGTGTCTCCCCGTCCCCGTCCGGCAGCGTGGCGCCGCGCAACGTGAACGTTTCCTTTTTCGCGTCCCATTCGACGGCCCGCCAGCCCTCGCCGGAGTTTATCGTGACGGTTTTCCCGGTCTTGGTGTTGAGGAGTTCCGCCGTGAACAACGGCACGGGCGCCCTCGCGGAGAGAACCGTGTTCGCGCGGGTGTCGATGAGCGACAGGAGACGCAGCCCCTTGCCCTTCCCCTCGTCGCCCGTTTTTTCAAAGAGCGCGACAAGACCGGCGCGGTTGAGGGCGATCCAGTTTTCCGGCAGCCTTCTGGCCTTCCGCAACCGCTCGAGTTCGCTCAGGGTCGCAATCTTGCCGGAGAGGAAAAGATCGTTCAGCGCGACGGCCTTCCAGTCCTTGGCGGTATCCTGCAGCTTGGGGATGACGATCTCGGTGCGCGGCATTTTCGTGACGGCCTCATACGCCGATTGCAGCGCCTTGGCGGGGTCTTCGCTGTTGCCGACCCAGTACCACGCCGCCATGCGGTGCTTCGTGTCCGCCCACGCCTGCCACGCCTCGTTGCCGCGCGGCATGAGGTACGGGCCGAAAGCGTTCAGACCGTCGTGCAGGAGGATGCCGCGCGAAATGACCGCGACGGCCGCGCCCGCCTCATCGCGGAACCCGGCGTAGCGGCTGAACGTCTGCGACTTCTGCGTGCCGGTGAATGCCCCCGACGCGCCGTCGCCGAACCAGTTTGTGCCGACGGGGTGGTGCAGCTCGAAAAAGTGTTTCTCCCGCCACTCGGACGGCTCATCCTGCTGCGCCAAGACGGTCGCGTAAACAAGCGCCCGCTGCGGAAAGACGAACCACTGATACTCCGCGCGCGGCCTCGAGGGCGGCGCATCGTCGCCCCTCTTGAACGCCGCCACCGTGCGAACGACTTTCAGGAACGGCTGATCGACAATCTGCTCAAGTCGCTCGTTCGTAACGCCCCACGATCCGGTCTTCGGGTCATGCAGGCGGTCGAGCCATTTCACCGACTCCAGTCGCACCCCGCCCGGGAACGTGAATCGCGACGGCAGGCCGCCGTGCGTGGCGGCGTCGAACGTCAGCGCGCCCACGGTTATCGGCGATGCGCGGCGTGGCGGCGGCGCGGCGTCCCGTGCCTCGATGCGCAAACGGACCGGCCCGCCCCTCGGCACATCGCCCGGCAACTCAGCGACGAACGTCCCCTGAAACGGGGATTCACCAGGGACAAACGCCGCGTCGAGTTTGCGCTCCCCGTAGAAAAACGCGGCCCCGTCCAGACGTGCGGCGGCCAGCCAGTTCGCCGCCGGTGTCACGTCCAGCGGGCAGACGACAAACCCATCCTCCGGGACAGCGGAGAGCTCAACAAACGCCTGCTCGGCGAAGCAAAGCCGGGCAGACAAAGCCATAAGAGCGACAAGGCCCTTCCGAACGTTAAGTGTCATAAACATGAGACCATGGTATCACGGGCAGCATGAACCGCACAACACTTTATAGCAGGCGCGGGAGATTTTTTGAGAGAAGCAGGGACTATAGTGTTCTGGGTATCCACTTGACTACGGTTTCCAACCGAAACACGGACGTCTGAAAGCGTACTTGACTTCATTCCGCACCTTTCCCTTTCCTTTTGTCGATGACATTTCCGACCGCGCCATGGATTTTCATCATTAGCCTCTCAAAGCGATTCTGATAACGTCCCAAGCTCAAAGCCGATTAGCGGGAGATGATACGCCACCAGTGTCCTGTAAAATACAGATTTCACGATGGAGGGCGAGCGTCCTCGCGAGCCGTTAGACACATTGCGGATTCCTGCCCCATTGGCCGCACGTCGCGCCAATGGGATCCCCTGTCTCGCCCTCCATCGTGAAATCTGTATTTTACAGGACACCAGCGTGACAAACATGACCAGAAACTCGGCAATCAAAAAAACAATCAGCAGGTTTTTGAGCGCATTGTCCCTGCGCTTCCCCCGCAGTGACGGCACTGCCCCAGCCGCGCAAACCGCCACCCCGGCCCATGGCCACCACGAGTATTGGAAAACCAGTCCTGTCCATGACGGCAACGGGGTGCCGCCGAGAAGGAGGTCTCTCATGACGGAACCGTAACGGGCTGCTGCAAGCGGCAGGAACCGGGCGAAAAACACATTTAACCCCGCAAGCAACAGGAAACAGCACGTTGTCAGCCTTTTCATTTTCCTTTCCCTCGATACAATATCTTATCATCGAGCACCGTGTATTCAAGTCCGAACTGCCCGAACAACTGGCGGACATCTTCCGGCACGATACCGCATCATTTTCTTAATTTTAACACTCATGCATTCCCCTTATGGCTAAGGATTCAGGCTTCATGCCTTTCCCCCATAAAGCATCAAGTATAACGCCCACCGCCGGGAAAAGTCAAGAGGGGTTTTAAGGGGGGGGGAGGGCGTTTTTTTTTTCGCCGCGTGCGCGGCGATGATGGTGGGGGCGCAGGGGACTCCGCTTTGCAATATTCACGATGCAGGGCGGAAGCCCTGCGCTCCTGGAAGCTTCGCGCTCGCGGAAGCTTCGCGCTCCCGAAAGGGCCGCCGAACCGCGTGCGCGGCGATGATGCGCGGGGGCGCAAGGACTCCGCTTTGCAATATCAACGATGCAGGGCGGAAGCCCTGCGCTCCCGGATGCCTCGCGCTCCCGGATGCCTCGCGCTCGCGGAAGCTTCGCGCTCCCGGAAACACCAAAGCTTACTTCATGCACAGGCCGCCGTCGACGCTGATGGTCTGGCCGGTGATCCAGGCGGCGGCGTCGGAGGCGAGGAAGCGCACGGCGGCGGCGACTTCCTCGGGGGTGCCGAAGCGTCCCATCGGGATGGCGGCGAGTTGCTTGGCGCGGCGGGTGTCGGGGATGTCGGCGGTCATGTCGGTGGTGATGATGCCGGGGGCGATGGCGTTGACGGTGATGCGCGATGACGCGAGTTCGCGGGCCGCCGTCTTGTTCAGCCCGAGCAACCCCGCCTTGGATGCGCTGTATGCGGCGCGCATGAGGTCGCCCAGCAACCCTGCGTCGGATGAGATGTAGATGATGCGCCCGGCGCGTTGCCGCGCCATGCCGCGTGACACGGCCTTGGTGAGCAGGAACGCGGAATCCAAGTTTGCCGCCATCACCTCGCGCCAGTCCTCGAATCTCGTGAGGGCGAGGAGGTTGCTCTTGAGGATGCCCGCGTTGCACACGAGGGTGTGGATTGCGCCGAGTTGCTGTTCGACGGCCTTTACGAGTTCCGTGACCTGCTCGGGCTGGGCGACGTCCGCGCAAAAGCATTCCGCTGTCCCGCCCGCCGCGCGGATTTGCCCGACGGTGTCTTTCGCGGTGTCCTCGGATGTGCGGTAATGCACGGCGACGGTGAAACCGTCTTTCGCGAGCGCAATCGCGATCGCGCGTCCAATCCCCTTTGCGGCTCCTGTGATTAAGGCGGTCATTGTGGTTAGTTTTTAGTTTATAGTTTTTAGTTTATAGTTTTTAGACATTGCTTTGTACCGATTCCCTTTGCGGCTCCTGTGACTAAGGCGGTCATCGTTTTTAGTTTTTAGTTTATAGTTTTTAGACATTGCTTCGTACCGTTGCGTTAGAAACTAAAAACTGTAAACTATAAACTCCTCCTCATTACGGTACCAAAAACTGCGCGGTGAGCGTTGCCACTTCGGCGCAGACGGTTTCTTGCTTGGCGGTGTTGGTGATGTCGGCGAGGATGTCGGCGATCCAGTTGCCGATGGTGGCCATCTCAGCCTCCTTCATGCCGCGTGTCGTGACGGATGCGGTGCCGATGCGGATGCCGGAGGTCACGAAGGGGCTGTTGGTGTCGAAGGGGATGGTGTTCTTGTTGCAGATGATGCCGGCGGCGTCGAGCGCGGCCGCCGCGTCTTTGCCCGTGAGCCCGTTGCGCGCGACGTTGACGAGCATCAGATGGTTGTCCGTGCCGCCGGAGACGAGGTGGAAGCCGCGCGCGGCGAGCGTGGCGGCGAGTGCCTTGCTGTTCGCGACGACCTGTTGCGCGTAGGCCTTGAACGACGGAGAGAGGGCTTCGCGGAAGCATACGGCCTTGGCGGCGATGATGTTCTCCAGCGGGCCGCCCTGGAGGCCGGGGAATACGGTCTTGTCGATGGCCTTGGCGAATTCCTCGCGGCAGAGGATGAGGCCGCCGCGTGGGCCGCGCAGGGTCTTGTGCGTGGTGGTCGTGACGAACTCCGCGTATGGCACGGGGCTGGGGTGTGCGCCGCCCGCGACGAGTCCCGCGATGTGCGCCATGTCCACCATCAGCATTGCGCCGACCGCGTCGGCGATGGCGCGGAAGCGCGGGAAGTCGAGGGTGCGCGGGTAGGCGCTCGCGCCCGCCACGATGAGTTTGGGCTTCGTTTCTTTTGCGAGCGCCTCCAGTGCGTCGTAGTCCAGCGCCTCGGTCTCGCGTGAGACGCGGTAGGGGACGATGTTGAAGAGCTGCCCCGAGAAGTTGACGGGGCTGCCGTGCGTGAGGTGGCCGCCTTGGTCGAGGCTCATGCTGAGGATGGTGTCGCCCGGTTTCAGCACCGCGAAGTAGACCCCCATGTTCGCCGCGCTGCCGCAGTGCGGCTGGACGTTGGCGTGATCCGCGCCGAAGAGTTGCTTGGCGCGGGCGATGGCAAGCTGCTCGGCGGTGTCCACGGGGATGCAGCCGCTGTACCAGCGCTTGCCGGGGTAGCCCTCCGCGTACTTGTTCGTCAGGACGCTGCCCGAGGCCTCGCGCACGGCGCGGGTGACGGTGTTCTCCGACGCGATGAGGTTGACGGTGCTGTCCTCCTGCGCGATCTGCGCGAGGACGGTCGCATGGATTTCGGGGTCGGCCGCGGCGAGGAACGAGACTTCCGCCAGACGCTCCGCGCGCTCGAGCTTCGCGATACGGCGCACATGGCGCGGCTCGCCCGAGAAGGGCGTGTCAAGGAAGGTGCGGACGATGGCAAGGGTCTCCTCCTCCGAAACGCTCCCCGCCAGCACAAGGACGTTGCTGTCGTTGTGTGCGCGGGCCTTCTGCGCGGCCTCGACGGACACGCACAACGCCGCGCGGACGCCCGCGAAGCGGTTGGCGGTCAGGCTCATGCCGATGCCCGTCTTACAGATGAGGATGGCGGCGTCCGCCTTCCCTTCGGTGACGGTCTCCGCGGCCTGCACCGCAAAATCCGCATAGTCAACGGCCGCCTCGGTGTCCGTCCCGAGGTCGGTCACCGTGCAGCCCCGCGACGCGAGGAATGCGCTGATTGCGTTTTTTGCGGACAGCCCGCCGTGATCACATGCAATGACAAGATTCATAATTCTCTGCTTCACCTTTGAAAAAATCGAAGCCTATACTATATCATGCTTTCGCTCTTCCCACAAGTGGAATCGGGGAAATCGGAAAGTCAACAAAACGCTCACCACATATCGCCGGCCTGGGGGCAGGTGTCGATCTCGATGAGGGTGGCGGTCTCTTCGCCGGGGTGATAGCAGTTCACGCCGATGACGACGCGCAGGGGCGTGTGGTCGGGGATCGTGAAACCGCGCCGGGTCTTCGCGCCCACCCACGAGATGTTCAGGCGGTTGTAGGACATCTGCTTGATGATGCGCAGCTCGGTCACCTCCGCGATGAGCGGGACGGACATCGACGCGATCAGTTTGTTGTCGGTCGTGGTGTAAACCGCCACGCACCCGGCAGGGCCGGTGTCCTTGCTCACGGCCGGGCGCTTGGTGGTGAAGACGGCCTTGCACACGAGGTCGCGGCTGTCCGCCAGCGTCCACGACATGGCCTTGCCCATCCATGTGACGACGTTGCCGTCGATGGTCACGGCCTGCGCCCGCTTCGTGCCGCTGACATACGCCCGCATCGTCTTAGGGGAGACGAAAATCCCCAGCTCGCTCGGCAGGCCGTGCGCGCGGTAGAGCGAGAAGTCATGCGAGTAGTCGCCGTGCCCCTCGTGCTTCCACTTGGTGATTTCAGGCGGCCAGTCCTTGTCGAACTGCAAGGGCTTGGTGATTTTCACCTGCACGTCCGGGGGCAGCTGCCCGATGAACAGCTGACCGGCCGGTGCGCGCGTGTCCGCGGGCGCCTCCGCACGCTCCTTCAAGTTCGCGACGTCCGGCACGGGCGGCATCAGGCGGAACTCCGCCTTGGCCTCCTTGAACAGCACGCTTGCGGCATCCTTGCGCTGCAACACGACGCGCACGCGCCGCGCCTCTTTTTTGACCGCGGCCGCTTTCGCCTCGTCCGTGTCGGCGAGCTTCGCGTCCAAGCGCTCCAGCGCGTCGGCGTAGCGCTCGCCGAACTCGGCGGCCTTGTCGTTGCGCAGACGGTCCGCCACCGTGCGCTTGGCGATGTAGCCCTGCTGAATCAGGCGCAGGGCCTCCACGTCCTTGTTGACCGCGTCGTCGGTGAGCTCGGGGACGGTCTCGAACGGGTCGGCCTCAGCCTCCAGCGCCTTCATGAAGCGCGTGGCCTCCTTGCGGACGGCCTCCTGACCCTTCGCGTCCTTCGCCTCGTTCATGCGCACGGCCACGCGCCGCAGGTCGATGACATAATCCTCCGCCATCGGCAGCAGCGCGGCGTTGTACTCCTTGGCCAGCTTGCCCAGCTCCGCGTGGAGCGTGCCGCGCATCTGCGTGACCTCCGCCGGGAGCGCGTCCGCCTGCGCGTGCGCGGCGGGCCCCGTAAACATACAAGCGCATACGAGGGACTTAACCACAATGGACACAATGGGTTTCACAATAGACACAACAGCAGTGTCCTGAAAATAGTGTCCATTGTGAATTCTATAGTGTCTATTGTGGTTAAATAAAACGAATCCTTTTTTCATGCGGCTCCTTTACTCAGATTTCTTCCCCGTTTGCGGCACGGGTCTGCCAAGACGCGCCAGCACGAGCTTGAGCGCGTTCCACACCTCCAGCTTCACTTTCCTCATGCCGACCGCGTCGCCCGCGTTCTCGAAGCGGATGACGTAGGACGGGTGGTAGGTCGGCATGACGGGTATCCCCTCATAGACCGTCCACACGCCCTGCATCCGCGTCACGCCCGTCTGGTTGTTGAGGATGCCCTTGATGGCGGTGCTGCCGAGCAGGACGATGGCCTTCGGGCGGATGACACTGATCTGCTCGCGCAGGAACGGGAGGCAATTCTGCATCTCCGCCGCGTCGGGCGTGCGGTTGCGCGGCGGGCGGCACTTGCAGATGTTCGCGATGAACACCTGCTCGCGCGTGTAGCCCATGGCCGCGATCATCTTCGTGAGGAACTGCCCCGCCGCGCCCACGAACGCCAGCCCCTGCCTGTCCTCCTCCTCGCCCGGCGCCTCGCCGATGAACATCACGTCGGGCGACTCCGCGTTGCCCTGCCCCGGCACGACGTTCGTGCGCCCCGCCGCATGGAGCGGGCACCCTGTGCACACCTTCACGCGCTCCGCGATTTTGTCCAGCGCCTCACGCCGCGCCTCGGGCGCAAGCTCCTGCGCGGACATCGGCGGCAGCGGCTGCACCGCGACAGGCGCGACGGCCTTTGGCGGCGCGTGCGGCGGCGGCATGGGCGCAGGCACGGTCGGCGGACGCGGCTGGGCGCCCGCCTTGTCCCACGCCGCGAAGAACCCCGGCGGAAGCTCCACCGTCCGCACGCCCAGCTCTTTGAGCAGGGTCACGTGCGCGCTCACGTCATCGATTATGTCCGTCCAGTCCGACATCGTGGGGAAGTTTCTAGTTTTTAGTTGCTAGTTTCTAGCTTCTCGTTGCGGGGCTTCTCGTGCTGGCGCATCCTTGAGCTTATTGCCGTAAACGACAATGCCGATGGAGACCATAAGCGTCGTGATGCCGCATCCCAGCAGCATCTTCGTCTTTTGCCCCACGCCCTTCCACTCGCCCAGCAACATACCGATGAGCGAGCTAAAAAGAATGGATGACGCCATGAGCATTGCGAAACCGATGTAGGCGATTTTCCCCATCGCCGGTTCGCCCACCTTCATGCAGACGAACTGCATCGCCCAGATCACGCCCGCGCCGCCCGCGAAAAAGATGTTCAGCGCGACGGGCGCCTTCGCGTCCGCGTAGTCCCTGAACGTCCCGTTCCTCGCATTCTGCGCGAGGCACCAGACCACGTTCACCAGGAACCCGCCCAGCAGCACCACCACCAGCACCGGCATACCCTGCCACTTCGCCGCCGCGCCGCCCGCCAGCGCCGCCTCCTGCAACACCCCGCCGCTCTGCAGGCCGAAGTTCATCCCCGCGCTCGCGATGCCCGAAAACAGCGCCACCAGCATACCCTTCCTGAAATCAAACTCCGCGACCGCCTTCCGCTTCGCCTCCTCCGAAAGCTCGCCCTCCTTCGACTTGCCCGCCAGCCCCACGAACGTGATGCCGAGCAGCGACACGACCACGCCCAGCAGCACCACCACCGAACCCGTGTCCGCCACCAGCGAGCCAGCCTTGCCCGTCACGACCGGCGGGATGAGCGTCCCCGTCGCCGAGCACAGCCCGCACCCGATCGCCAGCCCCAGACCGATCCCGAGGTAACGGATCATCAGCCCCCACGTCAGGCCGCCCAGCCCCCACAGCGCCCCGAACGCGAAACACCGCGCAAGGACGCCCAGCGGCGCGGCGCGGATCACGTCAAACAAATTCGGCACCGTCATCAACGCCAGCGCCATCGGGAACACCACGAGGCCGAACACCGCATAGAACAGCCAATAGCTCTCATACGCCCAGCCCTTCACGCGCTTGAACGGCAGCGAGAACACCGCCCCCGCCAAACCGCCCAGCATGAACAGCACCATCCCCAGCCCCGGATTGCCCAAACTTTCCCCAATCATAACGACTCCTTTCTTGTAGCGTAAATCGATTATAATACACCTTCCCTGCCGCAAAGGAAAGACTATTTTTCAGCCTATGCATTCCGGGCTTGTTCGCCCTTGTCATTGGCAACCTTCAGGAAGCAGGATGTCATCATGGATGGCACCGCAGGAGCATGACTTTCGTCGAGCCCTGTGACAGCTACCTGAGTATCAGCAGCGTGCCGAATTTGCTGGTGAGGAGGAGGTCGGTGCCGCGTTTCATGGTCTTGTATTTGCTGGGGAAGCCGTCGAGGGCGGGCAGGCCGGTGAAGGCGGGGGCGGTGGCGATGACGTAGGCGCTGGCGGTGGGGAGGTCGCCCGTGGCGGGGACGACGGTCACGCCGCGCAGGTCGAGCGCGCTCGCGGAGGTGATGCAGTCGCTGGCGGCGCCGTCGGTGGTGAGGCGGTAGGTGACGCCGGGGCCGAAGGTGACGTTGTCGAGGGCGAGGGTGCCGATGGCGTCGTCGCCGCCGGGGCTGATGACGGTTCCTGCGGCGAGGGCGCCGTTGGCGATCGCGCCGTCGCCGGTGATCTCGCCGACCTGCCGCGCGCGCCCGCCGAGGTCGAGCGTGGCGCCGGGGGCGAGGCTGACCTGAAGGGCGGCGTAGGGGAGCGTGGGGTCGAGGGGGTCGGCGGCGGTGCAGGTGAGGAGGCGGCCGGTGCCGTCGTCTTGGAGGAGTTCGTAGTTGGCGAAGACGCCTTCGTCGCGGCCTTGGTAGTCGATGAGGAAGGCGACGTTTTTGTCGGGCCAGTCCCACCTGTTGCGCTCGGGGTCGGGGTTGTCCGGGTTGGGGACGATGTTGCCGCCGGCGCCGCCGCCGCCCTGGCCGAAGCGGGCCTCGAAGGGGTGCGGGCCGGGGGTGAGGGTGATGGTGCCGTAGGTGGGGGTGTCCCAACTCGTGTCGTGCAGGACGGTGGCGCCGTCGATGACGAGCAGGACGTTGTCGTCGAAGTTCTCGGCGAAGGTCCATGTGACGTTGGTGGGGTCGCGGTTCCAGATGTAGCCGGTGTACACGTAGGTGGAGTTGTCGGGCCAGTGCTTGCCGTTGATCTCGCCGCCGGAGTCGCACCAGCCGTTGGCGGCGGTGGTGGTGAACTCGATGGCGGTCATGGGGTTGGGGTCGGCGGTGTTGAACTGGCCGTCGAGGCGGCCTTCGTGGAGGCCGGGCGTGGGGGCGTGGTCGAGCAGGAGGGTGCCTTCGCTGACGTTGACGCGGACGAGCGAGGGTTCCGGTTCCCCGCCCTCTTCGGCGGGGGCCCAGTCGAGGGAGGTGGTGAGGAGGTCGCCGTCGCCGAGGTCCTCGAGGGGGGTGTAGTCGTTGGGGTCCCAGGAGCCGCGGTTGAGGGGGTCGTACATCAGGCCGCTGGGGAAGCCGCCGTGGGGGCCGACGTCGCCGCCGCCGTCGCCGAAGCGGATCTCGATCTCGTGCGGGCCGGGGGGGATGCGCACGTCGGGCTGGATCTGGACGCCTTCGCTGAGGATGACGTCGCGGATGACCACGCCGTCGATTTTCAGCATGACGTTGTCGTCGAAGGTGAAACTCCACGTCCAGACGAAGTCCTCTGCGGTGCGGTTCCAGATGTAGCCTTTGTAGATCCAGGTGTGGTTGTTGCCGGCCCACATGCCGTCGGCGTAGGTGGTGTTGGGGCCGACGGGGCCGTCGCTGCCCGCGCGGAGGGTGGTCTGGCGGCTGATGGGGGTGCCGTCGTCGAGGGTGTTCCAGTTTTGGCGGATGACGCTCTCGAACAGGCCCGGGCCGTCCTCGAGGGGGGGGACCTCGGCGGTGAAGAGGGAGCCGTCGCCGGGGTCTTCGAGGATCTGGAAGCGCCAGAGGTCTTCGGTGGCGCCGGGCTGGCCGGAGTAGTCCACGAGCAGGCCGGACATGGGGCCGGTGGCGGGCCATGCGGGGCGGTCGCGCGGGCCGGGGCCGACTTCGCCCTCGCCGTCGCCGAAGCGGGCCTCGAAGAAGTGCGGGCCGGGGGTGAGCCTGTAGGTGGCGAAGCGGTCTTCGCCGTTGCCGTTGTCTAGCACGTAGGCGTTGTCGATGGTGAGGCGCATGTTGTCGTCGAAGCGGCCGAAGAAGGTCCAGTCCACGTCTTCGTCGGTGCGGTTCCAGATGCAGCCGGTGTACACCCATGTGTGGTAGTTGCCGGCCCACGCGCCGTCGGCGTAGGTGGCGTTGGATGCCTGCGGGCCGCCGTTCGCGGCGCGGGTGGTGAGTTGGAGGCTGGTCTTGGGGTTGAGCGTCCCCGTGTCCCAGGAGGAGCGGATCATGCCTTCCCACAGGCCGGGCGTGAGGGGCGATGGCGGCGGCGGGGGCGGCGCGGGGACGGTGAACGCGCTGAGGGCGAGCGTGCCGGGGCCGTCTTTGTTGATGGCGTGGGTGGCGAGGGTGCCGTTGAGGATGGCGCCGCCGGTGACGGTGACGGCGCCGTTGGAGAGGGTGGCGCCGCCGAGGTCGAGCGTGCCGCCGGTGACGGCGATTCCGGAGGCGGGCGCGAGCGCGGCCTCGTGCTTGAGCAGGAGGGTGCCTTCGCGCACCTCGGTGGGGCCGGTGTAGGTGTTGGCGGCGCCGAGGGTGAGCAGGCCGTGGCCGAGTTTGGTCAGGCCGCCGGGCGGCACCACGCCCAGGATGGGCGAGCCGAGCGTCGCGGCGGTGGCCGCGCCGCCGCCGACGAGCGTGGCGACGGGGCTGCTGCTGTAGCCCGTGCCGGGGGAGGTGACGACGATCTCGGTGACCTCGCCGCCCTCGACGCGCGCGAACGCGGACGCGCCGCGCCCGCCGCCGCCCGTGAGGCGCACGAAGGGGGAGCCGAGGTAGCCCGCGCCGCCCGTGGCGACGGGGATGGAGATGAGGCCGAGTTTCTCGGGGGCGCACAGGGGGGCGTAGATGATCTTGCTCTTGCCGGTGTCGGGGATGTCGATGACCGCGCCGCCGCCGTGGAGCAGCACGTCGGGGAGGATGTCCCCGGCGAAGAGTTCGGGCGTGACGCTGGTGGCGCGGAAGAGGCCGCCGCCCCAGTTGACGTACACCTGGTTGCCGCCGCGATTGGCGCGCCACACGCGCTCGGCGTTGACCTCGCCGCCGTTGAGGTTGAGCATGCCGACGGTCCCGCCGTCGCGCTCGCCCATGCTGATCTGGCCGTTGATGCTGACCTCCGCGTCGCCGCTGACGGTGAACTCGGCGTATCCCGCGTTGCCGCCTTCGTTCTGGTCGCAGACCCAGAGGGTGACGCGGCTGTTGAACTCGCCGCCTTCGACGTTGACGACGCCGATGCCGCCGCGGCTGATGCCGTAGCAGCCGTTGTAGCCGCCCTCGCCCGTGTGGCCGACGTAGTTGAACGTGCCGCCCGTCTGGTGGAGGATGCCGACGCTGGACGAGTTGCGGGCGACCTGCGAGTAGCCCTTGTTGTCGTAGAGGCCGCCGGCGAGCAGGTAGTAGCCGTAGCCTTGGTTGCCGATGTGGCCGTCGTTGCCTTCGCCGCCCGTGTTGTGGACGGTGCCGCCGGTCTGATAGACCGCGCCGGCGGCGGCGGCGCTGTTGCCGAGGATGACGCGCCCGTTGATGAACGCGTCGTCCGAGACGTGCAGCGTGCCGCGCCCGGTGTTGCCGACGATGACCATCGGCTGGGGGCTGCCCTGATAGCCCCGGTCGAGGGTGGTGAGGCGCGCGCCCGCGCCGAGGATGAGCGTGGCGGGCGGGTCGGCGGCGGGCGCGCTCTCGCCGATGAGGATGGTGTTGTCGTCGATGTAACTGTTCGCGGCGGAGAGGTCGAGCGTGCCGCCATAGACGCCGATGGGGCCGAGGTTCGGGCCCAGGTCCGTGAGCGTCAGGGTGTTGGGGCCGAGTTTGCGGATGCCCGCGTGCGGGTAGGGGTCGGTGTAGAGCAGGTCCTCGTAGGCGGTCTCGAAGCCGAGGGAGGCGTTCGCGGAGCGGAACGTGAGGGGGTTGTTGAGGAGGTCGCGGATCTCGCTGAGCGCGAAGCCGGGGTTGGCGCCGGCCGCGTCGGCGACGCGCAGGGCGAGGGTGCCGCGGTTGTGCACCTCCGTGTCCGTGGCGTAGCCGGGCAGTGCGCCGGGCGCGACGGCGTAGAGGATGCCGTTGTCGATGCGCGTGCCGCCCGCCCAGGTGTTGTTCGTGCCGAGCAGGTAGGTGACGCCGCTCTCGCTGCCGGCCTTGACGAGTTTGCCGGGGCCGGAGATGACGCCCGTGTAGGTGTCGCTGAACGCGAGCAAGTTCTCCGTGCCGGACGCGAAGGTGGCCTCGCCGCCGGTGAGGGTCACGGGGCCCGCCCAGGTGTTGATGGTGCCAGCGCCGAACCCGCCGCGTGTAAAGGTGCGGCCGCCGCCGTCGATGCTCAGCGTCCAGTTCGCGGGGCGGTAGAGGTTCCAGTAGTCGAGGGTGCCGCCGTCGCGGACGCGCACGACGTTGGCGGGGGCGGCGGAGAGGGTGGTGCTGGCCTC
>WRJS01000027.1 GCA_009778475.1 Kiritimatiellota bacterium | reverse complement strand
CTGCTCGCACACCCTTCCGCTCACCGCCGTCCGCCGCACCCTCGAGCCCGTCACCACGGGGACGGCGCCCGGCGGCACCGCGATCGTCAACCCCGCCGCCGTGCCGCAGGGCGAGATCGCGATGTACGCCATCGACGTGCTCCCGGCGGGCATCCACGAGACCAACGTCGTGTGGAGCGTGGCCGAGGGGGTCGGCAACGTCACCTTCTACAACAGCAAGGACTGGGGGCGCAGCGTCATCGTGCGCGGCGTGAACGAGGGCGGCTTCCGGCTCGCCGTCACCGTCAGGGGCGCGAAGTCCACCGCCGTCACCGGAGCCCACATCCGCGGCGAGGTGCTGCCCTGGACCGACACCCAGCTCTTCTTCTACGTCATCTACGATGCGAACGGCAACCCCTGCGTCTCCACCGACGAGATTAACCGCTGGTTCAACGAGGCCAACCGCATCTTCAGGCAGGCCGCCATGCGCTTCACCATCGGGGGCATCATACCGATTTATAACAAGTATGACGAATGGTTGCATATTGGAAACTTTAATACGATGACTAATATGTGTTCATACACCAATAATACGGGCGGATTGGAGGTCTACTGTGTAGCTTCGCTTTACGGTGGGGCTGACGGGTTACACGCGGGCAGGACACAGCCCCCTGGAACTCCATGGAGAGGGCTTGCAATCAAGGAAGGGGCATTTTTGACCACGTTGGCGCACGAGATTGGCCATGCTTGCGGACTGGTGGACATTTACGAAATCAACTTTGCTAACGCGCTTGTCAGCCAGTCGCTCGTCGGTGAGCAGAACTGGAGCGGGGGGACAGGCACGGGATATTATCCTTTCAAGCAGAAGCAAGCGAATGTAGTTAGGCGGTTGCTGATGTGTCCGGGAATCGAAGATGGTGTGGATATTCCGCTCGGGCCTGTCATGGGCTGGGCGAAGGAAGATGACCCTTCAAGTTTGCCGTCATCCGTCCGCCCGGTTGGGCTGAAGGCTCTAGACGGGCAGAACTTTATGAACCGTAATCCCCGGCACTAAACGGGGTAAAACAAAGGAGAATCAGATGAAGAGAATAGTGAGCTTGGGGATGCTGGCCTTGTGTCTGGCAAAACCAATTTTTGCCCAGTCGCGGCTTCCGGACGAAATCTTCGGGGCGGAATACTTTGAGGACGAGCGTGAGTTTTCAGAAAAGGAAATTCAACGCCTCCGCGAGGAACTCAAGGATGTGGAAAGGCTGAGAAAATATCTCAGAAGCTTTTTTATGGGGGGGCTGTTTCTAGACGACGTTCCCCCGTTGTTCAAGCAGAAATTCGATGTGGATGATGAGACCATGCAGACCGCGTTGATGAACATTATCAGCGAGTCCTCCGCAACGGCAAGATGGCTAGACTTTAAAGCGGGCGATTTGCATGAGATTTCCAAGGCAAAGCATTTGTTGGCCACATCGACTGAGTGGCTGGGTGTCTGTGCGGATGCGGAGGGGAAGAAGTACCTGATGGACATTGCCACGGATGATGCGAAAGCTGGTCTATATCGTGAACGTGCGATTGGGGCGTATCTACTCCGCGCCGACGCGCAGGAAACACGGGATGCGCTTATCGGTTTTGTAGTCAATATGAGGCAGGGTATCCGCGGTATATATCATGTCATTATGCAAACGTATGACAAGGCGGAGAGCGACCCGCAGAAACGCGAGGCCATCGTCGCCTCACTGATTGTCATACTGGCACGGGAGGAGAACAGGGGGCTTTTTGCCATGATGGACAAGAATCTGGCTGAGCGGAACAAGGAATATGCGACCTCCCGCCAGCGCCTCGCGATGCTTCAGCGCATGAGCAAACTCCCGCCGACCACCTGGTACGGGGACGGAGCCAAGAGCCTAGACCCCGCGCTGGCCTCCTTCCGCTTCCGTTTCTTCAAGACCAACGTCAGCACCAACCTCACCGAGCTCATGGCGCGCGACTTCGGCAAGCCGGAATGAGGTGCCGGGAGCGCAGGGCTTCCGCCCTGCATCGTTGTTAATATTGCATGGCGGAAGCCCTGCGCTCCCGGCGTTGCAAGGCGGAAGCCTTGCGCTCCCGGAAGCCGCCGCAAAAAAAGTGAACACGGCGGCCGGACTACGGGACGACGGACAACAGGACTACGGGGCGGCGGCGAAGGATGAAGGCAGAACCATGCTATGTGAAAACCTGCCGACCCGGTTAAGGGGAAACATTTCAAGCGCACCCCATCCCGTTCAGGAAAGTATGCGTAATGTTTAAGCTTGTTATGGAGGGCGAGACAGGGGTCCCCATTGGCCACACGCCGCGCCAATGGGGTCCCCTGTCTCGCCCTCCATCGTGAAATCTGTATTTTACAGGACACTAGAAAGCAACGATATGGGGAAGCTAACGTATCCCGGCTATTCCCCGTAGTCCTTCAACTTGCGGTACAGGGTCCGCCTGCTGATGCCGAGTTCGGCGGCGGCGCGGGTGCGGTTGTTTTTACGCTTGGCCAGCGTGGCCATGATCGCCTGCCGCTCCGCGTCGGCGAGCGAGCCGCCGTCGTGCGCGGCGGCGGGGCGCCCGCCGATGCCCGCGAGCGCGGCGCGGATGTTGGCTGGCACGTCGCCGGGCGCGAGCCATTCCGCGCGGGACAGCACGACCATCCGCTCGACGGCGTTGCGCAGCTCGCGCACGTTGCCGGGCCAGCCGTAACGCGCCAGCACGTCCAGCGCCTCGGGCGCGAACCCTTTGATGTCCCGCCCGTTCCGCGCGGCGTACTCGCTCAGGAAACGCTCCGCCAGCAAGGGGATGTCGCCCGCGCGTTCGCACAGCGGCGGCAGCAGGATGTCCACCACGTTGAGGCGGAAGAAGAGGTCCTCGCGGAACCTGCCCTGCCGCACGTATTCGCGCAGGTCCCTGTTGGTGGCGGTGACGATGCGGATGTCCACGGTGACGGTCTGCTCGCCGCCGACGCGCTCGAACGCGCGCTCCTCCAGCACGCGCAGGAGTTTCACCTGCGTGGCCATGTCGATCTCGGAAATCTCGTCGAGGAAGAGCGTGCCGCCGTCGGCCATCTCGAAGCGCCCGCGCCGCTGGCCGGCGGTGCCGGTGAACGCGCCCTTCTCGTGGCCGAAGAGTTCGCTCTCGAGCAGCGTGGAGGAGAGCGCGGCGCAGTGGACGGCGACGAACGGGCCCTTGGCCCGCGGGCTGAGGCGGTGGATCGCGCGCGCGACGAGTTCCTTGCCCGTGCCGCTCGCGCCCTGGATGAGGACGGAGGCCTGCGTCGGCGCGACCTGGCGGATCACGTCGAACACCGCCTTCATGGGCGGCGACTCGCCGGTGATGCTCTCCAGCCCGTGTTCCCCGACGGGCTGGGGTTCGGGCGCGGGGTCGTGCGCCTTCAGCGCCTGCGCCACCAGCACGTCGAGGTGGTCGAGGTTCACGGGCTTCATCAGGAAGTCATACGCGCCCTGCCGCATCGCCTCCACCGCCGTCTCGACCGACCCGTAGGCCGTCAGCAGCACGCACACCGTGCGCGGGTACTGCTGATGCACGGCGCGCAGCAGCCCCAGCCCGTCCATGCCCGGCATCCGCAGATCCGAGAGCATGAGGTCAACCTGCGGCTCCTGCGCCAGCGCCGCCAGCGCGGCGTCCGCGCTCTCCGCCGTCCGCACGGCATAGTTGCGCTGCAACGCCCGCTGAAGCCCGTCGCGCGTGTTCTTGTCGTCGTCCACAATCAGAATCGTCGGGTTACCCATCCTCTCAGCCCCCTGCAAAAACAAAATACGGTGCACACAAACGACATGGATTATTGCGTTTTCCGCAGATTAAAGCAATGAAAAAAAGAGTGTTGCATACAGCGGTCGTGTTTATTAAAATGGTCGCCATGAAAACGTTTATCCATGATGACTTTTTGTTGCAGACGCCGGCCGCGCGTGAATTGTATCACGGGTATGCGGCGCGGATGCCGATTGCGGACTACCACTGCCACCTGCCGCCCGCGGAGATCGCGGGCGATATGCGCTGGGAGAACATGGCCCGCGTGTGGCTGGGCGGCGACCATTACAAATGGCGCGTGATGCGCTCGAACGGGATCGACGAGCGCTTCATCACGGGCGACGCGCCCGACCGCGAGAAGTTCCAGAAGTTCGCGGAGACGATGCCGTACCTGCTGCGCAACCCGATGTTCGACTGGTCGCACCTCGAGCTCGCGCGGTATTTCGGCTGCTTCGATCTGCTCTCGCCCGAGACGGCGGGCGCGATCTGGGCGTTGACGGGCGAGCGGCTGGCGCAGCCCGAGTTCAGCGCGCGCGGCCTGATGCTCCGCAGCAACGTCCGCGTGACCTGCACGACGGATGACCCGTGCGACACGCTGGAGCACCACGCGGCGATCCGGGCGGACGGGTTCGGCGTGCGGGTGCTGCCGACGTGGCGCCCCGACAAGGCGCTCGCGATCGACCGCCCTGTATTCTGGAACGCTTGGGTGGACGCGCTCGCGGCGGCGGTGGGCGGCACGGTGCGGACGTGGGACGATTTCCTGAACGCGCTGGGCAAACGCCACGCGCATTTCGCCGCGCACGGCTGCCGCCTCTCGGATTACGGGGTCGAGCGCGTCTATGCCGAGCAGTACATGGAGGCGAACATCCGCCGCATTTTCACGTCCGTGCGGTCGGGCAGGAGCCCCTCGGTTGCGTCGGTGGCGATGTTCCGTTCGGCGGTGCTGTTCGAGTGCATGAAGATGGACGCGGCCGCGGACTGGAGCGCGCAGATCCATTACGGCCCGATGCGCAACAACAACACCAGGATGTTCAATCTCCTTGGCCCTGACGCCGGCTTCGACAGCATCGGCGACGGGCTCACCGCGCAGCCGATGGCGCGGCTCTTCGACCGCCTCGAGCAGGCGGATGCGCTGCCGCGCACCGTCATCTACACCCTCAATCCGCGCGACAACGAGATGGTCGCCGCCATGCTCGGCAACTTCCAGCGCGGCCCCGAGGCCGGGCGGATGCAGTTCGGCAGCGGCTGGTGGTTCAACGACCAGCGCGACGGGATGCTGCGGCAGATGGAGGCGCTCTCGCAGCTGGGGCTGCTCAGCCGCTTCGTCGGGATGCTCACGGACAGCCGCTCGTTCCTGAGTTACACGCGCCACGAGTATTTCCGCCGCATCCTCTGCGATATGCTCGGCGCGGACATCACCGCCGGCCGCATCCCCGGCGACACCGCATGGGTCGGCGAAATCGTGCAAGACATCTGCTACCGCAACGCCGTGCGCTATTTCGGGTTCGACCTGCCAGCGGACGCGACGGCATGACGGCAAAATGGAATATGCAAGGAATGGAGGGCGAGGCCGCCCCCCCGTTGGCGCGACGTGCGGCCAAACTTCCCCATTGCATTGCCGCCTGCATTGGGCTATACTGATTCGCATGAAATGTCAAATCCTGCCTTCATTGCTGGCCGCGGATTTCGGGCGGCTGGCCGACGAGATACGGCGCGTTGCCGGTGCCGGTGCCGACGCGTTGCACCTCGACATCATGGACGCGCATTTCGTGCCGAACCTCAGCTTCGGCCCAGACGTGGTGGATCTCGCCCGGCGCACCTGCCCCGCCCTCTTCCGCGATGTGCACCTGATGCTCACGCGCCCGGACCTCTACATCGACCGCTTTGCCGACGTTGGCGCGGACGCGATCCTGATCCATGTCGAGGCCGATTGCGACATCTGGGAGACCCTGCGCGACATCCGCCGGCGCGGCATCCGCGCGGGTCTTGTCTCGCGCCCCCAGACGCCAGTGGGGACGCTCTACCCGTATGTGGCCCTTTGCGACGAGGTGCTGTTCATGACCGTCAACCCCGGCTACGGCGGTCAGGCCTTCATGCCCGAGGTGCTGCCGAAGATTAAGGCCCTGCGCACGGCCGCCCCTGCGCTCGACATCATGGTTGACGGCGGGATTCATTCTGAGACGGCCGCCCAGTGCGCCGCGTACGGCGCGAACCAGTTCGTCGCCGGGAGCTTCATGTTCCGGCAAACCGACATGGGCGCGGCCGTAAGGAAAATGAGGGAAGCGTGTGAACAGGCCGCTAGGCTGTAAGACGGTAAGGCAATAAGGGGCAGGATGCACGGGCTTTCTCCCCTTACGGCCTAAAGGGACAGAGGAGAAATGTTCTCGCGAAAAGTCACAATGGTCACGAAGCGTTTTGGGGAGAGGATTTTTTAAATGGTTTAAACAATCCCTCTGCGTCCTTTGCGCCTTACGTGAGAATAAAAACGGAGGAAAAAGATGGATACGAAACGGATGATTGCCGTAATCGGCATGGCGTGTGTGTGTGTGTGCGGCGCGGGCGCGGCCGAACCTGTGAAACTCTTCAACGGCAAAGACTTGTCGGGCTGGAAGGTGGTGGATTATGAGGACGGCGGCGCGGTCAAGGTGCTGCCCGACGGCACGGTGTCCTGTGCCGCCGGCAAGCCCCTGAGCGGCATCGCATACACCAACCCCGTCCCCACCATGTCCTATGAGCTTAAGCTCGAGATCATGCGTGTGGAAGGGTCGGACTTCTTCGCCGGCCTCACCATCCCGGTCGGGGAGGACTTCTGCACCGTGATTATCGGCGGCTGGGGCGGGAACCTGTGCGGCGTGTCGTCCGTCAACTATATGGATGCCTCCGAAAGCCAATGGTCGCGGGCCGTGTCGTTCGAGAACAACCACTGGCACACGCTGCGCGTCCGCGTGATGCCCAACGTCCTCCAAGTTTTCCTTGACGAGAAAGAGAAGACCTACCACGCACGCATCGAATACGAGAAAACCTCGCAGTTCTCCCTCCGTGCCGGGAGCGACATCGACAAGACCAAGCCCCTCGGCCTGGCGACCTACCAGACGCACGCCCAGTGGCGCAACTTCACGCTCACGAAAATCACCGAGCCCACAGACGACGACAAGCCGAAGGCGGAGGAGTTCTGATATTCGCGCATCTCCCCAGGACAGTCCCCGGCGGTTTGCCGTCCTGTTACCTTGTTGTCCTGATTATATAATGGCGGCAAGATGCGTCGCTCCCCTTGTGGCGTGCGGCACTTCACGCAAGAGGGCGGAAGGACGAGGGCGGTCCTGCCACGGATCAACCTTCCCGTCAAAACGCACGGGTCACCTTTGCACCGTCATCATGATGTCCTTGAATGCCTGTACGCCCAGACGCACGCGCAGGCAGTCTGCGGCGGGTTCGAGTCCCGACGCCCATGCGGCGAACGCCGCAGGGATATCCGCTCCGGCGGCGTGTGAAAACGGGTAGCCGCCGCCAAAGCGCGGGTTCATCTCGAGAAGCCAGGCGTTCCCTGTGCGGTCGATGAAAAAGTCCGTGTCCATAATCCCGGGATGGCGCGACCACGCGGATATTTTTTTCGCGCACTCGACAATCCGAGGCGCTTCGACGGTCACCGCCACATCGGTCTCTCCGGCTCTCATGCCTAACTTCCGCTTGACGAACGCGGTGACGAAATTGCCTTGCAGGTCGTTGACGATATCGCACCCGTATTCGTCGCCGTTGATACATTCTTGCACAAGGACAAGCGGCGTTTCGCAGTCGGCGACAGCATCGTCCACGCTGAACGTTTGTGCCGCCGATAGGCTCAACTGGTATGCCCACGTCAGCTCGTCCGGTGTGTTGACCTTGAACAGCCCCAGCGACCCCTGCCCGAGGCGCGGCTTGACGATCATGGGGAACACCAATTCGCGTTCCGCTGTTGCGCGGTCAAGGTACGTGCGCGGTGTCGGGATGCCCAACTTGGTCATCTGCTCAAACGTCTTGAATTTGTCCAGACAGATGCCCATCACCTCCGGCGACGGCATCACGGGCGTTGTGCCGACGGCGAGGAAACGCTCACGGGCGCGGGCGATGTAGGGCGCTTCCCAGTCGTGCAGCGAAAAAAGCAGCCGTACCTCGTGGCGCCCGCAGATTTCCAGCATGGCGTCAACGTATCCCGGCTCTTTTGCGGACGGCACGACCTCCGCGACATCCGCCAACAACATACCCGTCGCATCCCGCGTGGCATTCGCCGCGATGACCTTCCCCCCGCACGGCGCCAGCGCAGCCTTGAAGTATTCCACCAAGTACGCCCTGCGCCCCACAGCACTCAATAACACGTTCATCGTTTTTCCCTTCAATCCAGACGGCGCGACATGATGACTTTTTCCGCTGACGCTTCTGACGTGACCGCAAAGCCGAACTTCTCATACAGCGCTTGCGCGCGCGCATTGTTCCTCGCGACCTTGCCCTCCATCACGGACATTCCTTTCGCCTTCGCGGTGTCCACCAGCGACTGCATCATCACCTTCGCAATGCCCGTCCCCCGACATTCGGGGTCGAGGCTGAAAAACGTCGCGTATGCCTTGCGCGTCTCCATGTCGTTCGCGTAATACGCTTGTATGCCGACGATGCGCCCCTCGGGCGAGAGGCAAATATCGACGCACGCATGGGCGACCAATTTTCGAGCATACGCATCGAGGTCAACCTGCATCTCCTCGAGCGAGTACGGCAGGTACGCGCCCAAACGCCCCAGTGCGTCACGGAACGCCTCGAACGAGACGCCCGCCTCCGCATATTTCACAATCCTGTATTCGTTGCACTCCATGCTCAACCTCCTGCAATCATCTCGCAAATCCTGCACACATCATCCGTTTCCAAACCGTAGTAAATCGGTAGCGTCAAAATCCCGTCGGCGACGCGCTTGGCGACGGACAGGTCGCCCATGGCGACCTGTCCGCGATAACACGTGAAGTCCGTCAGCAGCGGGTAGAAATAACGGCGGGTGTAGACGTTGAACGTCTTCAACTTCTCGTACAGGGCATCACGCGACAGCGGATAGCCCTCGTGAATATCGACAGGCACATACGCGAAATTCGGCGTGTACACCTGCTGGCGCAACGGTGCTTCCAGTGCGTGGATGTTGATGCCCGGCACATCTTTCAGGCACGCGATATACGCCTCGGTCAGCATTTTCCGCTTGGCGATAATCTTGGGGAGGTCGGATAAAATCAAGTCGCCCATCAACGCTTGCATTTCGGTCATCTTGGCATTCGTGCCGACCATCATCACTTCGGTTTCGCCCTTAAACCCGAAGTTCCGCAAGTATGCGAAAACCTGTTTGAGCGCAGGGTTGCGGAACACCAAAATGCCGCCCTCGATGGAGTGGTACAATTTGGTGGAGTGCAGGCTGAACATCGAGCAGTCGCCGAAAAAGCCGATCGACTTCCCGCCGACGTCCACGCCGAACGCATGGGCGGCATCGTAAATCAGCGCGAGATGATGCTTGTCCGCGATCCGCTGGAGCGCATCCAGATTGCACGGGTTGCCGAACACGTGCACCGCCAGAATCGCGGTCGTGCGCGGCGTGATTGCGGCTTCGACCGCGGCAGGGTCGAGCGTGTACGTCTCGGGGTCGATGTCCACGAACACGGGCGCGATGTTGTTCCAGCAGAGGCAGTGCGCGGTCGCCACGAACGTGAACGGCGTGGTGATGACCTCGCCCTTGATGCCCATCCCTTGAAGCGCGATTTGGAGCGCGAGCGTCCCGTTCGTATAGACGCACAAATTCTCCGTGCCGAAAAACGCTTCAAGGTTTTTCACATACCGCTGGTGGACGGGACCGTTATTCGTGAGCCATTGGTTTTTCCAAATTTCTGCGATGCCGTCCTGATAAGCCTTCAAGTCGGGCAGGTAGGGGCGCGTCACATAAACGGGTTTGTCGAACGGTCGAATCATAATCATCCTTTGTGCGTGTTGAGCCAGCCAGAAAATGCCTGCCGCAACCCATCCTGCAACGCGGTCACGGCGCCCGCTTCTGGACACGAGCATTGGTCAAGCGTGTGCATGACATCGTGAACCGCAATCGGTTCTTTTGCGTAGCCCGCATACGCGGAGTAATAGTCGTCAAACTTGTTGCGCCCGCCGATGATGCGGTCGGACGCCTTCATCCAGATGTTCGGGATGCCCAGCGCGTCCGCCGCAATCAGCCCGTGCATGGCGGACGAGACAATCACCTCGCACGACGCGATCTGCTCCAGCACCTCCAAGGGCGGTTGCTCAAAGTCAATCACGACCGACCCGCGCACCGTCCCCGCCAGCGCGGCGATCTCCGCGCAGTCGCGCTCGGCGACGTGCGGGATGATGCCGCAGGAATATTTTTTCGGCACATCGCGCTCCAGCAGGAACGGCGCGAAAAGTCCGGCATCGCCATACGCCACGGGCTGCTCCGCCGTCATAACCCCGAGCCCCACCAACTGTTGCCGCGTCTGTTGCCCGCGCACCGCATGAACGACCATCTTGCGGAGCGGGCGCACACCGAGCTTCTGCGACGCGAATGTGAACCCCGACGAGAACACATGAATCGGCGACAGGCAGGTGCGCGTCAATATACTCGCGAAAGACGGCGACGCCATCAACCCGTCGAGGATGCTGCCGATACCGCACAGCGTGGCGCGGCGCTTCTTTGCGTAGCGCACAGGCACACCCAGAACGCGCTCGAAAATCAGCGGGTTCAGCGCGTCCCCGAAGTTGCTCGACCGGCAATAGTAAAGCCCCGTCGGCGTCATCCGCGCCCTCCCTCTCTGGCTGGCAGCAGATACTCGAACAGGAAACGGAGCGCCTTCCCGACGCGTCGCGTCGGCATCCCCCCGACAAGCGTACACGCCAAGCGGAACACCTCGCGCCGTTCCGCGCGGGACAACCCGTTGCCGTCCGCGCCGAGAAAATCCATCGCCATCTGAAAAATTTTCTGCGTGAAAAAAGAGCGATGCTGCGGGTAGAAAAACACGACGGTCTCCGACGCGATCCGCATGGCAATCCGCAGACGCGCAAGTTGACCCGCGCCCGAGAACGCGCCCGTCCCCGTGCATCGGTACACCGCCAGATGTTCAGGCAGTTGCACCACGCCCCCGAAACGGCTCGCCGCCAGCAGGATGGACGTGTCGCTGAACGTCAGCGTGTCCAGCGCATAAAACTGATGCAGGTAGGCGCGCGTCATCATCCGTGCGGAAGGGTGGTAGAAATAGGCGTGCAAATCGCGGAACGCAAGGCGCTCTTTCACGCGCGGCGGCTTCTGCTCAATCTGCGCCGCGCCGTCGCCGTGAGCCGTCTTCGTGAACGCCACGCACAGGCTCGCGTCCGGGTGTTTCCGCATCAGGTCAACCTGCTTCTGGAGTTTCCGCGTGTCGAGCCAATAATCGTCGCCCTCGAACGCGCATACATACTCGCCGCGCAAGCGGGCGTTCGTGCGGAGGGAGTTCCGCTCGATGCCGACGTTCGTGTCGCTGTGCAACACGCGGATGATGTGCGGGAAACGTTTTTGGTAATCGAGGCAGATGCCGCGCGTCTTGTCCGTCGAGCAGTCCTCGCCGATGACAATCTCGAACGTGAAATCACATTCCTGCATGAGGACGCTCTCAATCGCCTCCGCAATCCACCGCTCATGGTTGTAGGTGAGGATGCGGACAGAGACCCGCGGGGCGGCGCAAAGTTTTTCGGGGTCGCTCGTCTCGACGCAGGGAATCTGTTCCAGCGCGGTGCGGATGTCCGAAGACATTGCCTTCGGCTCAACGCCCATCAGCCGCGTCAAACGGTTCACTTTCGACTGGAACGCCTCTTTCGTCATTACTTTACGATCTCTAGCACCCCGCTGCCGTTCAGCGGGATAATCAATGCTTTCGCGTCCGCGAGGAAACGCGCTTCGATGGGTTTGCCGTTCCACGTGACGGACGCGGGCGCGCTCGGGATGCGCGTGAGGAGGGCGCGGTAGCCGCCTTCCGCCCAGGTGGTGACGCGCAGGGTAGCACCCTCTTGCCGCGCCTCGCCGGGCAGGTGGAAGAGCGTCCCGTCCGCCAGCCGCGTCGCGGTGTAGAGCGGTGTCTTGCCGAACGCCTCCGCCAGCCCCGCCTGCAACGTGCCGGGGTTGATCGCGGGGCCGTCGCTGACCTGCTGCTTGAGCAGGTAGAAGTCGGGCAGCAGACCGCCGCGCCCTTGCGGGTCGTCGATCGGGAACGTCATCTGCACGCCCGCGAGCGTGATGCCTTGGGCGACCTTTCTCCACAGGTAGCCCTCTTGCTCGTCCACGCGCGCGAGGTCGTCCAGCGCGGAGCGGTACACCAGCCCGCACCACTGCACGGGCTGCCCGATCCAGTTGGGCGCCTCCCAGTTCGTCGCGCCGATGACGCCGATGGTGGCGTACAGCCCCACCTTGCCCTCGACGGGCGGCGCGAGGTAAACCATCGCCAGCCCCGTCCACGCCCAGTACCGCGCCTGCTCCAGATAGGCGTCGTCGCCGCTGAGCAGGTAGCCCAGCACATAACAGCGCACCAGCCGCGCCGACGCGAGGATGTCGGGCGTGTGCAGGGGCATCTCCCACGGCTGCGCCCCGCGCGGGACAGTCCCCGCGTAACGCGCCGTCATCTTGTCCAGCACCGCCAGCGCGGCGCGGATCGCCTCCTCGTCGCCCGTGAGCGTCGCGTTGCGGAGCATCTCCTCGGCGGGGATGGCGGTGAAGCCGTTGCAGTGCGCCGCGCCGAGCGTCGAGCCGTAATCCGGCTTCCCCTGCGCGGGCGTGTACGTCGCCGTGCCGTCCGCAAGTTGCTCCGCGAGTTGCCGCGCCTTGGGCGCGGCGCGGCGCACCAGTGCGTCGAGGCTGCCGTACACGAACGCCCCCGTCGGTCGCCAGACGTGCGAGATACCGTCCACGCCCGCGGCGTCCTTCGGGAACGTGGCGACAATCTCCGCCGCCGTCTCCGTCAGGCGTTTCCTCAACGCCCCGTCCGCCGCCTGGCTCGCCAGCCACAGCATATACGCCGGGACATCCTGCGCGGGTTGCGCGGGGAAACTCTCGCCCCACACCGCATGGCGGAACTTCGTCCCCTCGCGCCCCTTCGAGTCCAGCCACCCGCTCGCCAGCAAGCGCACCGCTCCCTCAAGCCTACCGCCCCACGCGAGCCCCGGCAAGTTGCCGCGCCGCCCTACCTCGTTTTTGACAGCCTCGACAATCGTCTCCCCCTTCCCGCCCGACAGCGTCACGGTATGGCTGTATAGCCTCGGGAACGGCGGGTATGGCATACCGCCGTACAGCGCAAACCCGTTCTCCTCCCGCGCGTCGCCTACCCCCGGCGACCACAGCCCCATCACATGCCCCCCCGAGTTGAACACACGGTCAGGCGAATCGAATACCGCCGAAACCAACCCCTGCTGATCCTGCCACGCCATCGAAAACCAGCGCCCCTCCGCCGTCAGCGCGACCATCGGGTAACAAATCTTATAACTGTCAACCATCCGCCTGTTCGCGGGACGCCCTCGGATTTCCTTCTCGTTGCTCGACGGTTCGTCGTCCAGATACTCCACCCCCGGCACAAGTGCCTGCGCCTTGCGCTCGCCGAACGTCCCGACCCCCGAGAAGAGCGTCAGCCATGGCATGTGCAAAACGTCACGGGGTTCGCTGACCTCAACGCAGGTCGTTATTTTAATCCCGGGTTCGCAACGCATATACGACGGATAGAGTTTGATTTTCATTTGAGACGGGTCAGCATCATCCACCCATGTTTCACCCTTCGAAAAATGCCGCGTCAGCGTCCACTCCGCCCCCCCCTCGTCGCGCACCTTCGCGGTGACCGAAAACCCTTTTTTCGCACTCCCGAAAAGCGGGCGGCTGACGCGCACCTTCGCCCCCGACAACGGCACCTTCACCGCCTTCGTGCCGTCGTGGTACATCAGCCACTCCGACGGGTTCGTCTCCGCCATCTTCTTGCCGCCCACGAACAACGTCATCGCGTTCCAGCGGTCGGGGTGATGCTCAACCGCCACCGCCCCGACCTCAAACCGTAACACCTTGCGGTGCGCGGCGACAGGCTCGGGCTTCTCGAACGCCAGTTCCGCGAGCGGCGCCATCGGCGCGACGCTGATTTTGCGGAGCGTCGCCGTGCCGCTTGTGCCGGGCGGGTCGATGCGGAAACGCATCTTGGGCGACACCTCCCGCACCACCGCCATCAGCCGCCCCGCCGCGCCCGCATCCGGCACGAGGTACGCCATCCGCCCCGCCGAGAACGCCTCACCCTCCGGCGCATAGAACAATTCCCAACGGTTCGGCCCCTGCTCCGAACACTCCGCCTCCACGAACACATTCAGTTTCCGCGCCGCGCCCGCCGAAGGGACATCCGCCCACGGCCCCTCGAACCACGGGTCTATCCCGTGCAGCCGCGCCGACAGCCCCGGGCGCGTGTCCAGCACCGTCGCGTCATGGTTCACCGACCACCCCTGCGCCCCCTCCGTGAAATCGAACAGCACCACCGGCTCTGCCGCCCCGGCCGCCCATGACAACGCCAGCGCAACCAGCGCAACACTCTTCCTCATAGCAGATGTCCTCCTATGCCTGTTTCCGCATTGCATCTTGAAGATGGCGGAGGGGGAGGGATTCGAACCCCCGGTACCTTGCGGCACGCCGGTTTTCAAGACCGGTTCTTTAAACCACTCAGACACCCCTCCTCCGTGTGGAGAAAGAGACAGTATAAGCGAACGTGAGCCTAGGTTCAAGTTGAAAGTGGATGCGATCGTCAGGATTCATCATTCCGCGCTAATCAAGACCGTGCTGAGCGTGTCATCATGGGGGCTTTCAGCCTTGTGTCAATGCATAATGCATAATTAACAATTCCTGCGCGGCGGGAGGGGATGCCCGCCCTCCGTAGCGCATTTCACTTGGACGTTGAATATTCCGTGTTGAATATTGGATATTCCCCGAGGGCTTTCGCCCTCGCCTTGCCCTCGGGCAGGAATGCCCGAGCCACCTTCACTTGGACGTTGAATATTCCGTGTTGGATATTGGATATTCCCCGAGGGCTTTCGCCCTTCGCGGCTATATGCCCGCGCCGCGCTCGCCCTCATTCGAACACGCCGTCGTCCTGCCCGGTGCGCTGTTTCAGGTTGCGCCATTCGTCGAGGTACGCCAGCAGGAAGGCGCCGTCGGGGCGTTGGGCGCGGTCTTCGATGAGGCGGCGCACGAGCCGCTGCTCGAGGCGGTAACGCTCTTGCGTGAAATGCCCTGACACGTGCGCCGTTCGCAGCCACACGAGGTAGGTCGTGAGCGCGTCGAAGCAGTTGTAGTTGACGATCTCGCGGCAACGCCCGCTGTACCACAGCCCGCACACATCCTCGCCCATCACGTCCATCTTGCCGGGGATGCCCGAGAGGCGCGCGACTTCGTTGAGCGACACGGCGTGCTGTCTGCCGAAGCCGCTGATGAGTTCCATCAGGTCGACGTCGCGGCTCTCCCAAGGCTTGGCGTTCATGCGCTCGCCCATGGCTTTGAGGTCGATGCCGTGCGTGAAGGCGCGTTGCAGGAGGATGCGGAGGTCGGCGTTGCGGGAGTTGAAGCCGACGAGTTGCGGGTTGCGCGCGGCGAGACCGTCGAGCAGGAAGCGGCGCAGGATGTACGCCTCGTCCTGCGCGTGCGCGTCGTCGTCGGGGTTCTCGGGCAGCGCCTGAAGGAACAGTTGCGCCTCGCCGCCGCCACGCGGTGCGCGGCGGATGACCGTCGCGACGGACACCACGCGGCACAGGACGGTCTTGAGGAATGGCATGGGGTTCTCTTCCGTCGCGCCGCCCTGCTCCCACATCACGCGCAACACCTCGGACTGCGGCACGTCATCGGGCAGCCCGTACAGCAGCCGCCCCGCCAGAATATCCGGCACCCATTCGCAGTCAAACGCCCACACCTCATCCGCAACCGACTTGATCATTTCATGTTCTCCTTGAAAGTTTCATTGCTGTTGTGTCTTTCGACGAAAATCGACGGATGTCGACGGGTGTCGACGGGAGTCGACGGGAGTCCTGCTAAATAATCCGCAACGCATCATTTCTTACCCCTTGATGATTGCTCGGCGGTGAGGCTCGGCTGCTCGATCATCAGCACGCCCTTGAACGTCGCTTCCATGCGGAGGCGCAGGTGGGTCACGCGCTTGGGGAACTCGACCTTGCGGCTCAGCCCCAGCGTCCCCGACGGCTCGCCCTTCACAGGACGCGCCTCGAAACTGTTCAACGAAACCTGCTCGAACGTCCCGTCCGCGCCCTCCGCCTCCGCCACGAGATGAAACATCACCGTGCCGTCGAAACCCTCGTCGCGACGCACACGCCCCTGCATCCGCGCCGCTTGCATCTGCGTCCCCGTGAGCGCGATGCGCGGCGACTCTAGGCTGAACCGCGCCGAGCCGTCGTGCGCGACGCGCAACGCCGCCGCGCCGTCGCGACTGTCCGCCGCCACCCGCTGGCGTTGCTTGTCGCCGATGCCGTAACACCATCCCGCCACGCGCCCGTCCGCCCCCAGCGCGGGCGGAAAATCAGGCAACAAATTCTTGTCCGGCGGTGTCAACGGATACGCGTGTATCGGCGACAACTCGTAGTCCGGCACACGCACAAAGGGCGACTGGGCATGCCTTTGCGCCGACCGACTGACGCGCACTGTCCTATAATTCAATATGGGTATCATCATCAGCAACAGCAACAGTAGCACAAGCGCAATTGACCAAGCCAAGCGCAATGAATTTTTCACCCGCGTCTCTTGCCGCACCTTCCGCGCGTGCTGATGCTCCGCAAGCGGTTGCGCGAACGACAACCGCCCGCGCAACTCGGGGATGCCCTGCGCCGCTTCCTGACGCGCCAGCCACGGCTCGACCTCGAACCCCGCCTTGCGAAGCGACGCGACATAACTCTCGTGGTCGAACGGCAAACTGCGGAACACGATGGTCTTTGCGCGGTCATCGAAAATGCAGTACGTCGAACGCCCCTCCGCCGAGCGCGGGTAGCCGACGCTGCCGGGGTTGACGATGTACCGCTTCCCCGCCTCCAGCGTGAAATCGTTCGCGGGCAGGACGTGCGGCGTACCGCTCTTGCCGACCACATGGATGCACGGGCAATGCGTGTGACCCACGAACAGCAGTTGCTCCGCCGCCGATTGCCACGACGGCAACGCCTCCTCCGCGTCGAGGATATAGTTGTACGCCGCCGGCGCGGAGAAATCACCATGCGCACAGCGGAACCCCGGACCGCTCAGCACCAGCGGCAGATTCGCCAGCCAGTTCCGACCCGTCCGCGACACCTGCCCGCGATGACGCGCAATCGCCTGTTGCGCGCGCGGCGTGAACACCTCCGCGCCCATCTTCCCGCACACCGCCGCGTCATGGTTGCCCATCAGCACGGCATACGCCTTGCGGTACACCGACTCCAGCACCTCCACCGGCTCCGCGCCATAGCCCAGCACGTCGCCCAAGCAGATGATCCTGTCGGCTTTCATATCCGCGATGTCCGCCAGCGCGGTTCTCCACGCGCCGAGGTTCGCATGAATGTCGGAGACGATCGCGTAACGCATGGGGAGGCTAGAAGGAGGGGTTAAGGCAGTAAGGGGTTAAGGAGTTAAGGGGTTAAGGCAGTAAGGGGTTAAGGAGTTAAGGGGTTAAGGTTGTGAGGGGCAGTTCTGTGTACACCCTTACAGCCTTAACCCCTAACAACCTTAACCCCTTAACCCCTATTCTCCCATCAGCCCGCGACGATCGCCTCGCTCGGGCACTCGCCAGCGCACGCGCCGCAATCCACGCACTTACCCGCGTCGATGACGAAGCAAGGGTCGCCCTCGCTGATCGCCTCCACCGGGCAAGCCTCTTTGCACAACCCGCACGCCACGCATTTATCCGTAATCTGATACGCCATAACTCTGTCTCTCCTTTTTGTGTAAATGAAAACCATATCATACCCCAACCACCGCCCTAAAAGCAACAGAAAAGGTAACCGCAGTTTTTTCTAATTCTTTTTGAAGAACAGCATCGTCCCGGCAGGGATTTTTTTGTCGTCAACTTTGTCGCCGGGGGTGAGCGTTCCGCTGATGAGGTAGAACGTGGTGGACGCGCGCCAGCGGTTGCCGCAGATGGCGGACGGCGGGCTGCTGGCGAGGACAGGGCCGCCGATGGCGTACCCTTGCAGCACCTTCGTGCCGTAGGGCAGCTTGAGGACTTCCTCCGCCGTGATCTGGTCGCCGCTCTTGTACTTGCCGTCGGGGTAGATGTAGAACACGGAGGGCGACCATACCGCGACACCGACGATGTCGCGTGCGGTCCCGTTCACGCCGATGGTCGCGTAAGGGCCTGTGGGCTTGGGGGGCGGCGGCGGGGGCAGCGGCACTTGCGCTTGCGGGGCCGCCGCGCCAAGCTGGAACGCGGAGAGCGCCCCGTACAGGACTTGCGCCAGCTCGGGGTCGCCGATGACCAGCCGTTTCGCCGCCACGTCCGGATCTTTGAGCGGGCGCAGCTTGAGGCCCAGTTGCGCACGGATCGACGGCATGGCGAACAGCATCCCGCAGCGCTTCCGCCCGCGGTGGTTCTTCGTCTGCCATTTGTTCGGGATGCCGTAGGCCACGTGCGAGTGCGCCAGCACGTTGTAGTCGGGGATTTTGTACATACGCCTCAGCTCGCCGATGAGCTCCGCCAGCGCACGCATCTGTGTGGGCGAAAGCGGCTTGTTGTGATAGCCGCAAACCTCGATGCCGACGGAGAAGTTGTCAACGTCGCTCTTCCCGTTCCACATGCTGCGCCCCGAGTGGAAGGCGACGCGGCGCGAGTCGATGATGCGATAGACGCGCCCCGCCTCGTCGAGGCAGTAGTGGCACTCGCCCATGTCGCGCAGCTTGGGCAGTGCGCTTTTCGAGGGCGCTTCCGTCGTGTGCAGGATAATCAGCTGCGTTTCCTTCCGTACGCTCCGCTCCTTGTTGCGCGGGCTGTAGTAGGCGTTGCTGATGTTGAGCGCGGCGGAGACCGCCGTCGCGCAGAACCAAAACCCCAACGCGAAAGCAATCCTGTTAATCCTTAAAATCCTGTTAATCCTGTCAAACAAAACGCTACTCACTACTCACTAGATTCTGCGCGGTCATGTCGGCGGGGATGGGCAGACCCATCAGCGCCAGCACCGTGGGCGCGACATCGCACAACTTGCCCGCGGGCGCGAGCTTCACGTCCGCCGCGTCACGCGCCACATACACGCACTCCACGTCGTTGAGCGTGTGGCTCGTCTTGACCATGCCCGTGGTGTAGTCAACCATCTGCTCGGAGTTGCCGTGGTCGGCGGTGATCAGCACGTGCGCGTCGAGCTCCATCAGGCGCGGCAGCAGTTTGCCGATGCTCGCATCCACCACCTCCACCGCCCGCCGCGCCGCATCGAAGTCGCCCGTGTGCCCAACCATGTCGCCGTTCGCGAAGTTGACCGCCACGAACGCATACGGGTTGTTCTCCAGCCGCTTCAGCAATTCGTCAGTCACGATCTCCGCCTCCATCTCGGGATGGCTCGCGAACGTGGCGGGGTCGAAACGCCCCGGCACATCCACCTGATCCTCGCCCGCGTAGGGCTGCGTGGACTTGCCGTTGAAGAAACTCGTGACGTGGCGGAACTTCTGCGTCTCCGCGATACGCAACTGGCGCAGCCCCGCCTTGGAGATGACCTCGCCCAGCAGGTTCGGCATACCGCCCTCGCCGCCCATCGCGCCGAGCAGGTACTCCGTGAACTCGTCCCAATAGCGCGTGAAGCCGAGGTACGCCACCTTCGGGCGCACGGCGCGGCTACCCTTGTAGTCGTCGCACACGAACGCCTGCGTCAACTGAATCGCGCGATCCTGCCGATAGTTGAAGTGCATCACCGAGTCGCCGTCCTTCATGCCGTCATATCCCGCGATGACGCACGGCGGGATGTACTCGTCCACCATCGGCGTCTTGTCCGGCGTGAGGTCGTTGTCATACGACGCCTTCACCGCCGTCACCGCGTCCGCCACCGCGCGCCCCTTCGCCTCCACGAGACACGCATACGCCTCATCCGTCAGCGCGTAATTCTTCGAGCGGTCCATCGCATAGTAGCGCCCCTGCACCGTGCCGATGACGCAGTTGCCCACCGCCGCCATCTCCTGCTGGAGACGCGCAATGTACTCCAGCGTGCTTCGCGGCGGCGTGTCGCGACCGTCGAGGAACGGGTGGATGACCATCCGCCCCTGCGCGAACTCGCCCCGCGCGCGGCGCATGAGTTTGAACAGATGCTCCTGATGCGCGTGAACGCCCTCATCCTGCAACAGCCCCATGAAATGCAACGCGCTGCCGTTCGCCTTCCAGTTCGCGATCAGCGCCGCCCACTTCGGCGACGCGAAAAGTTCGCCCGTGCTGAGCCCGTCGTCGATGCGCTTGAGTTCCTGAACCACCACGCGCCCCGCGCCCATGTTCAGATGCCCCACCTCGCTCGAGCCCTGATAGCCCTCCGGCAGCCCCACCGCCTCGCCACTGCACGCCAGCCTCGCCCACGGGTAACGCGCCTTCAGCCTGTCCATCGTGGGCGTCTGCGCGGCGAACACCGCATTGCCCTGCTCACGCGGGTTGATGCCCCACCCGTCACGGATAATCAAAACGACCGGTCTCATGCTCACTGCTTCCCTTTCTCATAACGAATTCATATCAGCATACCGTTTTATCCGCCACTCCACAAGCACAACTTTAATTTTGAGACGCTTAATAATATTCTGCGAAATGCCGATTCTCAGCGCCTTTGTGTGCCCCACCCGTCGCACGTCGCGCGAGTGGGGTCCCCTGCCCCTGCGCGAAAATAACGCTGTCAAAAAAATCCTCCATTTCCCTTAACCACAATGGACACTATAACTACTTGATTTCGGGGCTGGTGTCCAGCAGTTTGCGGAAGCGTTCGACGGCGGCGAACCATTCGGCGGCGGTCTTGTAGTCTTTGCCGCCGGACCAGCAGCTGCCCACGAAGGCAAGGCCAAAAAGCTTGTCCAGCGTTATCCATGCGGCGTCGCCTTGGATGACGGGTTCGTCCTCACTGTGACCAGCAATAAGCGCCACGCCGTTGAAGAAGGGCAGGTTGTCTTGGGCGGGTTCCCAGACGGCGATCCAGCCTTCCCCTTTCGCGACGGATGCCGCGTCAACGGGGCGGTGGGACACCCCGCAGGTGAAGGTGATGCCCGGTGTGTTGCTAACAGTACGAACCATATAGAAATCCATGCCGAGGAAGATGACGAAATGGCGGCTGATGGCGACCTGTTTCCCGCCGACGTCAACGGGGGCGTAGTCCAGCGTGAAGCTGGCGCATATCGGGCCGGTCTCACGCACGGTCCATTTGTCGAAGGTGATGGGCTGGATGTATTTGCCGTCGTGCAGGATCGCGGGGCCGCCGCACCCGGGGCCGGTGCCGACCTTGTAGCAGTCGATGCCGTAGCCGAGGTCGGGGGAGTGGTAGTTCTTCTCCTTGTACATACGGTCAACGACGGGGAGGCGGTCGTTCTTGCCCCATGCGTCGATGCCGCTGCCGGTGACGGCGGGCTTGCCGGGCTTCGCGCCGTCCACGGTCCAGAGCGCGGGGCCGTAGGCGCGGTAGGCGGTGCGGTCGTTCTCCCATGCGAAGTCGTCCATGCGCTCCGGTACGAACCGCGCGGTCGTGCGCCGGACGGGCTGGGGCAGGGCGTTGGTGTCCACGCCGGAGACGACGATGAACGTGCGCGTCTGCCCTACATGGAGGTCGGTCTGGAAAAGGAGCGCGGTGTCGTCGTCATCCTCATCAAAACCGAAGGGGTCTTTTGCAACCTGCGTGGTGAGCCAGCGCGCGCTCGTGCCGTCCATGACGGCAATGGTCTCGGGCTTTGCGCCGGGGAGTTTCTCCAGCACGTCGTCCCAGTCGATAATGGCAGGGAAGTGCGGGAAGAAAACGTCGTCGCGGTGCGTGACGGTGAAGGTGGCGTGGGGGAGTGCGCGGAGCAGATCCATGCGGTAGATCTCCGAGCCGGCCATGAGGAACGCGCCGATGCCGTACACCTCGGTCGCGTCGAGGGGGAAGGTCTTGGGGTCGGCGCCGATGGGCTGGACGTGCGTGAGCTTGCCGTCGTCCGCGACGAAGGAGACGAGCTGCGCCCATGCGCGGCGCATGGCGGGCTCGGCCTCCTCCTTGGTCAGCAGGCCTTGGTTGATGCCCCATGCGAGCGCGTAGGTGATGAAGCCCGTGGAGCTGGCCTCGGGGTTGGGGTAGCTGTCGGGGTCGAGGAGGCTGGCGCGCCACGCGCCGTCCGCGGGCTGGATGGCGATCATCTTGCGGCACATCTGCTGGAACTGCGTGACGAAGAACGGGCGTTCGGGGTGGTGGGCGGGCATGACCTGCAGCACGCGCACGAGGCCGCCCATGACCCACCCGTTGCCGCGGCCCCAGAAAATCTTTTTGCCGTTGGCCTCCTTCTTCAGGTCGGGGAAATAATTCTTGTCGCGGTAGTAGAGGTGTTCCTCTTTGTCGTAAAGGAACTCGCTGGTGGCCTTCCACTCCTGAATCATGAAGTCGAGGTACTTGGCGTCGTCGGTGATGTCGTAGAGCTTCGCCCAGACAGGCGGGGCCATGAAGAGCGCGTCGCACCACCACCAGCGCATGGGGGTCTTGTCCTTGGTGCCGTCGCTGGACCTGCGGCCGTAGCGGATCTCGCCGACATGGACATCGGCGGGGTTGGACAGGATGAAGTCGAACTGCGCCTTCGTCGGCGCGATGAAGTCCGGGTCGCGGTAGAGCATGTAAAGCTCCGCGTAAGACTGCCCCACGCAGTAATCGTCCGCGTGGTAGAACTTCAGCCAGTTATCCCACTTCGCGTCCTTGCCGACGGCGAGGACCGCGTCGCGGTAGCGCGTGTCCTTCACAAGCCCCCCCAGCGCCATATAGCCCGCATAGAGCGCGCCGTGCGTCCAGTCCAGCGGGTTGTGCTTCGAAGGGTTCGCGAGCTGCCAGTCCGCCACCCGCGTCATCACCGCGAGCGTGTCCTGCGCCTGTTTGAGTGAATCCTGCGCCGTCGCGCACGTCCCCGCGAGGGCGCACGCCACCATCGTCAACGTCGTTCTGAATTTCATAATTCTCCTTTTCATTGTTGGAATACATTACCACATCCCGCATGGTGAACGCCATGAAAAAACGTAGGGGATGGGAGGCTTTTTGGGTCGGGTGCCGCGCCTGTGCGCCTTTCAGTCCGACACGCGCTCGATGTTCGCCCCGAGGCGGCGCAGCTCATGCTCGACCGACTCATAGCCGCGGTCGATGCTGTCGGCGTTGAGGATTTCGGTCTCGCCCTTCGCGCCCAGCGCGGCAATCAACAGGGCCATGCCGGCGCGGATGTCGGGGCTGGCGACGCGCGAGCCGTGCAGGGCCGTAGGGCCCGTGACCACGATGCGGTGCGGGTCGCACGGCACAAGGCGCGCGCCCATGCCGATGAGGTAGTCCACGAAGTACATCCGGCTCTCGAACATCTTCTCGAAGAAGAGCGTCGTCCCGCGCGCCTGCGTGGCGAGGACAATCAGCACGCTCATCAGGTCGGAGGGCAGCATGGGCCACGGGCCGTCCTCCATCTTGGGGATCGCGTCGCCGAAGTCATATTCGGTTATCAGCTTCTGGCGCGGCGGCAGGCGCAGGGTCTTGGCCGCCGCGTCGTAGTGGTACTTCGCGCCGAAGCGCTTGAACGGCTTAATCATCACGCTCAGGTCGTCAGCCTCGACATCCTCGATCGTCAGGTCGCCGCCCGTGATGAGCGCGGCCACCATGTAGCTGCCCGCGTCGATGTAGTCCGGCCCGATGCGCTGCTCCGTGCCGTGCAGCTCCTTCACGCCCTCGATGGTGAGGCGGTTCGTGCCGATGCCGCTGATGTTGCCGCCCATCGCGTTGATCATCGCGCAGAGGTTCTGGACGTGCGGCTCGCACGCGCTGTTGTAGAGGACGGTCGTGCCCTGCGCCAGCGCAGCGGCCATGATGATGTTCTCCGTGGCGGTGACGCTCGCCTCGTCGAGCAGGATGGAAGCGCCTTTGAGCCCCTCGGGCGCTTTGAACGTGTAGGCGCTGGCGGCGGTGATGGCCGCGCCGAGCTCGCGAAGCCCGTCGAGGTGCGTGTCAACCCGCCGCCGCCCGATGACGTCGCCCCCCGGCGGGTAGAGCTTCGCCGCGCCGCACCGCGCCAGCAGCGGCCCCGCGAACAGGATGGACGAGCGCACCTTGCCGCACAGGTGGCGGTTGAGGTGCGTGCGGATTTTCCTCGCGTGGATGGTGACCTCGTGCTTGTCGCGGTTGTGCTTCACCTCCGCGCCCATGTCCGCCAGCAGGTCCAGCATCGTGCGCACATCTGAGATCAGCGGCACGTTCCGCAGCGTGACCGGCTCCGGCGTGAGCAGCGCCGCCGCCAGCATCGGCAGCGCGGCGTTCTTGTTCCCGGGCGTGCGGTGGACGCCACCGATCGGCTTTCTGCCCCGGATGATAAACTTCGACATAAGCAAATCCCCCTGAAAATCGTTTAAGTCATTAGGATAGCAAAAACCGCGCCCCCTCACAAGGCGCATCGTGCCTAACCGCAGTGGTAGTGCTGGCGCACGAGGGCCATCATCTGGTCGGGGCTGTCGGCGAGGGCCTGGCGGATGTCCTTGTCTTCGAAGCGCTTGAGCTCGCGGATGAGGCCGTCGATGATGCCGGGGGAGAACACGCCGTGGCGCTCGTAAACCTCGCGCTGCCGGTCGAGCATTTCGGCGGACTCCCAACACGACGCGGGCAGGCTGTCCAGCGCGGCGACCCTGTCCTTGTGCTCGGCGCGGAAGATGTTCACGTCAACGTAGGTCTTGCGCGCGACCTCCAGCGCGTCCGGCATCTCGAAGCCGCTGCGGGCCGCGACCGCGAGGCCCGCCAGCAGCAGATAGACATCCGCCGAACAGTCGGGGCAGCGGAACTCGACGGTCTGCTTCTGCGAGCCGTCCGCATGGGAGGGCGCCTCCAAGGGGTTCTCGCACGCGACCATGTCCACGCCCGCCGTCCATCCCAGCGGCACGCGCACCAGCACAGAGCGGTTGCGGTCGCCCCAGCAGACGGTGGTGGGGGCCTCCTGATGCGGCACGAGGCGCAGGTACGAGACGGGGTTGCGGTTCCCGAACGCGGTCAGCGACGGCGCACACCGCATATACCCGGCGATGGCGGCCTTGGCCGTGTCGTTGAGCTTGCCGCCGGTGACCATGGCGTTCATGCCGTCCTTCATGATGCAGGTGTGGATGTGCATGCCGCTGCCGGCCTTGCCCGTGGTGATCTTCGGCGCGAAGGTGACGTCCAGCCCGCGCAGGGCGGCCAGCTTGCGGATGATCCACTTGGCGATGATGAGCTGGTTGGCGGCATCCTCCACGTCGGTGACGAGGAACTCGATTTCGTTCTGCTCATAGACCTTGCCGCCCTGCGTGAAGTTGCCGACCTCCGAGTGGCCGTACTTCACCATGCAACCCGCGTTGGCCAGCAGGTACATGACCTCCGTGCGGAAATCCTCGAACTTCGCGAACGGCGACGACTCGTGGTAGCCCTTCTGGTCGGTGGCGGGGAATGCGCCGCCGCCGCAGTCGCCGATGACGTAATACTCCAGCTCGCCCATCGCCTGAAACGTCATGCCCGTCACGTCCGTGAACGCGGTCGCGGCCTTGCGCAGGATGTACTCCGGCGAGCTCTCCAGCGGCGTGCCGTCTTTCGTGTAATAGGAGCACAGCAGGCAGAGCGTCGGCAGCGCGGCGAAGGGGTCCACGAACGCCGTGCGGAAACGCGGCACGACGTACAGGTCGCTCGACCCGGCCTCGACGAACGCGAACAGGCTCGAGCCGTCCACGCGCTCGCCGTGCGAGAGGATCTGCTCTAGGTGCGCCGCGTCGCTGATGACGAAGTTGAGCGCCTTCAGGCGGCCGTCCCCGCCCACATAGCGGAAGTTGAGCATCCTGATCCCGTTGTCGCTGATGAACCCGATGATGTCCTGCTTCGTCCACTCCCTGGGTGCCTTGTTGAGCGAACGCATCGTGAGCGGCTCGCCCTTGCAGCGTGCGCTGAAACCGTGATAGCCATCCGTGAAATCCATATCCGACCCTTGCCTTTCCAAAAAAATGAAGAAAATAAAATACCACAGCCCGGTGCGCGGTTCAAGCCTTCGCAAGCGCGAGGCGGGCTTTTACTTTTCGCATGACAGATACGCCTCTGCCAGCCCGCGCCATTCGCTGGCATCGCGAGGGACGTATAGATGCGGCACTTTCACCGCCGCAGGGGAGCAGCGCCTGACGGCGCAAAACGCGGCAAGGGCATCGGGATGCTTCACGATACGCACGGGGTCGAGCTGGCGCAGGTTACGGGCATGGCGGTAATGGTAACTCTCGCACAGCAGAGCCTCGAGTTCTTCCGCCGTGCAGGTGTCCTCTTCCCGGCAGACGAACGCATATCCGTTATGGCTGGCGCACGGCATGAGCATGGCGAAACGGAACGCGCCATGCGTAGCCTCAAGGCGGGCGATGATGTCCGCGACGTGCCCGGCATGGAGCTTCTCGCCGTGGAGGTCAACGACCCCGCCGCTCCGGAATTGGAATGCAAGGCACGGCGTCCGCGCGATATGCCCGACGCACCGCACGATGTCGCCCAGCGGATAATCCGTGAACCCGTTTCCTGTGGTCAGGACGACGCTGTAATTTTTCCCCGCCTCCGCCGCGTGAACGGGGATACGATGCGCCGGATCGCGTTCCCCTGTCTTCATGTCGTAGGGGTCGAGGTGGAGGGTGTGCGCCGTGATGGCGGCGACATGGCGTTGCCGCCACGGTATGGTGACGATTCCCTCCGTGGCAATCAGGCCCTTGCCTTGCACTTCCACCTTCGGGAACATCTTCCGCAAGCGGTCTGCGTCTGCGGCCGCAAAGGCGCTGTCCCAACAGCTGATGACCTTCAGCGAAGGGAACAACGCCGCATAGTCTTGCGCCTTCAGGTGCGCCTCGGCGTTTTGCGCGCGCGTGGGGTTGGGGCGGTGTTGTTGACCGTCTGGCCAGCGCCCCGCAGACAGGGCTGCTGCGAGGGTCTCGGCCGCTTCTGTCCCGAGCGCGAGCAACGCCAGCAAGGCGGACGGGTGCCATACGGAGACAAGCCCCAGCGACGGCGCGTCAAGCAGGTAGAGCAATGTCAGCAAAGAATGCTGGCGCGGGTCTTGGACGCTCGCCAGCGCGGCAGGGACGGGGAACAGATGCCGCGTCAGCGTTTTCTGCAGCGGGCTCAAATAATCGCGGTCCTCCGCAAACCCGCGCCGTTTGCCCCCCTCGGGCTGGCGCGCTTCCGTGTAGGGGCTGATGGACCAATAGTGCGTCTTGACGAAAAGCGAAGGATGGCGCAGATACAGCGCGGCAATCCACGGGTTGACGGCGCGGAGGAATTCGCGTTGAAGCTGTTGTGTGTACGGGATCCACTTCGTTCCGCCCGTCGAGCCGCTGGTCGGTTCCAGCAGGAGGATGTCCGCGTCCATCGTCGGTTTCCGTTTCCGGGCGATACGTTTTTGTGCGGGGTACGGAAAACGCAATGCCGCGCAAAACCGGAAATAATCGGGAAGCATGGACAGAAACCACAGCGCATTAGCGATGAGACGCATCATGGCGAAATATCCCAACGGGGGACGGTGGAGCGAATCACCCGCTCGCCCAACCGGTTCAGATTGTCCATGGGCAACGGGGCGAAACAGCAGAGCTCGTCGCCGTCCGTCCAGCGCGGATTGCGTTTCCGGAAAAACCGCGATGCCGTGTCCTCGCGCAACTCATCTGCAATCAACCGATCCTTGTCCCCCTCAAAATGAAGCACCCCTGTTTCGGGCTGATACTCCTTCGGGTAAAGCCGCGTTGCCACGTCACGCAAACGCGCGTCAAGGTCAACGTCCGCAACAGGGCCGGGGACATACCGCTTGAAAAAGGTCGGCAGAAACCGATATGTCCGCGCCCCCTTGCTGATGAGAAACCAAAACAACGATTGCGCATCATACCGCTCGTTGAGATACGCCATCAAATGACCAAATCCGCCCGCCAGCCCAGACTGGCCCCGCACGCCCGAATCCACGATTGTGTCACCGCTGAACAACACGTTCATTGTTCCGGGAGCGCAGACATTTTGCCTGCATTCGATTCCCGTAATGAGCCTCTGCGTCGAAAACCCGCACACCCGCCCTTCCGCTTTCAGCAGCACCACCCAGTCCTTCTCCGCCAAATCCTTCCCGAACGCCTCCTCCTTCGCCCCCGTGTAATACGCCCGATACAACCCCGCCATCTCCCTTCGCTCGCCTTCGGGAAGCCGATTCACCGAAACAATAGACACTTCGATTGGCATGATTATAATCAAAAAATTCTGTTAATACCTGGAACGAAGACGATTCAGTGGGGCGTTCTCAAATGAGCGTTGTTATGTTGCCGTCGTTGCCATCCATTATATGTATTGTAAAACTTCTTATACGCAGGGTTACTTGTCTGTCCTCTGACCGTCTTTCCTTTTTGATCCACCCACACCGCTTCTCCCGCGTATTCGCGTTTATACATTACGGCAACCTGTTTCCGCAAGGTATTCTGCCTCATTATATGTAACAGGTGACGTCGAGCGTCCGCCAAGACAACATCCGCAGATCAACAAAAAAACGACTATTTTATTCATTCCGATTTCCTTTTGCTCGTCTCGTTTCTATTTGTAATTCTTCGGCGAGGTAGCCATCGCTGCGGCAGTGCATATCGGAAATGCCGTGGCGGATTTCGAAATACAGGTTTGACTTGTAAAACACATCAAACGCTTCACGGAGTGGAATTTTCGCAAACGTGGCGTATGTCTTGATAACATCGGCGCATTTGTTGCCGACAAGCGTGCGATTAGCCATCATTTTAATGCCTCCGAATTTTTGAATTTTAACCAGCCGTCAATGACACGCTGGCTCTTAAAACAATACTGGATATTCGGTTTTTGATAGATAAGCCTTTTTATCGCCTCTTCTTTGCTTATAATTTTGTTTTGGTGCAATTGTATGGTGTTGAAAACGTTGTCGTTTGCAACGCCGCCGATTACTAAGTCCCATTTGGGACCACGGGATTTTCCCTTGCGGCACGCCAAAATAAAATCGAACCACGCTTCGGTATGGGATTCAAAATGAAGAGTTTTTATTTTCGACGGAATTTTACCGACAGGATCAAGCACGAATTCGTATGAAGATAAAAGAGCGGAGCCTCGCTCGTTCAAAAATCGCTTTGCCCAACGCACGGCTTGCGCTTTCAATGGCGTGAGGTAAAATCCCTTTCCGAAATCTGTCCGAAGGCGTGAAAAGGATAAGTCTGGTTTTTCGACAACCGTGTATGAGCCATGCCATAGTGTCATTTCAGCACCCCTCTCCGCCGCATGATTTCCAATAAATCTTGAACAATGTATTCTTTCCCCTGCGTATGAAGCACATCGTAAGAAGGCACGATGTAGTTGTCTAAAATGTTGGAGTCATCCGTAAGCATTTTATAGATTCTGTCTCCTGTTGTTTTTAATTCGTCAGCCACCGCCTCAATGCAGAACACGGCGAAAAATGACTGCTTGGGGGTCATCGCTGTTTGCTTGTGCATTTGGTGATGTGGCATGGTCATGGCAAAAGTTTCCCTGTAATGAAAAAATAATAGAATACCAGATTTTGCCAACCCGTGTAAACAGAAATGCCGCAGAATTGAATAATCACAGCGCGGCGAGCTCAATGTGGGGCGGTTGCGGGAAGGTGTAAGGGATGGGGTTGGGAGCGAATGAGACGGTGTAGAGTGTGCTGCGATAATGCCAGGCGGTCAGGCGGATGGCGACCGGGAGGAGAGGGGAATCTTCGTGGAGGGCGAAGAAGAGAAGGTGATGACGAAGGCGCAGGGCTGTGGCAGCAAGCAGGGATTCAAATTCAACAAGGGTCTCATGGCGGGTCAGGCGATACGCCCAATAGACGCAGTCCATGTCAGTGCCAGCAGAAGGGAGACGGGGATAGCCCGACATTGCGAGGAATGGATTGATGACGGGACGCGCCATTGCCAGCAGTGGATGATACGACGCGACATGGATTTGACGAAGGGGTTGCTGATTCCAGAGCGCGGCGGCGGCGGCAATCTCGCCATCTTTTTCGAGGATGACAAAATCGCTCCATGCAAGCCCCGGTGGCAAGGGGTCGGGAAGGATCGGGAAAAGCGTACGCCTCGGAGAGACTTCATCATAAAACGAGCGGAGCCGTTCTTCGCCCACGGTGTCCCCCGCCGAAACCGCGTATCCATCTGCGACGCGGAAGCGTCGCCGTATGGCACGCGCCGTCACGCCGAACGTGGTAATCTCCCCAGCTTCGGAATACGCAGGAAGACCGGCGCGACGGCTGGTCAGCAATGTGCGTGTGGCGTGATTCGCGCTGACAATAGTCGTGATGTAAAGCGGCAGCGGCTCTCGCTGTTCGCGCTCGCGCATCCATTCATAGCCCTTGAAAAGCCCGCGTCCGCCACGTGCGGTCTGAAAACTCCGCAATCCAGCCAAATACCCGATGCGTTGGCACTGCCCAGCCAGCCACATACGTTTTACAGCGCGTGTCGCGCATCCGCCGATATGTCCGCCTGTCTCCGTCCACACGACCGTCGTCACCGTGTCGCCTTTGAGTGCCTCACCTGCCGCATACGACGGTGAGTTGCAATATGCCAGTCTGATCCATCCCGGCATGGGTTGGCGCGTAAGGCGTTGGAGTTCCGCTTCGTCCTGCGGCAGAACCTCACGAATTGCGTTCACGGCTCACCCCCAAACGGAAGCCCCTTACGGCGCATGACTTCCCGTTCCTGCGTCAGGTTGCCGATGTAAAAATAAAGCACCTTGCGCAAGCCGCGCACATTCGCGGCGTAATCGTTTCCGCGACGGAGAATCGAGGGAAGGGAATAGAACTTCAGTCGATATTTCTGGCACAACTCCGCAAGGCGTTCGGGTGTGAAATTTTTGGGACGGAACACGACATCCCCGAACCGCACATCGTCCCTGCGCCACCATGCCTCGTACAGCAAGCGTCCTTCTTTCCTGAGGCGTTCGTAAACATCTGTCCCCGGGAACGGAACGAGATGATTGAACGCCGCAAAGAAGAATTTGTTTTCGAGCGCGAAACGGTAGGTCGCCTCGAATGACTCCTCCGTGTCGTGGTCGTATCCGAACACGAAGGTCGCATAGATGGAAATGTGGTGACGGCGCAAATTCGCAATCGCCGTGCGGAAATCATTGTGGCTGGCGTTCACCTGCTTGCCCATGTCTTGCAGTGTCTCGGCGTGAAGCGACTCAAAGCCGATCAGCACGCCCGCGCATCCGCTTTCCGCCATCAGCGCCAGCAACGCTTCATCATGCGCGGCATGGACGCTCAACTGCCCGAGCCAGCGTTTCCGCAACGGTTTCAATGCGCGGCACAACGCCTTAAGACGCTCAATGTCCATGGCGAGATTGTCGTCCACGAAAAACAAAAGGCTTTTCGGAAGCGTTTTGATTTCCGCAATCACATCATCCAACGGACGCGCCGTGTAGGTCTGCTTGAAAAACTTTGTGATGGAACAAAATTCGCATTGGAACCGACACCCCCGCGAGGTCTCCACAAGGTTCAGCGGACCGTAGTCGCGTCCCGCAAAAATGGAACGGTCTGGAGGGCGTATGTTTGGAGGGCGAGCGTCCCCGCGAGCCGCATTCACCCTTTGCGGGCCCCCGCGGGCGCCCGCCCCCCGCCACGACGACGACGATGAAACCACCGCACCATCCAGCAACCACTGGTACGTTACCGTGGCACCCGGAGTCGGAGAAGAACACTGCGCGGTTAGCAAATCACCGTTTTGGGCCACTCCGTTAGTGGCGCCCAGAATCGGGCCCACCACTATCACGGCATCCGGCAGACTTGCCCGTGCCATTACGAACCGGGCATACTGCACCGAATCCCAGTCGGCGGTTTGCCAACCGGCATCCGGGAGCCACTGCCCCGAGCCCAAAGCTGCGCCGTACTCTGGCGTGTCATTCAGTGTCCACAACCAATGGTCGGGCAATGCGAGCCCCAAAACCTCGGGGGCCGATCCCACGAAATCTCCGGTGAAATCATCGAATTCCGCAAGTGCCAACCAGGGTGCCGCACTCGTGAGCGAACCGCTGCGTAGGTCAATTTCGCCCCCAACCCCGACGCCCTCAATGGCAGATGCGGATACCTCAAGATTGCCGCCGGGATATTCGCCATGAATGACAATCGATTCTGAGTAAACGCCGATCGCGTAGGTATAGCCTGCTGCGGACTCCGCGCTCACGGTTACGGTGACGGTTCCCGTGATGTCTAGGAAGTCATAAGCCGTCAGACCATAGGAGGAAGTTGCGCTGTGGGCTTCAACGGTAAAGGTTCCCGCGATGTCCGCCGACCAAAGATAAGCGCCATACGCCGCACCGCTGGCGAATGCCTCCGCCCGCGCAGTCAACTCCCCGCCCTCGGCGATGACTAGATCGCCAATCCAAACACCATTCGCGTCCATCCACGAAAGGCCAATGGCAGTGGCCACGCCGCCCGGGCCGATGGTGAGGTTGCCCTCATAACTCGCGATACCGGCCGCGGAGGCCGATGCGCCCTCCGGCGTTGTCCCGGTTGCGGTAAGTACTCCAGAAACCAAGGTTTCCTCAGAGAGAACCCCCCAAGCCGAGGCATAGGCATCAACCGTTGTGGCGGCAACCGTCAACTCTGCCGTGCCCGCAAACTCAACTGCCGCGAAAGGCGAGTAAATACCAACCGTCTGGAATCGGGAGACCGAAGTCGCGGAGATCGAACTGGCCCCGACGGTCTCAATCACCACAGCGGCCTCGCCGCAGACCATAAGTCCAACTTCGGCAGTGGTTTCCCACGTTAGGCCATCCAGCCGAACGTGGTTCGGCCCGACGCGTTCCCAGGACCCCGTGCCAGGCGGGGGAGCAAATGGGGTACCGCTACAGCTCCCGGTGTACAGATTTCCATCCGCTAGGAACAACGTCCGGTATTCGGCATCGTCATCGTCGTCGATCAACTCAAAACGGACATACCGCACCAAACTGTAATCAGCGCTCTGCCACTCGTTGTCTGTTCCCCAGCGGCCGGAGCCGAGATCGAATCCGGGCTCTGGGGCGCTACTGAGCCCCCAATGCCAACTGCCCGGGGGCGGTGCCGACTCCACGTGTGGTGCGGCCGGATAGCCGTTCGCGTTCGTCAACGCGAATTGCGGGGCCCAGACCCCAAGGAGGCCGTTGTACAACGAGAGATTGCTGGCCACGCCCACACCGCAACTGGCGTCATATACCCACACGTCTAGAGCGCCATATACCTTGGTTTCGTGGGCCGCGATGCCGATGAAACCCTCGGAGCACTCCATTTCATCGGCCTCGGAATGTGCCCGCAGCCCATAAGCCTGGCCATTGGATACCCCAACAACCGAGACACTTGCCCCGCGTAACACCTCAAACGAATTTTCAACGTTTATCCCGCCTGCCGTGATTTCAGAATCGGACTCGGCGAAAACTTGCGCGTTGGCCCCAAACGATAGGGCATTGGCCCAAATGCCCCAAATCTCGGTTGCGTCAGAAATATCTCCGCCGTGGGCGCCGACACTAAAGAACTCGACACCAGTAATCGTTAATTCCGCATTCGGCGCATATATACCGGCTATCGGCTCGGGACCATTTCTCCTTGCCAACGACGACGACGGCGCCACCATTATGTGGCTGGCGTTGGCCACGTCAATGGTCACCGGGCCGGAGTCGCAGACGTACAGCCCAATATTGGCCGAGGTATGCCAATACAGGCCATTTAACGAGACGGTGGAGCCATCAACCTGTTCCCAATCCGGGGAATCGAAAAGCTCACCACCAGCGGCGGCACAACCGCCAAGGTAAAGGTTTCCGCCGTCCAGATATAGCGTCTCGGATCCGGTGGGTACAACGGGGCCGCCATCACAGTCATCAATCCGCGAGCCGTCAAACCTGGCCCACAAGACATCCGACCAGGTCACATCCTGCCATTCGTAGTCGGGCCCGTAATTGCCCGAACCGAGATTACTCCCTGCAAATGGCTCATCATTGAGCACCCAATCCCAACCGATGGCGCCCGCGGGGGCCCGAACGTCCGGGGCAGAAGAGACGAAAATGCCAGTTTGCGTGGCGTGGGTATTGCCCGCGGCCTCGAAGAACCCGCACCACAATTGGATGAAGGCGACGACCCCCCAACCCTCGCCAGCACCGAGACCAGAAGCGGTAACCGAACCTTCAGTCCACAGGTATCCGTTTGACCTAATCCCAAAGGCCGCGCCATAGTGGTGGAACACCTCGGCGGTTGCGGTCACGGCACCACTGGCCGTTACCTCAAGGTCACTATCCCAAAGCCTGACGCCCACGGCCGTATTCTCCGTACTGGTGGCGGTGGCGGTGAAATTACCGGAGATTTC
>WRJS01000026.1 GCA_009778475.1 Kiritimatiellota bacterium | reverse complement strand
CCCGGCTGGGGGGTTGGTCCCCTAAAAAAGAGATTTGCCGGGGGGGGGGGCGCGCCCCGCGGGGAGCCGTTAGACACATTGCGGCGGCTCGCGGGGACGCTCGCCCTCCAACGGGGCCCCCTGTCTCGCCCTCCATATCACGCCATCCAAACAGGGTAATCCTCTGTCCCGTCATCTGTATTTTACAGAACCCCAAGTGTCCCGCGCAGAACAGCGTGAAGACGTAGCCCGACAGCCCGAGGAAAAGCCCCCCCCCCCGTGAGCCACGCCATCGCCTTTCCCGTCATGCTCCTCTGATTCATATCACCATCTCGATTCATTTTCCAACACACACGTCATCACACGAAGTCTTTGACCATGGGTTGATAACTTTAGCACTCTTTTCTCACTCGAACACCACGCACACGGGTGCGCCGATGTCCACGCCGCCGTCGGGGACGAGGGTGAGGGCGCCGTTCCCGCCGATGCTGAAGAGGGCGATGTTGTTGCTCTGCTGGTTGGCGACGAGCATCCACAGCCCGCCGGGCATGAGCGAGAGGTGGCGCGGGCCTTTGCCGCCGCACGGGGTGCAGTCCAGCAAGGTCAGCCGCCCCGTCTCCGGGTCGCGCTGAAACCGCGCGATGGAGTCGTGCCCGCGGTTTGTGGCGTACACCGTCTTCTCGCGCACAATCAATTCGGCAGCCGTGCTCTGCCCCTCGAAGCCCTCGGGCAATGTGCTGACCTCTTCGACGAACGTGAACGCTTTCTGGTGTGCATCGTAATCGTATTTGAAAACGCTGATGGTGTTGGACAGTTCGTTCAGCACATACAGGTCTCTCTGCTCGCTTTGCGTCCACTGTGGGAAAGCCACATGGCGGGGGCCGCGCCCCGGCGGCAACTCAATCCATGGCGCGGTCTCGTTCGGCTTATAGCCGGATGAGGCGGCGTATTGCTCGTACACATACACCCGGTCCGCGCCGAGATCCGGCACCAGCAGGCGATTCCCGGACGGGGAGAATGTCACGCCGTGCGCGTGGGGCTGCTGCTGGCGGCCGGTCGCCTTGCTGGCGTGGGTGTTTTGGAAAAACGCGGCCTGCCCGCCGATGCGCCCGTCCCCTTCCAGTATCCACGCGCCGATGCTGCCGCCGCCGTAATCCGCCACCGCCAGCAGGTTCGTGTGGTGGCACACCACATGGCACGGCCCCGCGCCCGTCTCCGCCTCATTCAGCAGCGTGAGCATCCCGTCGCCGTTCACCCCGGCATACGCGAATACTTTTTTCGAGGATTCGCTGACCGCGTAGAGATATTCCCTGTCGCGGTCGAACGCGAGGAAGGACGGGTTGGGTATCTCCGCGACGAGTTCGGGCTTGCTGACCGTCCCCTTCGGCCTGTTGACGCGGATGCGGTAAATCCCCTTGCTCCCGCTATCGCCCGTGTACGTCCCGATGTAGGCGGTCTGCTCATCCAGATAGCCTTGGCTGGCATTAACGCAAAGGTCACGCCCGCGGTAATGAATGACGAGCGTGGTTTCCCTGTTTTTCGGCAACGGCGCCGGCGGTCTGTCGTACACGACGTTGTCCCCGTTCAGATCAAAGCGTATCGGCGAACGCGCGTTCACGTGAACATCAAACGCATTCTCGCGCAGAACCCCCCTGAACGCGACTGTCCCCGCCTTGTCCGTTTGCGCTGTGGCAATCTGCGTCATGGAGGGGAAAGAGGGGTTTCGGCTCCCCGGCGCGGGGAAGGCGCCGCTGAGGCGGTATTGACCCACACGCACATCCGCCATCGGCTCGCCCGTCTCGTGGTTGCGGACGGTCAGCGTAATCTTTTTGTTTTTCGTCGTAGAGCACCCCGCCAGCAGCCCTGCCGCGATTATGCCCAGTATCCAGACTTGCCTGTTCATGTCAATTCCTCGTTTAGATGGTCACTCGTGGTCTCATACTCTGTTTCACGCGTCGGGCCAGAGCTGGGCGGCGTCGTCGCGGAGCTTGTACTTCTGGATTTTGCCGCTGGCGGTCATGGGGTAGGTGTCCACGAACGCGATGTGCCGGGGGATCTTGAACCAGGAGATGCGGTTGCGGCAGAAGTCGGCGACGTCGGTCTCGGTGATCTCGGCGCCCTCGGAGCGGATGATGAAGGCGGCGGGCTGCTCGCCGTATTTCTTGCTCGGCACGCCGACGATCTGCACGTCCTTCACGCCGGGCATGTGGCCGATGAAGTCCTCGACCTCCTTGGGGGAGATGTTCTCGCCGCCTCGGATGATGAGGTCTTTGAGGCGGCCGGTGATGTAGTAGTAGCCCTGCGCGTCCATGCGGCCGATGTCGCCGGAGTGGAGCCAGCCGTTGGGGTCGATGCAGGCGGCGGTCTGCTCGGGCATCTTGTAGTAGCCGACCATGTTGTTGTAGCCCCGGCAGCAGATCTCGCCGGGTTCGTCGATGGCGCAGATATCGCCCGTCTCGGGGTTGATGATGGCGACCTCGATGCCGGGCAGGGCCTGCCCGATGGAGGAGCTCTTGCGCTCAATGCTGGTCTCGAAGAAGCGCGTCTGCGTCATCACGGGCCCGGCCTCGGTCAGGCCGTAGGGTATCGAGACCTCCGCCATGCCCATCTGGTCGATGCACTGCTGCATCCGCTTGACGGGGCAGGTCGCGCCGGACATCAGGCCCGTGCGCAGGGAGGAGAAGTCGAACTTCGGGAAGAGCGGGTGGTCCATGATGGCGATGTACATGGTCGGCACGCCGTAGGTGGCGGTGCAGCGCTCGTTCTCGATGGACATCATCACGTGCACGGGGTCGTACCGCTCGGTCATCACCATGGTGCTGCCGTGGTTGACGCACGACATGACGCCCAGCACGCAGCCGAAGCAGTGGAACAGCGGCACGGGGATGCACACGCGGTCGCGCGCGGAGAGGTTCTGGCACGCGCCGATCCAGAAGCCGTCGTTGGCGATGTTCGAATGCGTGAGCATCACGCCCTTGGGGAAGCCCGTCGTGCCGGAGGTGTACTGCATGTTCACCACGTCGTGGCAGGTCAGCTCCCGCTGACGCGCCACATACGCCGCCATCGGCGTCTGCCCCGCGATGGCCTGCACCTCGTTGATGGAGTACATCCCGCGATGCTTCTCCGGCCCGAGGAAAATCACGCGCTTGAGCAGCGGGAACTTCGCGGACGACAACCGCCCGCGCGGCTGCTCGCGCAGCTCGGGGATGAGGTCGTAGATCGTCTGCACATAGTCCGTGTCGCGGAAGCCGTTGATGAGGACAAGGTTCTCGGTGTCGGACTGCTTCAGCGCGAACTCGATTTCGGTGCTCTTGTAGTTGGTGTTCAGCGGCAACAAAATCGCGCCGATTTTCGCGGCCGCGAACATCAGCGGGATCCACAGCGGCACGTTGGTCGCCCACAGCGCGATCTTCTCGTTGCGCTGGATGCCCATGGCCATCAGGCCGCGCGCGAGGTCGTCCACCAGCTTGCCGAACGCATACCACGTCAGGCGGAAGTCGCGGTCGGCATAGACGAGCGCGTCCTGCGGGCCGCACCGCGCGATGGTCTGGTCGAGCAGCTGCCCGAGCGTGTAGTCGCGTGTGACGGGGAGGTCGAACCACGGCTCGCCCGTGGAGACGGCCTGCGCGAACGGCGGCTTGCGCGGCGCGGTGCCGTAGGGGTCGGAGAGGTTGAATGCGTTTTTCATAGCGGCATGAACACGGTGGCCACGAGCGTGGCGGACTGGCCGTCGCGCGAGCGCACGGCATGAGGCACGAGCGAGTTGTAATACACCGAGTCCCCGGCGCGGAGGGTATGCTCCTCGTCGCCGTAGGCCAGCAGGGCCTCGCCCGAGAGGATGAAGAGGAACTCCTCGCCCTCGTGCGACGAGAGCGGCGCGTCGCAGCCGGGATCCACCTCGATGAAGAACGGCTCCGTATGGCGGTCGGACTTGCCGCGGCCCAGCGGCGAGTAGCGCAGGCCCTCGGTCTGGCTGCCCTTGTGCGGCGCGGCCTGCGCGGCGCGATCCTCGGCGCGGACGATGACCGGGTCGGTCACCTGCTGGTCATCCATGAACGTCCCGAGCCGCTGGCCCAGCGCACGCGAGAGGCGCACGAGCACGCCGAGCGCAGGATACGCTTGCCCCTCCTCGATCGCCTCGATGACCGCCGCGCGGATGCCCGACGCCTCCGCCAGCGCACCCACGCTCATACCCAGCCGCTCGCGGTACGTCCGCACCCGCTCGCCCACCTTCATCTCTAACTCTGCCATAACCATTCCCCTCGCGTAAAAGATAAGAGTATGCCAGAAACCGCCCCGGAAATCAAGCCCTCGCCTGACACCTCCACGGAGGATTTATTTGATTCTTTTCGCGCAAAGACGCAGAGGTTTGTTGACAGGATGAACAGGATTTCCCTTCGGGCGCACATGGGTTTTTAAACCACAGATTACACAGATGACGCAGATTGTTTTTTCATCTGTGAAATCTGCGTTGATCCGTGTATCCCTTTGTATTTTCAGGTTGGCGCGGGCATTCCTGCCCGTGGTGGGGGACACATGACGCCGGCAGGAATGCCTATGCCGCCTTATTTTGGGGTTGAACTCGGCTGAGAGGTTTTGTACACTGTTCTTTCAACGTTGAAATAATGCCGGATGAGAAAGTTGGTCGTCAGTTTTACGGGAGGTAGAGTTATGCGCACACTTGTTTTCAGCAGTTTGTTCGTTTTCGCGCTCATTTCACGGCTGGCTGCCGCGGGCGATGCCCCTGCCCCTAAGCAGATATGGACAGCCGCGCAAATCACCAATGTGTTGCGGGAGGTGGAGGCCTCTTGGGAGGAGTCGCCGCGTCTATGTAACGGAAAGGTAAATCCGATCTGTCAACTTTATAGCCATGCAGATCCCCATGCGCTTAAAACGCTCTTAGAGGGCATCTCCAAGCTCCCCGTCCCGTTGGCGGAAATGGGCGTTGAGGTGGAGACGCGGAGGAACCAGTTGCTGTTCAAGTGGAAAATGTTGGAGGAGCTTGCACGTTTTACGCCCCTCTGTAACGATTCAGATGCTTGGGAGCACTTGGCGTCCATGGTCGGGTGGGTACGCGCCCAAATCATCCCGGACTATCAGCCGCAAGCCGCTGACCCACTTCCTTTTATCCTCGACCCCAATAACCCGGAACATCAGGACAGGATACGGGACCGCCGCCAGAAGAGAGTGATGGACCAGTGCCAGCATCTAATGCCTAGCATCGTCTGGCAGTGGAACACTCTCGTTGACAGGATACGCCGTCTCGCCGACAAGATGCCCCCCGGCGAGCGCGAGCGGTTTCTCGGCCGGATCAAGGATCTGGCGCGCTCCGATGCCGAGGAGGCCCGTCGCCTCGACGCGCCGGTGGTGCCGGAGAAATTGAAATACCCCCCTGTTGACTCCTACCGCTATTTCCTGTCCAAGAGTTCCCCCGAGCAGCGCGAGAAAGCGATTGAAAAAGCCCGGCGGGAGTCGAACTACACCGAGGAGCAGTTGCGGGTGCTCGAGGCGCCGTATGATGCCCCGGTGCCGTCCCCCCCCGCGATAGTGCACGATCAACTGACGTACCCGCCAGCCGCGATGATGCGCAAGATCCTTTCCCGCTCATCCCCCGAACGGCGTGCGCAACGCCTTGAGGAGATCAGGAAAGAATCGGTTTACAGCGAGGAGGACATGAAACTCCTTGAAGCGCCGTATGAGTAGGGGGCAGTGATTAGTGGTTAGTGATTTGATTTTTGGGGGCGCGGGATGAGCGGGTTAGGTGAAAATCTGATTTTGAGCCGCGAAGCACGCAAAGTGCGCGAAAGGGGGGAGCAAAGTTTCGCGAAGATTCACGGTCTTCGCGGTTAAAAACAGGTTCCCGTGAATTCGGGGTTGAACTTGGGCGGAAGGTTTTGTACACTGTTTTCTCAACGAAGGGGTAATGCCTGATGAGTAAATTGTTCGTCCATTTGTTATCCTCACACAAAGGCACGAAGGGCACAAAGAGAATTTTTGATTTCAGGTTTGAGATTGAAAACCTATACGCGCCCGAAGGGAAATCCTGTGAAGTCCTGTCCATCCTGTCAAAAGCAATCGAGGACGACTTTGCCCTCGTGAAGGGGAGCCGCGCGGTCACGAAGGCGGAGCGGGTCACGGTCCGCGCGCGGCCGGGATGGAAATTACAGAGGAGTTCGGGCTGTCCGTCTCACGGGGAACGAACGATGTCTGTATCCCTTCAACTCCCTTCTGAACACGAGGAAAGGCCATGAAATGCGCTAACCGTATTCGACTGCTCGTTGTCCACGTCCATGCGTCCGCCGTGTGCATGATTACGGCATGCGCCATAGCAGCCGTCGAGCCGATGCACACCGCCGTCCCGGCCGAGACCGGATTCTCGTCCTTGGCCAGCATTCTTTCCTCGGTCGATGCCTTATGGGAAAAAAGGCCGTCAACCTGCTTCAGGTATATCGATTATATTGCAGAGGCGATGAATAATCTTGCGGCGTACGGGGTGGCGCCCGAGGGGGCGGTTGTTCTTCTCGAGGAGGATATCCCGTCGCTGTTCGAGCATATCTGCCGTTTGCCCGTCCAGCCGAATCTGGAAAACAGCGGGTTCAGGGTGTACGAGAAATGGAGGATGCTCGGGGCGTTGTCCCGCCAAATCGCGGCATTGAAAAACTCGAAACAGACGTGGCTCGGCATGGCGACCGAAATAGGAAGCATACGCGCCCAGATTATCCCTGGGTATAATTATGAGCCGAGAAGATTGAATATTTCTGACGTGAGAAAAACGAAAACCGAAATGTTAGCCATGCAGGAGGAGAACGACCGGAAAAACTTTGAAGCACAGTATCAAGGGAGGCTGCGCCTCATTTGCCATAACTTGGAATCGACAATCGAAAACATCAGGCGTTTTGCCGCGTCCCTGCCCCCCGACGAGCGTAAACTGTTTCTCGACAAAATCAAAGAACTGGCGCGTTCCGATGAAGGGGAGGCAAAGCTGCTCGATGAGCCTGCGGAGCCGTTTCCCCCTTATCGTGCCGGCAGGATATCTGCCGAGGTCGCGCGCATTATAGCCTCCCGGGCGTCGCCTGATGCCCGCAAGCAATTCCTCGATAAAATCAAGGCGGAGTCCGGCTACACCGAGGAGGAATTGAAAATTCTCGATGCACCGTTTGAGTAGGGGGACAGTGGTTAGTGAATAGTGATTAGTGGTTAGATTTTTGGGGTGCGGGATGAGGATTGTGCGGATAATTGGTGTTGTTGTGTTTGGGTTGCCGATGCTTGCGCGGGAGGGTGTCGCGCCGGGGCATGGTCATGCAGGGGAGATTGTGCCGTATGAGACGTCCGCCGCGCTGGAGGCGAATCTGGCGCGTTACGGGCTGACGGCGGGGTGGTATGTGCCACGGTGGCGGCGGGGTCGCCGGAGCTACAGATGCCCCGCCGGAACTACTCCGTCCGCCTTCGGCGTCCACCCCTCCAATGGCGGGGAATCGGTTGCCGCCCGCAGGCGGGGACGGCGCGACCCTGATTGCGGCTCGCGTGGACGCTCGCCCTCCACAACGGCACGGCGGGGACGCCGTGCGCTACCAACGCTGTGCCGGTGTTCCTGCCGGCGCAATGGGTCAACATTGACCTGCGGCGCGTGATTTGCTATTCTATATTTTTTTTTGGGAAACCGGCTTTGATTTGAGGTGATAATGGAAAAGAAAGCGAGACAGCATCAGGTTCAGGATCTGCGCGTGCAGAAGAGCACGAAGGGGTTGAAGCAGGATTTCGCGTGGCACTTGCGCTATGCCTTGGCCAAGGACGAGGAAAGCGCGACCGTCCGCGACAAGTTCATGGCGTTCGCCTACAGCGTGCGCGACCGCATCATCGAGGACTGGATCGAGACGCAGACCTATTACCACGAGGCCAACGTGAAGCGCGTCTATTACCTGTCGCTGGAGTTCCTCATCGGCCGGCTGCTGGGCAACAACGTCATCAATATGCGCATCGAGCCGTTCTGCCGCGAGGCCATGGAGCAGTACGGGCTGGACTGGAACGCCTTCCGCGACCTGGAGGTGGACGCGGGCCTGGGCAACGGGGGCCTGGGGCGGCTGGCGGCGTGTTTCCTGGACTCGCTCTCGACGCTCCGCCTGCCGGCCATCGGCTACGGCCTGCGCTACGACTACGGCATCTTCAAGCAGCGCGTCAAGGACGGCCAGCAGGTCGAGGAGCCGGACCACTGGCTGAACAACGAGTCGCCCTGGGAGCTCGCGCGGCCGGAATACACGCAGGAGGTGCAGTTCGGCGGGCAGGTCGAGTGCGTGTCGCGCAACGGGCGCATGGAGTGGACGTGGAAGGCGTCGGAGTGCGTCATCGGCGTGCCGTACGACTGGCCGATTGTCGGCTACAGCAACGTGGTGAACACGCTCCGCCTGTGGTCGGCCAAGGCGACGGATGATTTCGCGCTGGAGGAGTTCAACAAGGGCTCCTATGTCGAGGCCGTGCAGAACAAGGTGCAGGCCGAGAACCTGACCAAGGTCCTCTACCCGAACGACAATATGCAGGCGGGCAAGGAGCTCCGCCTACGGCAGCAGTATTTCTTTGTGGCGTGTTCGCTGAGGGACATCCTGCGCCGCTTCCGCGTTAACAACGGCTGCAACTGGAGCCTGCTCCCGGAGAAGGCCTTCGTCCACCTGAACGAGACGCACCCCACGCTCATCATCCCCGAGATGATGCACCAGCTCGTGGACGTGGAGAAGATGGACTGGGACACCGCGTGGAACATCACGCGCGCCTGCACGGGCTACACGAACCACACCATCCTGCCCGAGGCCCTGGAGACGTGGAGCGTCGCGCTTGTCGAGCGCCTGCTGCCGCGCCACATGCAGATCATCTACGAGATCAACGGCCGCTTCCTGAAGCAGGTCGCCCTCCAATACCCCGGCGACATCGAGCGGCTCACGCGGATGAGCGTCATCAGCGAGCGCGGCGAACGCTCCGTGCGCATGGCCCACCTGGCCATCATCGGCTCGAACTCCGTCAACGGCGTCGCCGCCCTCCACACCGACATCCTGAAGTCCACCCTCTTCCGCGACTTCTACGAGATGTACCCCACGCACTTCTCCAACAAGACCAACGGCATCACCCAGCGCCGCTGGCTCCTGAAGGCAAACCCCCAGCTCGCCATGCTCTGCACGGACACGCTCGGCCCCGACTGGATCACCGACCTCTCCCGCCTGCGCGACCTGGAGCGCCACGCCAAGGACCCCGCCTTCCTCGACGCCTTCCGCGCGATCAAGCAGGCCAACAAGGAGGCCCTCGCGAGCTACATCAAATATGAGGTCGGCATCACGGTCAACCCCGAGTCCATCTTCGACGTCCAGGTCAAGCGCCTGCACGAGTACAAGCGCCAGCTCCTGCTCGTGCTGTACATCATCATCCTCTACAACCGCATCTGCGACAACCCTGCCCTCGACTTCCACCCGCGCACCTTCATCTTCGCCGCCAAGGCCGCGCCCGGCTACTGGATGGCCAAGCTCATCATCCGCCTCATCCACGGCGTCGCCGACGTGATCAACACCAACCCCCGCGTCCGCGACCGCCTGAAGGTCGTGTTCCTCCCCGACTACCGCGTGTCGCTCGCCGAGAAGATCATCCCCGCCGCCAACCTCAGCGAGCAGATATCCCTCGCCGGCACCGAGGCCTCCGGCACGGGCAACATGAAGCTCATGCTCAACGGCGCGCTCACCATCGGCACCATGGACGGCGCCAACGTCGAAATCCACGAGCAGGTCGGCAACGAAAACATCTTCATCTTCGGCCTGCGCGCCGAAGAGGTCGAGCGCCTCCGCCCCGCCTACTCCTCCATGGCCGTCTATCAGGCCGACCCCGAGATCCGCCGCGCCATCAACATGATCCGCCGCAACGTCTTCTCCCTGCTCAACACCGGCGTCTTCGACCCCATCGTCCGGAACCTGCTCGACTTCAACGACTACTATATGCTCTTGGCCGACCTGCGCAGCTACATGGACACCCAGGACAAGGTTGACAAGCTCTACCGCCAGCCCCACAAGTGGGACGCCAAGGCCCTCGTCAACGTCGCCCGCTCCGGCAAGTTCTCCTCCGACCGCACCATCAGCGAGTACGCCAAATACATCTGGCGCCTCAACCCCGTGGACCTGTGATATCCCGCATTTTCCGCAAGACATTCCGACCGCGATATGGTATGCTGTTTTAAAAGTTGGCAGACATGTTGTCGGCCAGGGTTGAGGAAAAAAGGAGATGGTTATGGCAGAGTCTCGTTACCAGCAGCGTCTGCGCCGGTTCGTCACGGCGCTCAACAACCGTAAGCCGGACATGATTCCGATACGCCCGTTCGCGGCGGAGTTCACCGGGCGTCACGCGGGCTTCGACTGCCAGCAGATGACGCAGAACTACCCCGACGCGTTCGAGGCCATGATCCGCTGCTGCAAGGATTATGACTGGGACGCCGTGCCGGCCAGCATGGTCTATGTCTGGACGGGCATCACCGACGCGGCGACCGCGCGCTACTACGGCGTGCCGGGCGTGAACGTGCCGCCCGACCGCGGCTTCCAGTACCTCGAGCCGCCGGAGGAGAAGTCCTTCATGCGCGAGGACGAGTACGACCGCCTCATCGACGACCCCACCGCGTTCCTCTACGAGGTCTGGTTCCCGCGCGCCACGCGCCGCATCGCCGCCGCCGGGGCCCCGTCCTCATTCCGCAACAACGTCGCGCTCGTCTCCTCCGCCATGGCCATGGTGCAGTATTTCAACGCCTACGGCCCGCACTGCGCGCGCCTCACCAACGAGGCCGAGACCCCCGGCGCCATCGCGGGCATCTTCAAGGCCCCGCTCGACATCATCGGCGACAAGCTGCGCGGCTACATCGGCCTGACCATGGACCTGCTCGAGCGCCCCGAGAAAGTCATGAAGGCCTGCGAGGCGCTTATGCCGCACCTGCACTGGGTCGCGGCCGCCACCGCAGACCCGTCGTCGCAGCTGCCCATCGGCTACTGGATGCACCGGGGCTGCGTGCCGTTCGTCACGCCCGCGCAGTTCGCCAATGTCTATTGGCCCACCGTGCGCCCCATCATCGAAGAGCTCTGGCGCGGCGGCCACCAGACCATGTTCTACGCCGAGGGCAACTGGGACGCGCACCTCGACGCCTTCCGCGAGCTGCCCGAGCGCAGCATCGTCTATCACATCGACCGCGGCAACCCGCAGACCATCCACGACAAGCTCCACGACAAGTTCGCCATCAGCGGCGGCGTGAGCAACGTCACCCTCGCCGTCGGCACGCCCGAGCAGGTGCGCGAGGAGGTCAAGAAGCTCATCAGCATCCTCGGCCGCGAGGGCGGCTACATCATGGACGCGAGCGCGATCATGCAGAACGACACCCGCCCCGAGAACATGCGCGCCATGGTCGAGGCCACACGCGCGTTCGGCGTGTACGACGCGCCCGACGCGCCCCTCGAAAACCTCTGCGTGCGCCCTGCCGGCGGCCTGCCCCCGCCGCCCGCAAAAATCCCGCCGCCCACCGGCCGCCCCGCCGGAGCCTGCGTGTCGTGGAAGGAACACCTCGACGACCTCGGGCTGGCTGGCGTGCAGGGCAACGCCGAGCTCGCCGAACGCCTCTGGAGCATGGTTGACGCCAACGCCACCATGTACATCTGGCAGATGCTGCTGTCGTTCTGAGGGGGAGATGTTGGTGTTGGATTTTGTTATCGACTGATGGCGACTGATAACGACTTGAATCGAGGTTAATCGATTTCAGTCGCCATCAGTCGCCATCAATTCATGCAGCTCCGCACTCGCTTAGCGAGTGCCAAACCGATCCGGCGGCTAATCCCCCACCCGCTTGATATCGATGTAGTCGATGCCGAAGAGGAAGGCGTCGTTTTTGGTTTTCGCGTTCGCGCCCGTGAGCTTGATGGAGAGGCGGTTCTCGCCTTCCTTGAGCTCGAGCGTGCCAAAGTCTTTGACGTGGTTCTCGACGCGCTCGGCGTAGGCGTCGTAGGCGGGCGCGACGACGCTCCCGTTGAAGGAGACATCCGCCGTGCCGTAGTCGGGCGCGTGGGTGAAGGAGATTTTCACGTTGTACTTACCGGCCTTCTCCAGCGCGAAGTCGAGGTTCGCGGTCGCGCCGGGCTTGGCACCGCGCCACCAGAATTGCTTGCCGCCGCTCCAGCCGTATTTCTCGTCGGTCTGTATCCCGGCGCTGCCTTGCGTGGCGGAGAGGTCGAGCTCTTCGCCTTCGAGGCGGCCTTCGCGGATGGTCTTGAGGGGGATGATGTCGCGGCGGCTGAGCGCGACGGGGAGGGCGGCGAGCGCGGCCTCTGCCGTACGGTTGGCCGTGCCGCCGGGGCGCATATACCATTGCGTGACGGGGGCGTAGTTGAGGATGGTGTCGGCCCAGTGCCACATCTCCATGTCGAACTGGATGCTCTTCTTGAAGGGGATGGCGTCGAGCACACGGTGGCGGGTGTTGATGACAAGACCCGGCCGCCCCGCGCCGATGCCTTCGGGCTGGGCGATGAAGGGGTGGTCGAAGTTGTTGCCGTTGCTCCATGCGTAGCCGTAGTAGTCCTCCGAACCCGTACCGATGAAGGAGGGGAAGGCCTCGCCGTCCACGAAAATCTTTTCGTCGCCTTCGCCCCACCAAGCGTTGGCAGTGTTGAAGAGCGTCACGCCGGTGCCGACCAGCACGCCCTCGCCGGTGAGCGTGACGTAGTTCAGATCCCAGTGCGAGCCGTCTTTACGCGACGACACCTTGTTCTGCTCGTACCACCCCGCGCCGAAGTACATACTGCGCTTGCTGTCCCATTTGTAGGGCGCGGTGACGAGCGCGCTCTGCGAGACGGTCACGGGCGCGTTACCCACGTTGCGGATGGTTAGTGTACATTCCTTCTTGAAGGGCATCACCCACGCGGCCTCCATCAGGCCGCTCTTGCGCACGCTCGCGTACCACATCTGATAAGGCGACACCTGATAGCCCGTGCCGAAGAACTCGCCCGCCGGGACCCACACCGTGCGCTGGCCGTCGAACGCCATCTCGATGATTGTCGAGCGCAGGGCCTGCTGGCTCTTGCCGTCGTCGAGCGCCATGGCCAGCGAGCGCACGGCCTGCTCGCCCTTGACGGTTTTCGTGATGGACCCTCCCGGCGGGATCACGCCGTCGAACGTCGCGGCCTGCGTTTTCAGGCTGAGCAGCCCGCGCTCGCCGCCCGCTAGGCGGCGGTTAATCTCCGCGATGGCGACCGCGTCGCGCCGTGCCACGTCCAGCGAGAACGACTCCACCTCCACGCCCTTGGGATACGTGCGCGCCTCGATGTTGTAGTAGAACGCCTCGCCGTCGCGCTTGTCCTTGATCTTGTCGCTCTCGTAGGTGATCTTGCAGCTCTTCGCGTATGGGATGGGCAGGTAGAGGTTGTGGCCGCGGTTCATGTAGGGCGTCTTTTCCGAGACCGACGCGGACAGCGGTTTCGCGCACAGCGCCTCGCCGCTCACCACGTCCACGACCTTCCCCTCCACGGCCAGCTTCCCGTCGATATAGACGCGGATGACGCCCGACCCGTCCGTCGAACCCGCGATCGTCACCCACCAGCGCACGATCGCACCCGGCCCCTGCGCGTCCATGGCGACATACTCCTTGCGCCCCGCGTTCTCCTCCACGCGCACGAACTCCGAGCGGTCCGAATTCGCGAACCACCCCGGCTCATCGATGCCCACCGTCTCGCGGTCATAACTGCTGTGCAAGCGCACCGTGAACGCGGGGTCCGGCAGGCGCGTGATATTCTCGCGATCCACCATCTCCTCCAGCAGCGACCTCACCGACACCTTCGGCGCGGCAGACGCGCACGAGACCAGCAACACTCCGACCAGCAACAACTTCTTCATACATCCTCCCTAAAACGATTAAAAACAGAAACCTAGTGTATGACAGAAAGGGGAGGAAGTCAAGGGAGAAAGCGGTCCCCGTTGGTGCAACCGTGACCAATGGGGCATGAGAATATTCAACGCCCAAGTGAAATGCGCTACAGAAGGGAGAACAGGCTTCCCCGAGGGCGTTCAGCCTTTGCGGCTTCCTGCCACATTGGCCACACGCCGCGCCAATGGGGTCCCCTGTCTCGCCCTCCAATTGGGACACAAAACCGAAGCGCATTTAACTTGGGCGTTGAATATTCCGTGTTGGATATTGGATATTCCCCGAGGGCTTCCAGCCCTCGCGGTGTCCTGCCCCATTAGTCGCACGTCGCGCCAACGGGAACCCTGCCTCGCCCTCCATTCCATTTGGGGAGGGCGGTTCCCTCGAAACCGCCGTCTGGCGATAGCCTATCACTTTTTACTTCTTACCTTTTCCTGTCACCCAAAAGCGTCGCGCGCGCCGGTGGTCTCGTAGTCGAGGCGGATGGGGTAGCGGCCGTAGGCCTTGATGGTGTTGACCATCGCGAGGTAGTTCGCGGGGTTGACGGAGGAGTGGATGCTGTTGCTCGACGAGATGATCAGCCCGCCGCCTTCCGCCGCCGCGCGGATCACGCCGAGGGTCTCCTGCACGACCTCCTCGACCGTGCCGTTCACGAGCGTGGTGGCGCAGTTCACGTTGCCTTTGAGCGCGAGCGTCTTGCCGTACTGCTGCTTCATCTCCGCCATGTCCATGTTGCCGAGCGGGTCGATGGGGTCGAGGCAGTCGATGCCCGCGTCCAGGATCATGTCGAGCAGCGGCAGGATGTTCCCGTCGGAGTGCTTGATGACGGGCAGCCCCGCGTCGCGAAAACCCTTCATCACCTTTTTGAGGCCGGGGTACATCAGTTCGCGGAACGTGTCCGGCGACATGAACGGCGCTTGCCCCGAAGAGTAGTCGTCGCCCGTGAACACGAAGTCCGCGCCGAAACGCGCCGCCTCCGCCGCGAGCTTGATGTTCAGGTCAACGGACATTTCGACCAGCTGCTTGACGAGCTCGGGTTCGAGGCAGAACGCCATCATCAGCTCCTGAAAACCCATCAGGTTGCGCGGGATGGACAGCACGTCGTTCAGGTGTACGCCGATGGCATACTGGCCCTTGTAGCGGGCGACCAATTTTTTCAGGCTCTCGAAACGGTGCGGCGCGTAAGGGTCGGGCGGCGCGTAATTCGTCATGTCGTCGAGCGTCTGGATCACCGCCTCAACGACAGTCGAATGCTGCTCCTCGCCCTTCTCCACGACGATGCCCCACTCGTTGCGGAAGCGGTTCGGCGCGACCTGCTCGGTCGTGAAATCCGGGTCGGTGAGCAGCGCGTCCAGCCCCATGCGCACGGAGAACTCCTCCAGCGACGCGCCGGGGCAGAGCGCGTGGCGCACCTTCTTGTCGATAATCCACTCGAAATGCGGGATGCGGTCCGGCTCCCCGTTCCGCAACACCGTCATCACCCGCTCCGCCGAAGTCATCTCTTTTGCGCTCATAACATTGATTCTCTCTTTTGCAGAAACACGTACCCGATAGACAGTTTGTAATATACCACTTCGTGTTGGGGAATGGAATTGAAAAAATCTCGAATCTTTTCCGCCGAGCGTGAAACAGGGGGCGGCTAGGTTTCGCCGTTGCGCAAAAAAAGAGGCCCCGGAATAATCCGGAGCCCTTTCTCGTTTGACAACAAGCGCTTATTTATCGCTCGAGCTGTCGCCCTTGTCCTTCTCGGCTTTGCACTTGCAGCACTCGACCGACTCGCTCTTCGAGTCCTTCTTGTCGTCGGAGCACTTCTTCGCCTTCGACGGGCACTGCGCCAGCGTCGTCGATGCCGCCAGCACCGCCATCAGCGCGAACGTGATAACAACCTTCATCACATCATCCTTTCCTTTACGTGGACCGAATTAGCCCACAAGACCGTTAAACGCAAAACATCATCATTTATTGCCGATTCTTTCCGAAAAGTCAAACGCCAATCCGCAAAAAAATCCCCTGTACCCTTACGGGCGTAATGTTTAGGTTTGGAAATCCTCGGGCTTGAAACGGATGGTCTGGCCTTGGGTGATGGCGTCACTGGCGGCGAGGACGGCGGCGAGGGTGCGGTAGGCCACCTCGGGGGGGCAGGTCAGCAGGTCGGGCCTGCCCTGCCGTACCGCGAAGAGGAAGTTCTCCAGATGCGGCATGTGGGCGGGCTTGTTCAACTCCACAGTCAATAAATACTGCCCCCCCCAAGGCAGATAGAAAAAAAGGCGGTTGCCGTGTCTGGCCAATGTTCCGGAAAATGACTCGTCTATCATAGGGGTAGGAACACAACTTACCGTAACAGGGTGAGTGCCTTTCAGTTTTTGGACCGCGTCGCGGATCAGGCCTTGCGCGACAAAATTACTCCACTCGGGCACCTCGTCACGATCCTCCCGAAACACGGAGTTGCCCAGGCCACGGACTTCGGCGATGTTCAGTATCCCGTTCTCGCCCATGAACCGCTCGTAGAAGCCGCCGCTGCTTGTGGTGGTCAGCACTTGGCAGAGGGCGCGGCTGGTCTTGCCGTCCTTGGACTTGAACTCGTAAGACGCGGTCACATTGTCGTTCATCTGGCGGCCGTAAAACTCGTTGCCGCCCACGGCGGTCACGGAGACGGGGGCGCAGCCGAACGCCCACAGGAACACATCGACCTGCTGCGAGCCGAGGGCGAGCATCGGGCCGCCGCCGTACTTGGCGAACCAGCGCCAGTTGAGGAATTGCTCCATGTTCTCGTAGCCGTATCTGTCGAGCGTGTCCTGCTGGACATTCATTTCTGCCCTTCTATAAGGCGGGATGAAAGGCGCGACACTGCGGTGCCATTGCGCGTAGGAGTGGGGGACGGCGCCGAGCATATTGGTCTCGCGCAGGATGCGGTTGATGGCGTGGATGTAGCGGGGGTTGGAGCGGCGCTGGTGGCCGATCTGCAGGAGCTTGCCGGTCTCGCGCTGGGTTTGAACCATGGACGCCGCCCTTTTCAGGTCGTTGGACATGGGGGCTTCGCAATAGACGTGCTTGCCGGCGCGGAGGCAGGCGTTGGTGTGTTCGGCGTGCATCCAGTCGGGGGTCGCGACGAGGACGGCGTCGATGTTCGCGCCCTCCGTATCGAGCATCTCGCGGTAGTCCTCGTAGGTGGCGACGTCCTTATGACCGAAAACCCTCATGCGCCCGCGCATCATCTTGCGGCGGATATCCTGGATGTCGCAGACGGCGCGGAAACGGACGCCCGGGATTTTCAGCGCGGCCTCGGACAGGACTTCGCCCTCCGTACCACAACCGATGAGGGCGACGTTGATTGGTGTGTCATCTGGGCCGATGGCGTATTCGTACTCCTCGCTCAGGGCCCTGAACGTCGGCAACGCGGCCACGGCCGTGGCCGCGCCCTTGATGAAATCGCGTCGGTTGGTGTCCATCGCGTTTCTCCTTTTTCAGACAGGGTTAACAGCGTCTTTCTTTTTGACAGGATTAACAGGATTGTTTTTTTTTGACAGGATTAACAAGATTAACGGGATTGACAGGATTGGTTTAGCAAAGGGGACACAGGGGGACCGTCAGGAACACGCCCTTGTTCAAAGCAATTTTCAGTTTCATCTTGTTGTCCTCCTGTCAAAAAAAACAATCCTGTCAATCCTGTCTAATGCGCGGCCTTCATCTGCGGGAAGAGGATGACGTCGCGGATGACCTCCGTGCCGGTGAGCATCATCACGAGGCGGTCGATGCCGATGCCCAGGCCACCCGTGGGGGGCATACCGTGTTCGAGCGCGGTGATGAAGTCCTCGTCGATTTTCTCGGTGTCGTCCCCGGCCTGATCGGCGAGCGCGGCGCGTTGCGCGGCGGGGTCGTTCTGCTCGGTGTAGCCGGGGCAGAGCTCCTTGCCCGCCACGACGAACTCGAACACGTCCACCAGCGTCGGGTCGTCGGCGCAGGCCTTGGCGAGCGGCACGAACTGGCGCGGGATGCGCGTCACGAACGTGGGCTGGCGCAGGGTCTTTTCGATGAGCTTGTCGTACACCTCGCGCGTGATCATCAGATGCCCCCACGCGGGATCGATGTAGAGCCCCTTGGCTTCGGCACGTTGCCGTGCCGCTTCGACGGAGAGCGTGAACCAGTCGCCGCCCATGTGTTCCGTGACGAGGTCGTTATACGCCACCTCGCGGTAGGGCGGGGTGAAGTCCAGCACCTCCTTGGCCTCGCCGTACTCGACGGTCATGGCGCCCAGCACCTTCTCGCAGAGGTGCGGCAGCAGGCCCTCGATGATGGCCTTCATGGAGGTGCGGTCGCCGTAGGCCTCATAGACTTCCAGCACGGTGAACTCGGGGTTATGCGTGCGGTCGATGCCTTCGTTGCGGAAGTTTTTGCCGATCTCGAAAATCTTGTCGAAGCCGCCGACGATGAGGCGCTTGAGGTACAGCTCGGGGGCGATGCGCATGACCATCTCGGTGTCGAGCGCGTTGTGGTGCGTGACGAAGGGCTTGGCGGCCGCGCCGCCCGCCTGCGCCTGCATCATCGGGGTCTCGACCTCGATGAAGCCGCGACCGTGCAGGAAGGCGCGGGCCTCGCGCAGGATGGCACTGCGCTTGTTGAAGCGGTCACGCGACTCTTGGCTCATCATCAGGTCGAGGTAGCGCTTGCGGTAACGCTCCTCCACGTCCTGCAGGCCGTGGAACTTTTCCGGCGGCTGGAGGATGGCCTTGCTCAGCAGTTGCCAGCGGTGCACCTCGATGCTCGGCTCGCCCGTCTTGGTGACGAACAGCCGCCCCTCCACGCCGACGAAGTCGCCGAGGTCGAGATACGCGAACGCCTCGAACTGCTCCGGCGTGAGCAAATCCTTCTTCACGAAAATCTGGAACGCGCCCGTGCCGTCGCTGATGGTGGCGAACGAGGCCTTGCCCATGCGGCGCACGGTCATCAGCCGACCCGCCGCGCACACGGTCTTGTTCTCCTCGAACCCGGCGCGGATTTCCGCGAGGCGTGTGCGCTCAAACGCCTGACCGTAGGGGCGCATCCCGAACGCCTCCAGCTTCCTCATGTTCGCGATGCGCTGCTCGCGGTACTCATTGCTGCTCAAAACTTCTTCCGACATGAAACATTCCTCTCCATTGAAAAAGACATAATATCAAAACCGCCTTGCGTTTGTCACGGCCGTGTGCGCCCTTTCGCCCGCGCGTCTTGGAGCGCGGTGAGCATCTCGGCGACGCGCTCGGGGTGCTGGCCCGCGAGGTTGTTCGCCTCGCGCAGGTCGCCGGAAAGGTCGTAAAGCTGGGGGGTTCGGGCGGCACCCGTGTCAACCCCGCCCTTGAGGAAGAGGTCGGGATTTCCGACCACCCCATCCGCGACGCCGAGGGGCGCGTCTTGGTTTTTCTTCGCGGGGATCAGCTTCCACTGCCCTTGGCGGAGGCTGATGTCGGGGTCTTGGAGGATAAGCGTGTCGCGCCCCTTGGCGGCCGGGTCGAGCAGCGCGGCGGCGAGGTCGAAGCTATCGGGCGCGTCGTCCTGCCCGAGCGCCTGCCCGGTCATCGCGGCGAACGTCGCGTAGCTGTCGATGAGGCAGACGAGCGAATCGCTCACGCCGCCGGCCTTGACCTGCTTGGGCCAGCGCACGAGATACGGGACGCGCGTACCGCCCTCATAGGCGCTGTACTTCTGGCCTCGGAAGTCACCTGCGGGGCGGTGGTCGCCGCGTTTCTGGACGGCGAAGTCCTTGTAGCCGTCGTTCAGCACGGGACCGTTGTCGCTGGTCACAATCACGAGCGTGTCATCCGTCAGCCCGAGTCGGTCGAGCGCGTCCAGAACCTCGCCGACCTGAAAATCGAACTGCACGATAGCGTCGCCGCGCGCGCCCATGTCCGTCTTGCCGACGAAGCGCGGGTGCGGCACACGCGGCACGTGGATGTCGTGCGTGGCGAAGTAGAGGAAGAACGGCTTGTCCTTGTTGCGCTCGATGAACGCGACGCTCTTGGCGGCGAGCGTGTCCGCCATGTCCTCGTCCACCCAACGCGCCTTCGTGCCGCCCTTCATGTAGCCGATGCGCCCGATGCCGTTGACCACCGCGAAGTGATGGCCGTAGTCCCAATCGAGTTTCAGCTGGTCGCGGTTCTTGCGGCCGTCAAGCTCGCCGGGGTAGTTGTCCTGGCCGAGCTTGAAACTCACCTCCATCGGGTCATCCGCCTCCAGCCCGACCACGCGCTGGTTCTCGACATAAACGCACGGTGTGCGGTCGCCCGTCGCGGGGATGAGGAACGAGTAATCGAAGCCGATCTCTCGCGGCCCCGGCACGATCTCCGTGTTCCAGTCCGTCTTGCCCGGCCCCGGCCCGAGGCCCAGATGCCACTTGCCGACCGCGCCCGTCACATACCCCGCCTTCTTCAACATGGACGGCAGCGTGGCGCGGCTGGGGTCGATGAGCAGGCCTGCGTCACCCGTCGCGATGCCCGTGCCGGGCTTGCGCCACGCATACTGCCCCGTCATGATCGCATACCGCGTCGGGGTGCAGGTCGAGGCCGGCGAGTGCGCGTCCGTGAACCGCCCCCCCTCCTTCGCGAGCCTGTCACAATGCGGCGTCGAGACCGCCTTCGCGCCGTAGCACGAAAGATCCCCCCAGCCCACATCATCCGCCAGAATCATCACAATGTTCTTCGGCCGCGGCAACTCCGCCGCCACGACCGTTCCCGCACACATGACCGCCAGACCTGATAACAATACCGTCTTCATCGTCATACGCTCCTCCTCTGATAAACCTCGTCTTGCCGTCAAACCGTTTCACGCCAGTTTCCCGAAAGAAGAAATAATAGCACAATCAGCCAGCGGAGACGAAGCGTAAAGTGGACAAATAGGGTTATTCTCGCGCAGGGTCGCAAGCCCCCCCCCTCGCCCTCCCCCGTATCTTCACCTCTGCGCGAGGCAAAGGAATCGTTTTTTCAGACAGGATTAGGGGTTACATTGGTTGTCGGAAATCTTTTCAAGATGACGTGTCATTTCCATTGTGCCTATTGTGAAAACCATTGTGTCTATTGTGGTAAAAAAAAAACTTCTTTGAGCCATATCAAAACATGATACGGGGGGCAAGACAGAAAAAAGCCTCCCGTGGGGGAGGCTTTTTCTGTGTTGTGAGGCTGGATTACATGTCCATGCCGCCCATGCCGGGGTTGGGCATCGGGGCTTCCTTCTTCTCGGGAATCTCCGTGACCATGCACTCGGTGATGAGCAGCAGGCCGGCGATGGACGCGGCGTTCTGCAGGGCGGTGCGCGTGACCTTCGCGGGGTCCAGCACGCCGTCCTTCACGAGGTCGCCGTACACGCCGGAGCGGACGTTGTAGCCGTACGCGCCTTTGCCGTTCTTCACGTTCTCGACGATCAGCGCGGCCTCGAGGCCTGCGTTCTCGACGAGCTGGCGAAGGGGCGCCTCAAGGCTCTTGGCGATGATGCTCACGCCGACGCTCTCGTCGCCTTCGGCCTCGACGGTGGCGAGGGCCTTCTGGCAGCGCAGGAGCGCGACGCCGCCGCCGGCGACGATGCCTTCCTCGACGGCCGCACGGGTGGCGTGGAGGGCATCGTCGACGCGATCCTTCTTCTCCTTCATCGCCGCCTCGGTGGCCGCGCCGACCTTGATGATCGCGACGCCGCCGGCGAGCTTGGCGAGGCGCTCTTGGAGCTTCTCGCGGTCGTAGTCGGAGGTGGTCTCGTCGATCTGTTTCTTGATGATGGCGACGCGCCCTTGGATGTCGCTGGTCTTGCCGCCGCCTTCGACGATGGTGGTGCAGTCCTTATCGACCGTGACCTTCTTGGCGCGGCCGAGGTCGCTGAGCTCGACGTTCTCGAGCTTGATGCCGAGGTCCTCGCTGAGCATCTTGCCGCCCGTGAGGATGGCGATGTCCTCGAGCATGGCCTTGCGGCGGTCGCCGAAGCCGGGGGCCTTGACGGCGCAGACCTGCAACGTGCCGCGCAGCTTGTTGACCACGAGGGTGGCGAGGGCTTCGCCTTCGACGTCCTCGGCGATGATCATCAGCGGCTTGCCGGACTTGGCGACGCTCTGGAGCAGCGGGAGCATATCGTTCAGGTTCGAGATTTTCTTCTCGAAGATGAGGATATAGGGGTTCTCGAGGACGCACTCCATCTCCTCCGGGCTCGTGACGAAGTACGGGGAGAGGTAGCCCTTGTCGAACTGCATACCCTCGACGACGTCAAGCGCGGTCTCCAGCGTCTTGGCCTCTTCGACGGTGATGGTGCCGTCCTTGCCGACCTTGTCCATGGCGTCGGAGATGATCTCGCCGATCTCGGTCTCGCCGTTGGCGGAGATGCTCGCGACCTGCGCGATCTCGGCGGGGTCCTTGACGCGCTTGGCCTGCTTGGCGATGGCGTCGACGACGGCCTTGGTGGCCTTGTCGATGCCGCGCTTGATGGCCATGGGGTTGGCGCCGGCGGTGACGTTCTTCAGGCCCTCGCGGTAGATGGCCTCGGCAAGGATCGTCGCGGTCGTGGTGCCGTCGCCGGCCACGTCGCTGGTCTTGCTGGCGACCTCGCGGACCATCTGCGCGCCCATGTTCTCGAACGGGCAGGGCAGCTCGATTTCCTTCGCCACGGACACGCCGTCCTTGGTGATGGCGGGCGAGCCGAACTTCTTGTCGAGAATCACGTTGCGCCCGCACGGGCCCAGCGTCGACGCGACAGCGCGGTTCAGTTTGGAGATGCCGTTCAGAATCTTCTGGCGGGCATCCGAATCATACATCATTTGCTTAGCACTCATTGCTTCTATTCCTTTCTCAGTTTTTAGTTTACAGTTTTTAGTTTTTAGAAAATTTAGTCTTTAGCGCGATGAGCATTTTGGACACTTCATCGTGCAGCAGGGTATATTCGTCAGCCTGTGCTTGCGACACATAATCGAGGTCACGCGCGATGATCATTTGCGTTTCGAGTTCGGCAAGTGACCCGTGTGAAATCGAGAGGAAGCGAGCAAACTCTGTCGGCGTTTTCCGCGTCTGCCCTTCGGCAATGTTCGACGGAATCGAAACGGACGCGCGCCGCATTTGACTGACCAGACCATACACCTCAGAATGTGGGAACGTTTGCGTTACACGGTAAATGAGTTTGGCCAGCAGCATCGCCTTCTGCCAAACGATCAAATCCTTGTAGTACGTAGCCATATTCTTCTTTTAAGACTAAAAACTATAAACTAAAAACTATAAACTGATTTATTCAATCACTCCCAACAGGTCTTCCTCCCTCACCAATTGCAGCGTCTTGTCGCCGATCTTGACCTCGGTGCCGCCGTACTTGGGCAGGAGGACCTTGTCGCCGACCTTGACGTCGAAGGGGACTTCCTTGCCGTCGTCGTCGCGCTTCTTGCCGATCGCGACAACCTTGCCTTCCATCGGCTTCTCCTTGGCATTATCAGGGATGATGATGCCGCCTTTCGTTTGCTCCTTCTCTTCAATGGGTTCGACCAGCACGCGGTCGCCCAGTGGACGAATCTTCGCCATTTGCGTTTCTCCTTTCTCTGTGTTCAATCATGGGCAGACACACGCCCGCCCGTTCGTAATCCAAAATCCGTTGCCTTCCCCTTCTTGCGCCTTGGGGCTCCAAAAACTGCGTGAATGCCTCCAGTGAGCGCCGCAGCACGTCCTTGGGGATGAGTTGACGCTCGTATTCGGCGATCATCGTGGGACTCAGGCTGCGGCCCATGGCATATTCCACAACGCTGCGGTCAGCCTCTTGGCAAAGCAGAATGCCGATGCTCGGGTTCTCGTTGCTGCGGCGCACGTCGCGGTCAAGGGCTTCGAGGTAAAACTCGATCTGCCCCATGTACTCGGGCTTGAACTTGCCGGCCTTCAACTCAATGGCGACCAGGCATTGCAACCCCCTGTGGAAAAACAGCAAGTCAACCTTGAACGTGGAATTGCCGACTTGCAACGGGTATTCCTTGTCGCAAAACAGGAAATCCTTGCCGAGTTCAAGGACAAAATCCTTCAGGTTGTCTAAAATGCCGCGTTGCAGACGCTTTTCGGAATGCTTTTGAGGCAACCCGAGGAAATCGAGGAACAGCGTGTCCTTCAGCATGGGTGCGGCCTGCGGATAAATTTTCTTCAACCCCTTGGACAGGTTGCGCTTGTCGCCCATCAGCGACGCGAACGTGTTGTTTTTGAGGCAACGCTGTAGTTCTTTATAGTTCAGGCGTTCTTTGCAGGAATAAAGGACATAAAAAATCCGCTCTTCAATGGTAGAGCAATCATTGAGGATTCTAAAATGATTGGATAACGTGGTCAAATTCAAGAAGTTAGGAAATTGTGCCGTCACTGACGGCACAATTTGTCCAGACGCTGTCTGGACGATTTCTGCGCTATCCTTTTGTGCAGACACTGTCTGCACAATTTGTCCAGCCATTGGCTGGACGATTTCCGTGTTGTCTATTTGCGCGACCTGTGGCTGCACAAATTCGTTTAGTTTCAGCCTGTCCTGATATTCGATGAATTGAGCGGAGGAATAGGTGTCATACAACAAAACCATATTGTAGATATTGCTTCTGCCATACCCTCTCAACGCCGGGTCTTGCGCCCTCAGGTATTCCGAGAGTTGCATCACAGTCTTACTGCCCCAGGCGGCATTCTTGAGCCGGGCGGACACGAACGCCCCGACTTCCCACGCGGCAAGCAGATTCTCGCTGTTCACGGCTTGCGACGCGCGTGAACGGTGCGACGAGATAATCCCCTGCACGTGTTGGAATTCGATCGGTTCGGTTTTACTGGACGGTGATGGTTTCATTTTGCTCATCAAATGGTTATGTCTTGGCGCTGATGTAGAACACGGTCTTGTCAGACGGGCGGACAAACATCAACTGGACTGCCGTCGGGCGAGTCCCGCTATACGCGATACGCCAAGAGAAAACAAACATATCCGGCGATTTCATATCCTGCTTTTCAGGGAACCATGTGGTTTTCTCGAATTCACCCCAGTCGCCAGCAAAGTCAATGGCGTCTTTGAGTACCCCTTCTGCTTGGTCGCACTGTGTCCAGCCGTACCCATTCATGTCGGTCTTCAATTCGGAGACATCCATGTGCGAAATCCTTATCGCGTACATATCAACGTGATCCCCTGTAAATGAACGCTTGGATTCGTGGGCATGAAGGACCCCTTCCATCCGCCCGCTTCCCAGTTGACACCAATTCAATATTACGTGCGCTTGCCTCTTGCAGGCTGAACTCGTCACGTCCAAAGAACCCGATGACGCGAACAAAAGGTTATAGGAGACAACGCCGACGAGACATGTCACGCCGACGGCAGAGACTATGCCCCAGCCGATTAGCAGAACCCTCATGACTTTCCAGATTGTCTTCATGGCTTTTTGTTTTTCCCCTGCGTTTTCCCTGCACGCGCTTCCTCAAATTCCGCGACCCACTCCGCCAGCTTGTTCGGCATACCATAACGCGGCTTCTTGATTTTATCAAGCAGCAACGTGTTGTGCGACCAGCTCAATTGTGCAGACAGTGTCTGCACTTTTTCAATGTCGCTTAAAAACTCGTGAACTTTTCGCATATAGTTGAGGTTCCTCACGGAGTACCCTTTGACGTTCGGAAACCCAAGTCTTATGTCCTTCGCCAAATTTTCAACGAATTTCTTGCCGTATTTTGTACTCGCGGCAATCACTTTCTCGATATTCCAATAAAGCAATATTTGTTCCCTGTTCACACCCAAGACGGCTTTGTATTGCGCCGTCTTAATGCGCGCCTTGATGTCGTCCAAGACCTCGAAATATTCTCTATCGTTAATCAACATCACCGTTCCTTTATTGACGCTTGCTTTGGATTTAATTCCCTGCCAATCATTCGCTTGATTTCTTTTTCAGGGAAAATGGCTTGATATTCGGAAACACCAATTGGCTTGTGAAGATCACGTAGGGCAATTTCCACCTCAATATGATCTTTTTCAGCACAAAGAATAATTCCAATTGAGGGATTTTCATCGGGCATTTTCAGATTATCGTCTAAAAGCCCTAAGTAGTGATTCATTTTCCCAACAAATTCTGGTTCAAACGCCCCTATTTTCAAATCAATGGCTATCAATGATTTAATCTTACGATTGAAGAACAATAAATCCACAAAATACTCTCTCTTGCCGAGCGTCAAGCGATGCTGATTGCCAATGAATGAAAAACCTTCACCCAACTCGAGCAAGAACAGTTTGATTTTATCAATGATGCGCCGTTCAAGTTCTCGTTCCTTGATTTGATGGGTAATGCCTAAAAATCCCAAATTGTAGGTGCTTTTGAGCATTTCATCGGCTTGTCCCTGCAAATATTCGGGCAAGGTTGTTTCAAAATTGTGCGATTTCGGCAATTCTCTCGAATTGTGATAGGCGTCGGCTTTGATAAAATTGAGCAACAAGTCGCGCGTCCAGCCCATTTTTACCGAAGCTTCGGCGTAATAGAGAGCCTCTTGACGGTCTTTAATTTTACTTAAAATCAATCTGTTGTGGCCCCAAGGCAAAACTGTCACAAATTGCGGCAGAATTTGACTTCGGGAAACTGCCACAGCCTGTGGCAGAATTTCACCTTCAACATAAAACTCGTAAAAACGCTTCATGTCCCACAAACTGCGCGGTGAAAACCCACCCGCATCGGGAAATTCGCTTTTCAGGTCAACGGACAATTGCTCGACGACTTTCCCGCCATACCCTTTCTCCAATTTCTCAGAAGAGAGTCGTTTCCCTATATTCCAATACAGTTGCGTCACAGAAGTGTTTAACCTGTTTGCAATAACAAACCGGGTCATTTTCACTTCCGCGATGATCTCGCGAAGCATCTCGTTGTAGTCAGATGTCTTCATTTCAGCATATTATCACGTGCCGCCCTTTCAGGGCTATGGGATGATGGTCGTGTTGTCATTTTCTCTGACTTGCGATAAAGGGTTTATACATGAATGACGACACCAATGCGGTAACCCAAATCGCTGATGCAGCAATCTGAGCGGCAGCCTGAAAGGCGTTGGAACTGCCGGTACCCATGGATGGCGCTTGATCAACGGCTGATGGTTTCCCCGAGCCAAAAGTTCCTAAAACCATAACCAGAGGAATAACCATCAACATGACGTTTAGCCTATGCCCTCGAATGCCCCTCACGTAGGCAATGATGACGGGCAGCTCTAAGAGAGCAAACCCGAGGAGAAAGACGCAAAGGCTAACACCCGTTCCCAACATCATTTGTTATCCTTCATCGTGTACTCGGCATCGATCACGCCGTCGTCGCCGGGTTTGCCGGTGCCTCCGGAGGTGGCGTTCGCCGCGTCGCCCTGCGGAGGGGGCTGTTCCGTGCCGGGCTGCTGCTGGCTGTACATACCCTGCGTGACGGCTTCCATGGCTTTCGTGAGCGCGTCCTGCTTGGCCTTGATGTCGGCGATGGAGGGGCCTTTGAGCGCGTCCTTCAAATCAGCGACGGCCTTCTCGACGGGGCCCTTCGTGTCGGCGGGAATCTTGTCGGCGTTTTCGGAAAGCGTCTTTTCGACCTGATAGCAGAGGTTCTCGGCCTGGTTGCGGGCCTCGACCTCCTCGCGGCGTTTGGCGTCCTCTTCGGCGTGGGCCTCCGCGTCCTTGCGCATACGCTCGATCTCTTCCTTGGAGAGGCCGCTGGAGGCGGTGATGGTAATCTTCTGCTCCTTGCCCGTGCCGAGGTCCTTCGCGCTGACGTTGAGGATGCCGTTGGCGTCGAGGTCGAACGTGACTTCAATCTGCGGCCGCCCGCGCGGCGCGGGGGGGATGCCGTCGAGGTGGAAGTTGCCGATCTCGCGGTTGTCGCGTGACATCTTGCGCTCGCCCTGGAAGACGTGGATATCCACGGAGGGCTGGTTGTCGGCGGCGGTGCTGAAAATCTCGCTCTTCTTGGTGGGGATGGTGGTGTTGCGCTCGATGAGCGGGGTCATCACGCCGCCGAGGGTCTCGATGCCGAGCGTGAGCGGCGTGACGTCGAGCAACAGCACGTCCTTGACCTCGCCCTTGAGGATGCCGCCCTGAATCGCCGCGCCGATGGCCACGACCTCGTCGGGGTTGACGCCCTTGTGCGGCTCTTTGCCGAAGAGCTGCTTGGCCTTCTCCTGAATCTTGGGCATACGCGTCTGCCCGCCGACCAGCACGACCTCATCGACGGTCGAGAGCGCGGCGTCTTTCAGGCAGTTGCGGCAAGGCTGGCTGGTGCGCTCGATGAGCGCGTCCGTCAGCTGCTCCATCTTCGCGCGTGAGAGCGACACGGTCAGGTGCTTCGGCCCCGTCGCGTCGGCCGTGATGAACGGCAGATTGATTTCCGAGGCCGTCGCGGACGACAATTCGCACTTCGCCTTCTCCGCCGCCTCTTTCAGGCGCTGGAGGGCCATCATGTCCTTGGACAGGTCGATGCCGTTCTCGCGGCGGAACTCGTCGATGAGCCAGTTCATGATGGCCTGATCGAGGTCGTCGCCGCCGAGGTGCGTGTCGCCGTTCGTGGCCTTCACCTCGAACACGCCGTCGCCGATGTCCAGCACGGAAATATCGAACGTGCCGCCGCCGAAGTCATAGACCGCGATCTTCTCATCTTTCTTCTTGTCGAGGCCATACGCCAGCGACGCGGCGGTCGGCTCGTTGATGATGCGCAAGACCTCCAGCCCCGCGATGCGCCCCGCGTCCTTGGTGGCCTGCCGCTGGGAGTCGTTGAAATACGCCGGGACGGTAATCACGGCCTGCGTGATGGCCTCGCCGAGGAACGCCTCCGCGTCGGCCTTCAGCTTCTGCAAAATCATCGCCGATATCTCCGGCGGCGAGTACGCCTTGCCCGCGACGGACACGTGCGCGTCGCCGTTGGCCGCCTTGGTGATGTCATACGGCACCATGGTGACCTCCTGCGTCATCTCGTCGAAACGCCGCCCCATGAAACGCTTCACGGAGTAGATGGTCTGCTTCGGGTTGGTGACGGCCTGCCGCTTGGCGGACTGCCCGACGAGCCGCTCCCCGTTCTTCGCGAACGCCACGATGGACGGCGTGGTGCGCTGCCCCTCCGCATTCGGGATGACGACCGGCTCGCCGCCCTCCATCACCGCCATGCACGAATTCGTCGTGCCCAAATCGATTCCTAAAACTTTCGCCATAATGTCAGTCTCCTTTTGCCCGCTTAGGTTCCTACACACGCGGACGGGAAGGATAAAGCAGGTGTCGTGCCAGACGAAATTAACAGTTAATAATTAATAGTTAATAATTGAGGTGCGCTATGGGGGCAATGCTTCGAGGGCAATTATTAACTATTAATTATTAACTGTTAACTCCCCCCGCTGTCTCGCCCGTGTCCCACGTGAGCCATTTTTGCCCGCCCGCAGGATTGCGCGCCGGGCGCTTGTTTTCCCTTTCCCTTTCCCGCCGGAAACGCTATACTGTCCGGATTTACGAAAAGGGAAGAACCGCTATGTCAAATGCGCCTGTGAACCGTGAGACTGTTTTGGAGTTCCATGCCGGGGGGAAGGTCGGCCTGCGGCTGGCCAAGCCGCTGAAGACCCAGCACGACCTCTGCCTCGCCTACACGCCGGGCGTGGCGTGGGCGGTCAAGGAGATCGCGGCGCGGCCGGACGCCGTCTATGCCGCCACCGCGAAGCGCAACCTCGTGGCCGTGGTCTCGGACGGCACGGCCATCCTCGGGCTGGGCGACCTCGGCGCGGCCGCGTCCATCCCCGTCATGGAGGGCAAGGCCGTCCTGTTCAAGGCGTTCGGCGACGTGGACGCATGGCCCGTGCCGCTGGGGCGCTGCCGCCTCGGCGGACTGGACACGGGCAAGACCGACCCCGCGCGCGTCATCGACGCCGTCGCCGCCCTCGCACCGATGTACGGCGGCATCAACTTGGAGGACATCGCCGCGCCCGCGTGCTTCGAGATCGAGGACACGCTGGACGCCATGCTCGACATCCCCGTGTTCCACGACGACCAGTGGGGCACCGCCGTCATCACGCTGGCCGGCGTGATGAACTACGCCCTGCTCTGCGGGCGCGAGATGGCGGACCTGCGCGTGGTCGTCAATGGCGCGGGCGCGGCCGGCATCCGCATCGCGGACATGTGCAAGGCGGCGGGCGTGCGCGACCTGACGATGTGCGACACCAAGGGCGTCATCCACGACGGGCGCGCGGACCTGAACGGCCACAAGCGCCGCCACGCGGTCAAGCCCGGCGCGGCCAAGACCCTGGCCGACGCGCTCGCCGGGGCGCACGTGTTCATCGGCGTGTCGGTCGCAGACTGCGTGGGCGGCGGCGACGTGCGGCGCATGGCGGAGTACCCTGCCATCTTCGCGATGTCCAACCCCGACCCGGAGATACACCCCGCCGTGGTCGCCGATGCGCTGGCCGGCAAGCCGTACATCATGGCCACGGGGCGCTCCGATTTCCCGAACCAGGTCAACAACGTGCTGGGCTTCCCGTTCCTCTTCCGGGGCGCGCTGGACGTGCGGGCGCGGACCATCAACACGCCGATGAAAGTCGCGGCGGCCACGGCGCTGGCGGAGCTCGCGCGGTGCCCCGTGACGGATGACGTGCAGGCCGTCTATGCGCACGAGCGGCTTACCTTCGGCCCGGGCTACATCATCCCGAAGCCCTTCGACCGCCGCCTGTTCACCGAGGTCTCGTATGCCGTGGCGGAAGCCGCCGTGACATCCGGCGCAGCCCCCGCGGACACGGACTTGGCGGCGCTAAAGGCCACGCTCACCGAACGCAACGCGATGCGCGTTGCGAATTAGGAATCGCCGGGAGCGCAAGGCTTCCACCTTGCAAGGGGAATTCCTGCCCGTGATTTTTCCATCTGCGAGCAGGAATGCCCGCACCACCTTGTGTTTTCACAACAAATCTATTATGCCCTTTGTGAATGTTGTGGCAAAAGGAGGGTCATAAAATGAAAAAAGACGCCCGTATCAAAGCGGACAACACTTCTCCTGCCCTGCGGGCGTTCCTGCTTCTGACATTTCATTTCTTTGACCCATTTTCTTGATCCAGCGAATTTAACCGCCTCGCTGCCATCTTGCGCACCCACTCGCTCTTGTCACCCTCTGCGATTTCCGAAAGAGCGACCGGGACGCTGAGTCTCCTTGCCGCCTCATAGCGCACCCATTCACTCTTGTCGTTTCTCGCCAGATCACCGCGAGCGTACGTTTCGCGCGGTCGAGGCAGTCGTTGTTCGGGAAATGCCCGCCCGTGTTTATCTTCTGCATCCCGTAAACGATGGCGGCGAGGTCGCCCCCCCTCTTCTTGTCGTCGAACGTATCCCACAGCCCGACCGCGATCTCCTGTTGCGTGTACCGCTCGGCGAATGCTTGTGTTTTCCCCGTGAGCTCGATGTGCGCCTTCGTGCCGGACCCGCCCCGCCAGTTGACAGTCCCCGGGGGCGGGCGTTCCGTGACGACATGCTTCCATGTCACGCTTGGGAGCGCGAGGAATTCCCGCCTTGCCTCGGCGGCGCGTTCCTCGCGCATCTGTTTTTTCGCCATGTACTCTTCGTACAGGCGGTTGCCCTCCGTTTCTGTGGCATAGGCCGTGCTGGTGATGACGGCGGTTGCCGCGACTGCGAGGATATGCCGCTTGCTTTGCTTTCTCATCATTGCCTCCATTCGTCAAGCTCTTGGGCGGGTGGCGCGTCGTAGCGCACGTCCACGCCCCTGTCCTTGTAGTGAAGCCCCTGCTGTTGCCAAGGCGTTGACGCATTCTCCCTGTCGATCCAGTCCGCCATCTTACCCGGCTCGAAAAACCGGAGTTGCCGCCATTCCAGATTTCCTTGCGGTATCCACGACGTTGCTTCAGGAACGGCGTTCCAAGCACTCATGACACGGTCGCCTACCCAGTCCAGGCTGTCTTTCATAGGCTTATTGTCGCTGAGCCATGAGGCGGCGGTGTACAACCCGTAGGCCGTACCGAGCCTTGCGATGAGCCGGGTGGCGTTGAGCCGGACAGGCACCACAGGGGCGTCCCCGGCGATAACCCAACCAACGTTCGCGTCCCACGGCGAGACCAGCCCTGCCCGCTGGGTCATCAGCCCGACGTACGAGCCGCACCCCGAGCGGCTGTTGCCAGCCCCATTTAGCACCACGTCCAGCCCATAGCCGCCGAACGGGTATCCCATGGGGTCCCCCTGTGGATTCCCTAGCCTTCGGAAGTCGTGTATCGTCTGCGCCGTCTCGGGGCGGATACGGAACTCGCGCACGGCGAGCAGCTTGCGCCAGTGCGCCGTATCGACCCCGAAGTAGTGCCGCTGGCTTATGTCCTCGTAGAGGTGGGCATAACGGAGTTGCGAGGTCGCCTCGTCGTCCTGATGCCCGTCCGCCGCGCGGTACCAGAACACCTCCCTGTCCCTGACGGCATAAATGGAGTTCAGCATTTCGCCGGCTGTGCCAGCGCCTGTGTGTCCCGTCCAGTAGGCCTCGCTCATACTCGGTGTCCGTATCTCCACACGTGCGAAGGCATGACCAAAGGCATATTTCTCGTTGGACACCAGTGCCGTGTGAAGCATGGCCTGACGGGCATCCACTCTTCCCGATTGAATGCTTCTGGCACTTTCCAGAGGATTTTCCCGTCTTCAAAACGGAAGAAACTATGGCAGCCGCGCTCATGTTCACACACACATGATATCAGCCATGGATTCAGCCAATTCCCCTCAATCGGGAAAGGGAAGAAATATGCGGTGACAGGAATCATGCATACTCCGAGTACCCCGCAAATAAAACCTAACACAACCTTTTTCCATGCCGTCTTTTTCATTTTCATAGCCCGCCCCCTCCGGGTAACACCAGCCGCCCCTTCTCTTCATCGAAAGGCAGGTGGCGCCCCGTTTGCTTCCACCAGTTTTTCCATGCTTTGTAGTCTCCGCCAAAACTCATCCCTGTAAGTTTTTCAAGGGCACATATACAATGCCCGTACGTACATTCAATCATCTCTTCGTTTGCAATATCTTTTCGGTGCATCACGTTTTGCCACCTTAACGCCCAGATGAGACAACGGATTGAATCCTTGTTGCCAACTTTCTCGAGGGCCAAGAATGCGTCATGGCCGCCTACCACCCAATTCCATAGAATCTTATGACACGCGTCACGGATTTTTTTGCGCGGCATCTCCCCCTTAAAGCCATAGTCTGGATTCCACTGGGCTGAATCAGAAATCGTCTTGTGGGGAACCCAGACCCCGAGATAAAACCATGCCGCCAGCACACAGAGGAGCAATACGAGCAGAGCTATGGTTTTCAGGACAATACGGGCAATACGTTTCATAACCCCTCCTGCTTGCGGTTGTCAATGATGTTCTCGAGCTTGCCGTGGATTTTCATGTTCTCCGCTGACGGGACAAGATTACCATGGTATTGGTCATAGCGTTGTTGAAACTTCTGATATGCCTCCTCCACCGTCCTGCCGCTTTGGGGATTTTGAATCATTGCCGCCACCTTTTCAAGTCACTAAAAACGCACCATAATGAATGCTATTGCAGTGAGAAACATAGCTCCGAGCTCGACAAAAAGAAAAACAATCAATAGGTTCCGCAGCGTGTTGTCCTTGGGTCTTCCGAGCAGGGACAGCACAGTCCCGATCGCGCAGACTGCCGCACCGGCCAATGGCCACCACGAGTATTGAAGAATCCATTGAGTCGGCAGAGGTAACGCCGTGCCGAGGCTTTCTTTGATGAGATAGCCGTGTTTAGCTGTTGCCGAAGACAGGCATAACGCGAAAAACACGTTGAACCCCGCAAGCAGCAAGAAATAATACGTCGTCAGCCTTTTCATTTTCCCTTCCCACGATACAATATCTTTTCATCGAACACCGTGTATTCAAGCCCGAACTGCCCGAACAGTTGGCAGACGTCTTCCGGCATGACACCGTTCTCAACGTACAGGCGGTAGCGGTTTTTATAATAGTCCCGTTTCCATCGATGATGTTTAACCGCTTGCGCAAACCCTCCGAAATCATACGGCCTTTCACGCATGAGATAAATGGAGTTTGGGGTCACGCCGTATCCTGTCTTTTCCGGCGGGGGCGTGATGACGAGGCAAAACTCCGTCTGGTTGGTCGCGGCCGCCCACACGGGGTTCGTCCTGAGCATGTCGGACACAATCCATTCCTGATTGGCGTGGACGGTATAATCAATGCCGTTTGCAGAAAGGGTCTCAATGACAGGTGGAGGGACTTCAGCGCTTGCCGTATGAATCTGCAAAGGCTGGCTGAATGCGTAGCTCAACATCGCCTCCATTTGCTCCCTCGTGATTTCCCTGCGATTTGAGAACATACGTTCTTCGGGAGTCCCTGTGACACGGTAGGATGCGCCGTCCTGAACATACATCCAATCGTTTGAAGGATGATTGGCGGCCTCGCGGCAAACCGAAAGCGGGTTACGAAAAATTCGGGAGCATTGCCACGCCCCCGAAGTCGCAATGCGAAGGTACGACGAATGGAAAATAGAAGGCGGTTCGCCGGATCCGAACTCCTCCGTCTCGTATCTCCCCCACCCCTTCCTTTTGTATGTCCCTATCCAGGAGGGCGGGAAATGCGTGTTCGAC
>WRJS01000025.1 GCA_009778475.1 Kiritimatiellota bacterium | reverse complement strand
CCGAGCCGCCGAAGCACATCCTCGCGGTGGCCCAAGCCGAAGCCCTGCTCCGCACCGCCGAAGCCGAACACCCCGAGGCTGTCCCATACCTAGCCCTCGGCCTGTTCGCGGGCATCCGTCCCGGCGAGCTTCACCGCATGACCGCCGCCTCCATACGCACCGAGAGCGGCTACATCATGCTCACTGGCGCGGAAACAAAGACCTCCGACGCACGCACCATCCGCATCCGCCCAAACCTTGCCGAGTGGCTTGCAGCGCACCATCCGGCGGACAGGATAGCCGCGCTATCACCCCGCCGCCACCAGCGGCTCATATCCGAGATACGCTCGGTGGCCGGGATACGCGAATGGCAGCCTGACGTGATGCGCCACAGCTTCGCCACATACGCCTACGAGCTAGAGAAAGACGCCGCGCATATCGCCGCCGAGATGGGCCATCACGGAACGGCCGTATTCTTCAGGCACTACCGCGCCCTCGCTCTCCCCGGCGACGGCGCGGCCTTCTTCTCGATAATGCCAAAGCGAAAGCGAAAAGCCAACGAAAAACCAACGTAGTGAAAAATGCCAGTAAAAAATGAGGTTTTCACAAGTATCATAATCCGCAGGTCGGGGGATCGTGGCCCTCACCCGCCACCATCTTTAATCGCACGGACAACACTGTGTTTCCGAGCGGTATACGGTTACGCACATTACTTCACCAGCACGGTCAGGCGGCGCGTCTTGTAGTCGTTGCCGTTGCTCATGAAGGTGTAGTCGGGATGCTCGCCTTTGGTGTTGTTGCCGATGCCGATGTCGCAGGGGTCGCCGCCGTTGAATTTGTTGTACGCAAGGAGCGTCACCTTGTCTTTCCATGAATGCACCTGCATACAGCCATAGTTGCCGTCGCCCGCGGGGTCGTCGCCGAAATCATATTTGCCGTTGTTCGCGCCCGGCAGCCCGAGCGCGTTCTTGGGGCCGTAGTTCGTCGCCCAGAACTCGATGTTGCCGCCGTCGCTGTTGTCGAGCGCGGGGACACCCTCGACGTTGGCGCGCACGGTCAGGTTGGCCACCTTGGTCTGGTGGCGGATGCCGCTGCCCTGATAGGGGATGCCCAGCCGCTTGGCGTCCTTCGTGAACGCGTCCATCGTCGCCGCGACATACGCGATGCCGCCGCCGTTGTCCTCCAGTTGCAGCACATACGCGACCTTCGCGAAATCGCCCGCGCCCGCGCTGTTGTCCACCGCGTACTTCGGCGCGGACTGCCCGAAGTTGCCGTTCGCGGGCAGGTCGATCTCATACACCTTGCGGAAGCCCTTCAGCACGTCCGACGCCATCACGCCGTCCAGCTTCGGTGTGTCGCCGCAACGGAACGCGCCCGCCGGGAGGCCCGCGCCGTTCACGAGGTTCGGCTCCGCGCACTGGTCCCACGCGAAGCGCATCGCCAGCGGCGCGTCGATGTCCGCGTGCGACAGCACCACGGACGCGCCGTCGATCGCCGCGACGGCGGGCTTGAACATCCCGTCCTGCCCGCACAGCTCGAACCAGTCCGGCGCCTTGCCGTCGCGCGTCTTCAGCCCCTGCGCGTGGTCGAAGGTGACGCGCATCTTCGCGCCCTCCATGGCGAACGACTTGTACACCGGCCCCGACCATATCATATCCGCCTTGCCGTAGGTCTTGTTCAGCGCCTGATTCGCGAGGCGCAGCCCCACGTCCTGCTTGTTCTGCGGGTGGATGTCCTTGACGTTGCCGATGTCGTTGATAACGGCGTAGCCGGTGTTCGGGATGGCGGCCGGCACGGCGGCCTGCGCCTCCCAGATGCCCGGCAGGTGGGTGGCGCGGTTGGCCCCGTAGTTGAACGGCGCGAGCTGCACGAGGTAGTACGGGAAATCGCCCTGCCCCCACACCTGCCGCCAGCCGCTCACGAGCGCCTTCGTCTTCTCGAGGTACAGCATCCCCTCGCCGTTGTTCGAGCAGCCCTGATACCAGATCGCGCCCTTGATCGCGAACGGCACCAGCCCCGACACCATGCCGTTGTACAGCACCGTCGGCTCCTGATTGTTGCCGGGCGCCTGCGGCAGCAGCAGGTTCTTCGGGAACTCCGGCGGCGCGGCCTCCAGCGCCTTCTTCGCCGCCGCCCTCCCCTGCGCGTCCGCGACCCACGCGCCCATCGCCTCCACGTACTTCGCGAGCGCCTCCTGATGCGCGGGGTTGCCGGGCGTCGCCATGGCCACGCGGTTACGGATGCCCTCCAGCGCGGGCAGCCCCTCGAACCCGCACGGTGGCGTCCACGGCTCGATGCGCGTGCCGCCCCACGAGCAGTTGATCAGCCCCACGGGGACGCCCAGCGCCTCATGCAGCCGCCGACCGAAGAAATACGCCACCGCCGACTGGTTCATGACCGTGTCCGGCGACGTCACCTCCCACTTCGCGTTGATGTCCGCCTGCGGCTCGGACTTGATCACCTTCGGCGCCTTGAAATGGCGGATCATCGGGAACTTCGCGTTCTCCTTCTCCTGCTGCGCATTGTTCGCGCCCGCCACCGTCCACTCCATGTTCGACTGTCCCGACGCGAACCACACCTCGCCCACCACGACGTTCCTGAGCTCGAGCGTGTTCGCGCCCGACACCTTGAACACCCGCGGCTCCGCCGAGGCCGCCAGCGCGTCCAGCGTCACCCGCCACGCACCGTCCGCCTTCGCGGTCGCCTGTTTTTTCTGCCCCGCGAACTCGACGGTCACCTGCTCTCCCGGCTCCGCCCAGCCCCATACCGGCACGGCCTGCCCCTGTTGCAGAACCATGTTATCCCCGAAGATATTCGGCAGCCTCACCGCCCCCTGCGCCAGCCCCGCGGCCAGCGCGAACACCGCAATCCACGTTTTCATCCGTTGTACACTCCTTTACAGCAATTTAACACGCCGTTAAAGATAAACCTTTTCCCAGAAAATGCAAGTGGAAAATGGCGGTAGCAAATGAGAAAGGCGGCGCCCCTCCCGGACTCCTCGAACGTGTATCGTCATTTAAAAGGCGCTACACTTTTTCCAGCAGGTCGTGCAGGTAGAGCTGCGTCACGGCGCGGACGTCGAGGGTGTGACCGGCGCGGTAGGAGACGACGCGGCCGACGAGGCGCCCCTTGTCGATGAGCGCGAGAGCGGCGAGCAGGTCGAGCGTAGCGCGGTGCCACACGGGCTCGAGCGCCTTGCCGCCCGTCTCCTGCACGAAGCGCGGGGCGTTGTAGAATTTGTTGCGGCCGTGGATGAGGATGTTCTCTTTCGTGTAGCCGAGGTTGCGCATGTCCGCGAAGATGATGCCGACGGTCTTGGCCAGCAACATCTGGCGGTGCGTGGCGTTCGTCCGCGCGAACGCGCCGTAGCGGAAGGTCTCGGGGGTCACGTCGAACACGATGCGCTGCTGGCCGATGACGGAGGCGAAGTCGATCGCGCAGTCGATGCGCAGCTTCTTCTCGCCGTCCTCGGGCGGGAGGAAGGTGAGGAAATCGCCGCGGCCGCCGCCGAAGGTCACGGGTTCTTTGACGGCCACGAACGTCGCGGGCGCGTCGCGCTCGATGACGTGCGCCTTGTCGATCGCCTCCACCAGATCCATGCTGCTGCGGTCGAAGAGCGGCGGGTCGCCGGAGTCCACGCGGATGGTGAGGTCGTCGATGCCCATGCCGAGGCGCAGCGCGACGATATGCTCGACCATGCGCAGGTAGTTGTGCGGGTTGCCGCTGCGCAGGACGATGTTCCGCGCGGAGGTCCACACGTTGCGGACGGAGACGAGCGTGCCCAGCTGCTCGCGCAAATCCGCACGCTCGATCCACCAGCCCGCCTCGCGCGACGGGGCGAACGTGATGGTGCGCTGGGCCTTGCCGTAGAACGTGCCGGGGCCGACCACGGACATCTCCCGCGCCAGCCCTGTGCGCCGCGCCGAAAACCCCGCCGCGCCCTCGCAGAGTTTTGTCTCGTCGATGGCTTGCGCGTGGAACCGCTCGTGCGCTTGCACGACATCATCGCGGTTCCCGAGCAGCACCTGCCCTATCGGATAGTCAAAAGTCGCCATTCCCTATTTCGCCTTGGCATCCTTCTCCGCCTTCATCTTCTCATACGGGGAGAGCGGCTTGGCGGCATCAGGCTTGTCGGCGGTCTCGACCCCGGCCTTGGCGAGCAGTTCCTTGAGGTGCTTCACATACGCATCCGCGCCGCCTTCCTTGTAGCCCGTCTGCCCGATGCTCTTGCCCTCCGCGTCGAGCAGGAACACCGTGGGATAGCCGCGTATGCCGTAGGTGCTTTTCAACTCCTCGTTCTGCTTCTTGATTTTCTCCGGCTGCTGTTTCCCGCGCGGGTAATCCGCCTCGAACAGGATGAGGTTGTCCGCCGCGAACTTCGCGAACGCCTTGGTGTCGAGCGCCTCCTCTTTCAGTTTCATGCACCAGCCGCACCAGTCGCTGCCCGTGAAGAACGCGAAGATCGGCTGCTTGAACGCGGCCGCCTCCGCCTTCGCCTGCTCGAAGTTCTCGACCCAGCCCTTGGTCTTCACAGGCGCGTCCGCCTCCGTCTTTTTCCACGACTGCGCCTGAGCGCAGACGACCGCCAGCCCCATCGCCAGCATCATCAACGTCTTCTTCATGTCAACCTCCCTTTCCCAACCGTTTCGCCAGCCTCGGCAACCCGGGGTCGCGCGCGCCGAACGTGACCAGCGCACCCGCGCCCGAGTCACCTGCCCTGCGCATCCGCGCCTCGGCCTCCTCCAGCGAATCGCAAAGAAACACATTAACATTTTTTGCCGCCAGACGGGAAGCCAAATCCGCGCTCGTGACGCTTCTGTCCGCCGTGCCGCCCGCGTCATAGACGGGCAAGAGCAGCAGCGTGTCCTGCGGACGGCACGCATGCGCGAACACCGCCGTCAAACCGTCCAGCATCTTGCGCAGCGGCGCGAACCCGTGCGGCCGCCACACCGCGCAAACCCCGCCCGTGAACGCATCCGCGAGCGTCGCCCACGCGGCCGCCAGTTTCTCGGGGTTGTGCGCGTAATCGTCAATCACCGCCGCGCCGCCGCACGCCCCGACGCGCTGCATACGCCGCTCCACGCCCCCGAAGCCGCGAAGCGTCGCCGCGAGGCAATCCGCATCTGCGCCCAAGGCGCGCGCCATGCGCACGGCGTGATAGGCGTTGTGGACGTTGTGGCGGCCGGGCATCGGCACGCGATACTCAACGCCCTCAAACGTGAAGTATCCGTCCCAGCCCTCCAAGCGTATGCTTAGCGTTTCAGAATTTCTGCACTCTCGAACCCTCGATCGCTCGAACTCCCGAACTTCCGAACTTTCGAACTCTCGAACTTCTTCCCGCCCATCCACCACCACGCCCGGCACACGCGCCTTGAACGCGGCGAACAGATCCTGCGTCTCGTCCAGCCCGAAGTGGTCGGCGGAAGCGTTGGTGATGACAGCGTGCTCGGGCGCGAACACCATCAGCGACTTGTCCGACTCGTCCGCCTCGATCACCGCCCACTCGCCGCCGCCCTTGCGCACGGAGCCGACGCGCGCGCCGCCCGCGTCCCACCCCGCCACCGCCGCGCCGTTCACGACGGTCGGGTCGAACCCCGCGCCCTCCAGCAGCCACCCGAGCATCGCCGTGACCGTGCTTTTGCCGCACGTCCCCGTGACGGCGATCAGCCGCCGCCCCTTCAGCGCGTGCGCCAACTCCGTCGCGCGGTGGACGACGGGCAGGCCCATTTCTTTAGCGCGGATGACCTCGGGGTTGTCGTCCTCAATCGCCGTGCTGACGACGAGTCGCCGCGTCTGCGCCGTCACGCCGCGCCCGTCCTGCGGGAACAGCCGCACGCCCTGCGCCGCGAGGCACGCCAGCACCCCCGTCATGTCGCCCGTGTCCAGCAGCCTGTCCGAACCCGTCACGGCCACCCCCGTATCAATCAGCACCTGCGCCAACGCGCTCATGCCCACCCCGCCAATCCCCGCGATATGCACGCTCATACGCTCTGTCCCTCCAGCCATTCCAACCCGTCCGCCGCCCGCTGGCATCGCCGGGCCCACGCCACAATCACGCCGAGCGCCGCGAACCACAGCGCCACCGCCCACCACGCCCACGGGCCCGTCTCCAGCGACAGCACCTTGACGGACGCGACCGCCTCCGCCGTGCGCACCATGACCATCGTGAAGAACCCGGCCGCATGGTTGAAGCACACCGCCACCCACGGGCTCGCCAGCCCCGCCAGCAGCCCGAGGAAACCTGCCGTGATAATCAGGAACGCGCATACGGTGACAATGGGATTCGCAAAAAGGCCGCCAATCGGCACACGCCCGAAGTAATAGCCCGTCAGCGGCACAGACACAAACCACGCCGCCACCGAGACGGCAAGGATGTCCGCCGCGCGCTTGACCACGACCGACGCGAAGCGCACGCGTCGCGCCTGTGCGCGGGTGCCCGCCGCGTCCAGCAGTTGCATGTGCTTCTGGAGCGCGTGATAGCCGAGGTGTTTCCGCAAGAAAGCAGATAACTGGGGGACAAGGACGATGAGCCCTGCCGTCACGGAAAAAGAAAGCACGCTCCCTGCTTGGAAAACCCGTGACGGCTGCCAGAAGTGGATCATCAGCGCGGCGGCCAGCAATGCCGAGAACGCATTCGGCCTGCGCCCCAGCAGCGGGGCAAGGAATATGCACACCGCCATGCAGCACGCCCGCACCGCGCTTGGGAACGCACCCGTCACCAGCGTGTAGGCGATGATGAGCGGCACCATCGCAAACGCCCACCGCTCACGGCTCAGCCCAGACATCTGCACGAAGAAGATGAGTATCACCGCCACCAGCCCGATGTGCAGGCCCGACACCGCGAACACATGGACGGTCCCGGACATCGCGAACACATTCCGCATATCATCAGGTATCTCGTTGCGGCACCCGAACAGCAACGCCGCGTTCAACGCCGGCACGATGCCCCAGTCCTCAACCCCCAGCGCCACGCGCCGCGCCGTCTCCCGCTGAACCTGCGCGAGCCGCCCCTGCCACGAATCCCCCGCCGCGCTCAACCGCCGCGAATACTTCTCGCCCTTGCTGGCGCTGAGGTAGGCGTGCTCCAGGCCGTTCGTGCGCGTCAGCACCTGCACGCGCCCGACCATCCGCCACGTCTCCCCCGGCTTGGGCGCGGCCGGGCCATCCTCGGCGTTCCCGAACCAACTCACCGACATCGGCAGGACACGGATCGGGACACGGTTTGCGCCGTCAAGCCACGTCACGCCATCCACGGCAAACGCATACCGCATCCTCCCCCCGCCCGCCACGGGCCGCGCCACCGCCGCGGAGGCCACGCGGCACTCAAACGCCTGCGCCTTGTCCAGCGATTTCAGCGTTTCGGTCTCACGCGCAAGCCCCGCCGCATCCCACGCCACACGCCCCGCGCCCAGCAGCACGAGCGCAAGCGCGACCGCCACGGCATCCGCGGCCCCGACGCATCCCGACCGCCATGCCTTGCGCCTGAGCGCCACCCACGCCCCGCACACCGCAAGCCCCGCCGCGCACCACCCCAGTCCCACCTGCGGGAACCCATACCCGGCCGCGACCCCCGCCAGGAAACACACCGTCACCGCCAACAGCAACCGCCGGGGATTCATCTCAACGCACACTCTGAACATCCGTATCTGCATCACACGCACCACGCCTCGGGAACAGACATAAAGCCCCTATTATACTAGAACCCGGCGCGAACGGCAACCTCAACCATGCGAAAGTCGCGGATCGGCGTTCGGGTGCGCCCGCTCGGCGCGTTACTTTGGCGCGGGGGCGAACTCGATGGCGTCGATGTAGGTGCGGGCGAGGGTGTTGTGGGTGACGGCGAGGCGGAGGGCGACCTGCACCTGCGCGGCGTCTTTGGGCGCCACGAAGGGAAGCCCCTCGACTGGCACGTAGCCGCCGCGCGGGTTGACGGCGACGCGCCAGTTGTCAATGTCCTCCTCGAGGCGGAAGGCGTATTCGTTGCCGCATTCCTTGCCTTGCGCGTCGTGCCAGGAGATGAGGATGGAGAAGATGGCGTAGCCGGGGCGCACGCCTTTCATCTCGCGCATCATCTGCTCGGAGCGGTAGGCGAAGCGCAGGTTGTACGCTTGGCCGGGCGTGACGGGGGCGCGCTGCGCGGCGACGGTGTAGCCGCCGCCGGCGCCGTCGTTCAGCTGCTTGTAGAGTTCGCCGTAGTCTTGGGTGTTGTCGAACCTGGGCGGGAGTTTGAGGGGTATCTCCTGCTGGAGGAGGAGGGCGCTGCGGCCGTCGAAGGCGAAGGCGGCGGTGGGCGCGGCGGTGGCGCCGCTGCGCTGCTCGCGGAGGGTCCAGTCGGCGGCCTTGTCCAGGGGGGCCTCGAAACTGCCGTTGCGGAGGATGTTGCCGGGGTATCCGGTGAGGACGGGGCCCCATCTGTCGGGGGTGAGGGTGGCCTCGGCGGTGAGGTCGGAGATCATGGCGGTGGCTTTGTTGTAGTAGTAGAGGCGCTGGTCGCGGTCGCGGCCGGTGGCGTCGCCGTAGATGACGCCGAGGTCGCCGCGCGTCTCGGGGGGGAGGGCGGTGAGGCCGAGGGCGGCGAGGGGGATGCTGGCGGTGAGGGTGTAGCCGTCTTTGCCGCGCCGCACGGTGGGGTTGCAGGAGGGGGGGAGGCGGCGCACGTCGTCGAGGGTGGCGGCGAGCATCTGGGCGGGGGCCTTGGGGCCGTCCTTGGCGACGGGGCGGTAGAGGACGGCGAGGGGTTCGCCGCGCAGTTCGGTGAGGATGATGCGGATGTCGCCGGGGGCGGGGGCGCGGCGGGCGGGGTCGGCCTTGGGGTCGGTGGCGAGCATGATGTCGATGCAGTCGCCGGTGATGAAGGGGGTCTGCCAGTTCTGGCCGTCGTTGACCATGGGGGTCTCGTCGCTGACCTTGGCGGTGACGCGGAGGTGGGCGCCGTCGGTGGTGAGGGCGATGGCGGCGCCGCGGCCGGGCTTGCGGGCGGTGGTGAGCGTCACGCCCTCGGCGGGGTCGCCGCGCCCGATGTAGATGACGGGCTGCTCTTTCGCGGGGCGCGCGGCGGCGGTGAGCGCGCGGGCGGCGGCGGCGGCGTCCGCGTCGGTGATGACCAGCGGCTGCTCGAAGCGCTGGCAGGTGCGGAGGCCTTTGACCTCGTGGTAGTGCTGGGCGGAGTCGTTGCCGTTGATGATGTAGAGGCGGCCGTCGGGGGCCTGCTGGGCGTAGGCGGAGACTTCGCCGCCGAGGCGGACGAAGCCGGGGCCGGTGCCGGTCTCGGTGTCGAGGAAGCCGCCGAGGTAGAGGCCGTCGTCGGTGATGAGATAGACGCGGCAGTTGTGCCACCAGACCCATGTGGCCACGCCGGTGCCGACGCCGGGGAGGTCGAAACTGGCGCAGGGGTAGCCGTAAACGGACTTGGGGGCGTGGTCGCGCGGGCCGGCGATGCTCCAGCGCTCGCGGCCGTCGCGGGTGTAGCAGGTGAGGGCCTTGTCGGCGATGATCTCGCGGGCGAGGTTGTTGTCGTAGGTGACGTAGAGCAGGCCGCTGTCGGAGGCATAGACGCTGGAGACGCCGCGCTTGTCCTGGGTGGTGTCTTGGAAGATGACGGGCGTGCAGCGCTCGAAGGAATATTGCGGCAGGCCGTCCTCGGTGAACACGGGGTCGAGGCGGTGGATGATGGAGGCGTCGCGGCAGAAGCCGCGCACATAGACGGCGAAGTCGGGGCCGATGCCGATGCCCCAGCCGCAGCCCCACTCGCCCATGCGGCCCTCCTCGTATTTCTCGCCGCGCCGCAGGGTCTTGGCGAACGCGACCTCGCCCTCCTGCGCGATGCCGTCGCCGTTGAGGTCGTTCCAGATGTGGTTGTCGCCCGCGTGGCCCTTGAAGAATTCGGGGTACCAGCCGGGCAGGAAGTGGTACATCAGGTCGCTGTCCCAGAAACTCCTGTCCGTGCCGTCCGTGGTGCGGCCGTTGGCCTCCAGCCCGGAGAGCGCGGCCACGGGGCGGTACTCCTCGCCGCGCCGCTGGAGGATGGTGAGCATGGCCCCGCCCGCGAGGACGAGGAACTCCTTGCCGTCGCGGTACATGAAGCGGCCGCTGCTGGCCATCCCGTTGCCATCGGGGGTGAAGCAGTCGTCGCGGCCGCGGCGCAGGAAGAGTTTGCGCACGGGCGCGCAGGCCTTCGCCGCGAAGTCGAGTTTGAACTCCGTGCCGCAGGTCACGAGGCGCGTGATGTCCTTGGGGTCGAGCGCGACGCCCCACCCGCGGTAGTTCGCCGGCCCGATGTAGTCGCGCACGAGGCGCCCCGTGTCCGCGTCCCACACGCTCACGCGGCGCGGCGAGAACTCGTCCTCCGCGACCCACAGTTTGTTGTCCGCCGTCACCGCGATGCCGCGCGGCACGGCCATGCCCTCCGCCGCCCACGCCCCTACCCACGGCCGCCCGCCCGCCTTGCCGATGGCCCGCACGGGCCGCCCCTGCGGCGTGAATTTCTTGACCTGAAAGGACGCGCCCCAGTCGCTCACAAAAATATTCCCGCGCGCGTCCGTCGTCACGCCGAACGGCGCGGACAGCCCGTCCGCGATGACGGGCGTGACCGCGCCCGTGCCGATGTCCACCCGCACCACGCGCGTGCCGCTCACCGCCAGCACGGCCGACGCGTCAAGGCCGTGCAGCCCGGCCGGGGCGTCGAGCGGGATGCGCTTCAGCACCTTGGCCGTGGCGGGGTCCACCACGATCAATTCGTTCGAGTAGAGCAGCGAGACGACCAGCCGGTCGCCTGCCGCCGCGAGGCCGAGGCTGCCCGTCGTCTCGCACATCCCCGTGTCGCTGTAGCGGTGCATACCGCCGTAGGTGGACGGGCTGAACGCCTTGCTGAGGCGCAGGTCCCAGAGGCCGCGCACGTCGTGGCGGTACGCCCACGGCTCGATGACCACGGGCGCGCCGGACTTCGCGCTGATGCCCGCGAGTTCGCCCGTGCGCGCGTCGAAGCACTGCATCATCACGCGCTCACGCGCCGTCGCGTCGCCCTGCTTGAACGCGCGCACCTTCTCCGTCAACTCCGGCCCGCTGAACGTCGCGTAGAGCCTGCCGCCCATCAGCGCGAGCGACACCGCGCGCGGGGTGTAGCCGTGCGGGCTCACGCCCCAGATGCGCTTGCCGTCGGGCCCCACCGCGATGATCGCGTGGCCCGCCTCCGCGTAGGGCGCGGCGATGTAAACGTTCGTGCCGTCCGTGACGACGGCCTGCGGCGCGGCCTGGTCGCTCAGCCAGCCGCCCTTGCCGTCCACCGTCCACCACGGCGGCGTGCCGGGGTTGTTCGCCGACATCACATACTCCAGCGCGAACGGCTCGTGGTGGATGCCCTTCAGCGTGTAGCGCCCGGCGGGCAGCACCTTGCCCCACTGGTCCAGGCCGTCCCACGCCTCCACGTTCGCGCCCTTCACGCGCATCTCCTCCCGCACCAAGTGGCGCAGCAGCTCGCCCTTCTCGTTGAACACGCCGAGGCTCACCGACGCATCGCGCGGCAAATCATACGTTGTCCGCACGGGCGGCGGCTGCTCGAAATCCACCGCCGTCTCCACGGAGAATTGCGGGTTGTCCACGCCCGACCACCACAACTGGAACGTCATCGGGAACCGCTGCCCGACGGCCGGCGCGTTGCCCTCCTTCAGCAGGTGCCGCCACGGGATCCCGATCTCCTGCGCATAGTTGGAATCATCGTCGTCCGCCAGCAGGGCCTGAGCGAACGGCAGCGGCTTTTCGCCAAACGCCTGCAACGCGCCGTCCGCCAGCAGGTCCGGGTTCTTGCGCTCCTTGCCGTCCGCCGTCAGCGCAGAGACCTTGTTGCGCGTATCCCACCACCCGCACAAGTTGCTGACGCGGTCGCCGTCCTTGAAACGGATCTGCACGCAGTCCCCGCCCCTGAACCCCATCTGCCCCCCGGCGGCCTCCGTGTTGAACGGCTCCCACGCGCCGTGACGGCGGAACACCATATACAGCATCTGCTCATCCCAGCGCAACCCCATGTCAATGCCGGTGTAATTTTCGTGATACGCCCACGGCGCAAGGGCAGGGGAACGCAGGGCCTTCCAGTCCCATTCATCCGCGTTGCCGTCAACCGTGACGGGGCGCTCCGCCTTGGGCACGACCCACTCCGTCAGCCCCGTCCCCTTGACGTTCTCGAGCATCTCAGGCGGCGGCGCGCCCGCATCGCCCAGCACCAGCGTCCCCCACCACTCAGGGCGCTGGAGGTAGCCGCGGCTCCCGACCTTGTCGAGCGACGTCAGCACGTTATAGGTCGTGTGTATCTTCGCCGCAACACGCATCTCCTGCGGGAGCGCCGCAAGCAATTCGCGGTTCACGCCCGTGAAGACAACACTCCAGACCAGATCAAGGCGCTGCGGCGCACCCTCCGCATACCCGAGCGCCACCCACGGCACGGCAATCTCCACATCGTGCCGACCGCCCTCCCCGACGCGCGTCGCCGACTGCGGTTTGACCGTGGTGAGCTTTTCCCTCGCGGCCGCCTCAACACGCGGCTGGCCGCCCTTCTCGTCACGCCACCAGACGACACGCGACACGCGCCCGTCGGCATCCCGCGCATGGACGGCCAGAAACGCCGCACGGCTCGCCCGCGCACCGAGGTAGAGGTTATCGCGGTCATGCGCCATCATCACCTCCGCCTCGCAATCGATCAACTCGGGGTGCTTGGCGAAAACCTGGCTCATCGCCGGGTCCGCGTAGCCCGCCACGTCACGGAACGGCGCGACGCGCGAGGCCTTCACGTCCGGCCAGTCATCAAACGCGCCGTCCACCACGATCGGCCGCGGCGCGAACGGCGCCCTGAGCGCATCCGCCTCCACCACCGCCGCGCCCCGCGCCCCCAACGCCGCCATCCACAATGCCATCGAGATGAATGCCGCCTTGCGTCTCATCACACGTGCCCTCCCCAAAGATAAGTCAACAGCCTAACGCCCTGCCGCAGGCACGGCCAGCCGCCCAAGGCGGGGCGACGGCATCCCCGCCTCTTGGGACTCCTGTCACACGCCCGCCATGACGATTGCGGCGAAGGAATCCGCCGTGAGCGCGGCGCCCCCGATGAGGCCGCCGTCGATGTCCGGCTGGCCCATCAGTTCCTTCGCGTTCTCGGGCTTCATGCTGCCGCCGTACTGGATGCGGACACCGTTGGCGACGTCGCCGCCGGCCATCTCGGCAAGCGTGCGGCGGATGAGCGCGTGCGCCTCCTGCGCCTGCGCGGGGCTCGCGGTGCGGCCCGTGCCGATGGCCCACACGGGCTCGTAGGCGATGACGACCTTGGCGATGTCCAGATCCGCAAGGCCGAGTTTGATTTGGCGCACGACGACCTCATCCATCTGGCCCGCGTCGCGCTCGCCAAGCGTCTCGCCGACGCACACGAGCGGCACCAGCCCGGCGGCGAGCGCGGCCTTGGTGCGCTTGTTCACGGTCTCGTCCGTCTCGCCGAAATACTGGCGGCGCTCGCTGTGGCCGATGATGACGTGGGTCACGCCGAGGTCTTTGAGCATCCCGGCGGAGATCTCGCCCGTGTACGCGCCGGAGGGCTCCCAGTGGACGTTCTGCGCGCCGAGTTTGACGTGCGAGCCCGCGCACGCCGCCGCCGCGTCCTTCAGGCCCGTGAAGGGCGGGCAGACGACAACCTCGACGCCCGCCGCATCTGCGGTCGCGTTCTTGATTCCCTCAATCAGCGCCGCCGCCTCAGAGGCGGCCTTGTTCATCTTCCAGTTTCCGGCAACAATCTTTGTGCGCATAATGCTTCAATCTCCTAGGGTGTTAAAAAAAATGAGGTGTTTAGTATGCCACCTTTGCGGGCGTTTGGCAAGCGCGAAGAGATGCACCCGAAACGTTCGCGTTCTACGCGCCACGTTCACCTTTCCAAAAACGCTTGCAGGCGCGTTGCGATGGAGGGCGCATAGGGGTCGGTGACGGGGGCGATTTCGATCTCGAGGATGGGCAGGGCGGTCAGACGCTCCAGCGCGAGCGTCTCGAACGCGCAGTGGCTCGCGCCGGGGATGCGTGAGACGATGATGCCTTGCGCACCGAGGCTGTGCGCGTCTTGGATGCACCGCCGCATCCGTTCCGAGGTCGGCGCGGTCATGGGGTCTTGCAACGCCATCGCGGCAAGGCTCCGTAACGGCGGCGCGGTCTCGTCGAGCGGCGCGAGCGCGTGGGTGAACATGAAGTCCGTCCCGCACAGGCGACCGCCCGCATCCTCCAGAACGTTCATCATGCGGATGTCGGCGACGGGGTTGATCCAATAGACGGGCTTGCGCGATGCGTCGCACGTCATGCCGTCGCATTCGTCGGCAAGCCGCGACAAGACCTTTTCGCAGAGGGCATAGTCGGAGCAGTAGTGTATCGCGAGCATTTCGCAAATCAGGCGTTCGAGGCTCGGCAACGCGCTGGCGCGGATGCGCGCCAGCAACGCCCGCACACGGTTGGAGCGGCGGATGGCGTTGCGCAGTTTTTCATCCGTCATCGTCTCGCCCAGATGCTCGGAGAGCGTCCGCACGATTCCCGCCAGTTCGTTCTCGACAATGCCGAGCAGGGCGGACGGTACGTCGCGACCGTCGGACAGGCGTGTGGAAGGTTCATTGCGGTCGGCGTCGCGCACATGGGGCATTTGCCAAAAGTGTATCGCATGACCGCGCTCAGCAAGGCGCTGGGCGATGGCTTTGAAGTCGTCGCACGTCGCGCCGGCGCTACAGAAGTTGATGTCGGGTATCGGGAAGTGGCACCCCAGCTCGAACGCGCCGAGCATGGCGCGGACGGGGCAGAAGCCGTCGCCGATGCCCAGCGTGTCGGCGGTCTCCAGCAGACGCGTCTGCTGCTCTTTGAAGCACGGCAGCCACCATGCGCCGTCGGGGTAGAACGCGACGGCGTTCTCAAAAGCGTTGACCAAGATGGGGACGGTTCCCAAGTCTTTCATCGCGCCGACGATTTTCGTTCCAGCCCTCCGTGCGTCGTGAAGGCGCTCCTCTTCGGTCATCAGGAAGTTCCACAAATCATGCGACGCGGGCGAGAGGTGATAGGCGAGTTTGCGGAGGCGCACGTCGCCCGTGTCGGCGTGTCGCGCGATTGCGCCTTGATACGCAGGTGGCAGACATGACGGGAACGGGGGAAGGGCATCGAGTGCCGCAAGATCGCCCTTTCGTGCAAGAACCACCCCGTCAGCCTGCGGCTGCCACCCCTCCAAAGGAGGGGAATCTGGCGTAGAAATTCCCCTCCTTTGGAGGGGTGGCAGCCGCAGGCTGACGGGGTGGTTTCCCGCCGTGGCTCTCGGTGTCTCTGTGCCTACAATGTTGCGCTGTGCCGCCAGCAGTTCGCAGAATGCTTCGAGGCGCGTCACGCTTCGCGCATCGGGGAAGGGTGCGCCCTGCCCGTCGAACACCCATTCGGTCACCGGCACGGGGGCGGTCTCTTGGACACGCGCATACGCGGCCCGCCAGATGTCGCACCACGTCGTGCGCACGACGACAAGCCCGTCAATCGCGCGTTCGCGGACGGTGCGGCTCAGGCGTTCGTAAAACGCATCGTTGGGACGCTGGCAGATGTCGCCGATATCCTCGCCGCCTTCGCAACCCCACAGGCGGACAGCGACACCGCGTTGCGCGAAGAAATCGCGGACGCGCTCAACGTCGCCGCAGAAGTGCCCGCCGATGATGCCGATGGTGATGGCGGTAGCGCATGGCGTCTCCGTCGTGCGGGCATCGCGGGGGCGCGACGCACCTCTTAGCGAAAGGTTTTGCGCCCACTGCTCCAGCCGCGCTTTTTCAATCGCCAGCAGCGCGTCGCAGGGCGCGGAGGGCACATCGAAAAGGAACACGCGCGAGCCGTCGCCCAGCCATTCCGCGCCGCGCCGCATCTGGTCGCAGGTGGTCGCCAGCACGATGCCGTCAACGTCCTCCAGCAGCGCGGGCAGGTAGGCGAGGTGCGCGCACATCCCCGCCCGCAGGGGGACGGGCGCGTAACGCGCGTACTCAACCCTCCGCACAACCTCCGTCCCGCACGGCGCCAGCCATGCGTCGGGAATCGCGCTGGAAAGGACGGCGATGCGCTTCACGGGGACTTACCGCGTCGCCGTGAAATACGCTTGCGTGATTTTCTTCGCCTTGGCGAGTTCGGCGATGAAGAGCATCTCGTCCAGCACGGCGGTATAGGCCTCTTGGCTGAAGCCGAGTATGCGGAGCGCGTCGTAGGCCTGCTGCCCCGTGTACATCGCGATATAGTGCCTCATGCTGGGGACGAAGTGCGCGGTCGCGCGGGTCTTGATTTTCTGGAAGCCGGTCTTGGCAAGCAGTTTGGCGTAGTCCTCGATGGCCATGAACGTCGGGAACTTCATGAACGTCAGGAAGTGCCTGGCCTCTGCGGGCGAGAGTTTGTCCGTCCCCACCCAGTCGGAGAACACAACCTTGCCGCCCGGCTTCAACGCGCGTTTCGCCTGCGCGAGCAGCCCCGGCTTGTCCGCCACATAGCACCATGCGTCCTCGCCCCACACGAGGTCCACCGAGGCTTCCTTCACATGCGGCTGCGCCGCGTCGCCGAGGTAAAATTTGTATTGCGAAGGCGCGATGCCCGCCGCCGCCATGCGCTTTTTGCCGAGCGCGATCTGTGCGCCCGTGAAGTCCACGCCCGCCGCGTGGCTCGCGCCGCACAACGTCAGCAGGAACCGCATCCCCGCGCCCGAGCAGCAGCACAGGTCCGCCGCGGACATTCCGCTGCGCACGTCGCCGAACGTCGCCAAGTCGATGGACGACGGCAACCCGCCGATGTGAACCTGCTCGCCCATGAGCAGTTCCCAGAGTTGACCCTCCGCGCCTGAATAGACACCCTGAATGGCGTCCGCTGTAATCTTCTTCAATGTGAACATGATGACCTCCTCCTGTTGGTTTCGCCTATAGTTTACAACAATCGTCACGCGCAATCAAGGCCGCACCGAGCGCGCCCGTGTATTGCGGCGAGTCGGGGATCCGCAGCGCCCGCCCCAGCACATGCTCCAGCGCGTCCCTCATGCCGCACACCTGCGCGACGCCGCCCGTGAAAAGGATGTCGCCCTGAAGCCGCCTGCGGTCGCCGAGCATCGCCACGACGCGCGTCGCGATGGCGCGTTGCACGCCGCGCATGATGGCGGCCGGCGGCGTCCCCGTGGCGAGCAGGCCGATGACCTCCGTCTCCGCGAACACCACGCACATGCTGCTGACCGCCACGGGCGGCGCGTCCTGCGCCTCGCGCAACAGATCCCGCAAATCCCCCAGCGACACGCCGAGCCGCACCGCCACCACCTCCAGGAAACGCCCCGTCCCCGCCGCGCAACGGTCATTCATCACGAAGTCATGCACGCGCCCCTGCGCGAGGCGGATGAACTTGCTGTCCTGCCCGCCGATCTCGATGATGGCCTCCGCCGCCGGGCAGAGCGACGCGCACCCTTTCGCATGGCAGGTGATCTCCGTCACCGCGCGGTCCGCGAACGTCAGCACGTTCCGCGCGTAACCCGTCGCGACGCACCGCCCGACCTCCGCCGCCCCGGCCGCGCCGTCGAACAATTCACGCGCCGTGGCCGCGGGCTGCACGGACTGGTCAACCACCGCGCGGCGCACCACCGCCCCCGACTCATCCACGGCGACCAGCTTCGTCGCCCGCGACCCCGCGTCTATCCCGACGTACAGCATGGTTATCCTCTGATGGCGGCGAGGTAGTGCCGCGAGATGCCGGCAGGGTCGCCGCCGGGGGCGAGCTGGCTGTGGATTTTGCCGTCGAGGAGGATCGCGACGCAATCGGCGCGGGAGGCGACGACGGGGTCGTGGCTCACGAGCAGGATGGACGTGCCGTAGTCGGCGTGTATCTGCGCGAGCACCTCGCAGAACCTCTGCCCGGAGAGGATGTCGAGGTTGCCCGTCGGCTCGTCCGCGAGGATGAGGCCGGGGCGCACGATGAGCGCGCGCGCGATGGCCACGCGCTGGCGCTCGCCGCCGCTGAGCTGGTGCGGGTAATGGGCGCGGCGCGGCGCGAGGTCGAAGCGGGCGAGGATTTCCGCGAGGCGGTCGCGGTCAACAGGCGCCTTGTCGAGGGCGAGCGGCAGGAGGATGTTCTCCTCGGCGGTGAGGGTCGGGATGAGGTTGTAGTCCTGGAAGATGACCCCAATGTTGCGGCGGCGGAACACGGTGCGCGCGTCGTCGTCCATGGCCGAGAGGCGCGCGCCGTCCACGGTGACGTCGCCGCTGTCGGGCAGGAGCAGCCCCGCCATGAGGCTCAGGAGCGTGGACTTGCCCGAGCCGCTCGGCCCCATGACGGCGGCGAACGCGCCCTTCGCCAGCGTAAAATCCACGCCGCGCAGGACGGAGACCTCGCCGAAGGATTTGCAGACGGATTTGAGTTCAAGTGTGTTCATAAGAGGGGGTGGGGAGATAAGACTTGCGGGGGTGAACAAATGTTACACAGAGCGTCACGGAGAAGGCACAGAGAGTCACAGAGGAATCGTATAGAAAAACTCTGTGCTCCTCTGTGCCTTCTCCGTGACGCTCTGTGTAATAAAAAAACGGGCACATACGATTTTATCATTTCCAGAAAAACCATTTCGCGCTACCTTGCAGCGAGCGCGAGCACCGTTTTTAGCAGAGATGTTTTCACGGGGGTGTCCATACGCCTCATTAAACGCCGGCCCCCTTCAAGCGGTTCAGCGGGCGGGAGACGGACGCTTGCGGCGCAGGAGCATGACCGTCGCCCCCATCACCAGAAGGCTCATCACCGAAGGCTCGGGGATGGTGACCCATTCATCTTGGGGCGGGAAAACGGAATGGGGGTCCTGCAGCGGGACTGCCGCATAAACCATGTCATCATCGGCCTCGCTTAATTCGCCCGGACTGAGGGTGACGCCGCGAACGCCATCCACGAACGGCGCAACCGTGAAATTGTAAAGCGCCTCTACGAAGCCATTCACACTGCCCTGGCTGACGATTTTCACCAGCGCGTCCAGCGTATCCTGATGGGTATCGGCAATGACGTCGATCTCGCGACCTTCCGTAACGTCACCGGCATCCCACCTCGCCTCGCCAGCCTGCATGACGAACGTAAGACCCGCAGCGAGCATCGTCATAAAAAACTTTTTCATTTGATTACCTCCTTATCGCGAATCGGAAATGAAACGCAATATAGCATACCCCGCAGAAGAATTCAAGGTGCATTTCAAGGAAATTTCAAATTTGAAAATTCCCGCTGGACGTGACGGGGGCAGATAGGATATGATGATGTCCATTGTTTGGAATGTTCATTTAAACTGAAAGGGGATTGGCATGAGGAACAGGCGTGATTTTCTGAAATCAGGCATGGCGTTCGCCGGGACGGCGGCGCTGGGGCTGGGGGCGCGGGCGGCATCCGTCGGGAAGAAGAAAATCCCGGTCGGCATCCAGCTGTTCTCGTTCCGCGACCAGGCGAAGGACGGGTTTGACGGCATCATCAAGAAGGCGGCGGAGCTGGGTTACGCGGGCGTGGAGTTCGCCGGGTACGGGCCGTACTGGGGCAAGGCGCCCGACCTGAAAAAGCTGCTGGACGATTGCGGCCTGAAGGCGTTCGGGACGCACACGGGCTACGGCGAGTTCTTCGGCGACAAGCTGCAGCGGACAATGGATTTCCATCTGGGCATCGGCTGCAAGTACATGATCATCCCCGGCATGGGCGATGAGCAGCTCGGCACGAAGGACGCCTGCCTGAAAACGGCGGAGACCCTGACGGGCGTGAGCGAGAAGGCGCAGCAGGCGGGCCTCTTCATCGGCTACCACGCGCACGGCGGCGACTTCAAGAAGGTTGACGGCAACCTGACCGCGTGGGAGGTGCTGTTCGACAACACCCCGAAGGCGTTCATCCACCAGATCGACATCGGAAACGCCTTTGACAACAACGACCCGGAGCGGCCGTTCCGCATGATCGAGCGTTATCCCGGCCGGTCGCTGTCGGTGCACCTGAAAGAACACGGCGGGCCACAGGGCGCGGTGTTCGGCGAGGGCAAGATGGACTTCAGGAAGGCCATCGACCTCAGCGAGCGCGTCGGCGGCACGACGTGCTTCATCGTCGAGCACGAGAGCAACCCTGCGGAGGCGTACCCGTGCGCGAAGAAGTGCCTTGATTACCTGAAGGCGCTGTAGGGGCGCGCTATACGTGCCACGCAGGGGCAAGCCCCAGCGGTTAAAAGCGGCGGCTCGCCGCCGCTTTCCATATTCTCGAATTTGCCGTGCGCACCGGGAAAGGGCGGCAGGGCGGTCATGCCCGGTCGGTCATCAAACGGTTGCGGCACCTTCAAATTAAAACACGATAATTTAAAATTTTGGGGTTGACAGGGGTCATCGAATTAGGTTAATATAGGCGATACTTTTTAAGGGTAAAAAGGGGTGGGGGGATGTCCCCGCTCTTTTTTGTTGTTGGACGGGACTTTGACATGCGGAAGGCGGTGCAAGGATGAACAGTGAATTGTCGTCTATTATTAATTATTTGGAGAAAGACCGAGGGGTCAACCGTGAGGTGATCATTCAGGCCATCGAGTCTGCCATCCAGCAGGCGGCGCGCAAGAGTTTGGATGTCTCCAGCGATCTGCGCGTCGTGATCGACCGTAAGCAGCTGACCATCCGCGCGTTCGACACCGCCTATGTCTCGGACGAGGACACGGGCCTGGGCTTCATCTCCTTGCGGAAGGCGCGTGCCATCTGCAAGGATGCCCAGCCGGGCGACTCGGTCGAGGTCGAGATCCCGCCGGCCAAGCTCGGGCGCATCGCCGTGCAGACAGCCCGGCAGATGATCCTCCAGAAAATCCGCGAGGCCGAGCGCAAGAACGTGTACGACGAGTACAAGGACCGTGTCGGCGACATCGTGAGCGGCACCGTGCGCCAGATCTCGCACCGCGACCTCATCCTCGACCTGGGCAAGACCGAGGCCATCCTCCCGGCCAAGGAGCGCATCCCCACAGAGGAGTACAACATCGGCGACCGCATCCGCGCGTATGTCCATCGCGTACAGGCGAACACCACCGGGCCGAGCATCATGCTTTCGCGCGCGTGTCCGGAGTTCGTGAAGACACTTTTCCGCCTCGAGGTGTCCGAGATCTCCGACGGCATCGTGGAGATCATGAGCGTGGCGCGCGACCCGGGCTACCGCGCGAAAATCGCGGTCAAGACGCTCGACGAGAAAGTTGATCCCGTGGGCGCGTGCGTGGGGCTGCGCGGCGTGCGCGTGCGCAACATCGTGCGCGAGCTCAACGGCGAGAAGATCGACATCGTGCGCTGGAGCGAGGACATCAAGCAGTACGTCACCCAAGCGCTTCTCCCCGCGAAGCTGGAAGTCATCACCGTTGACCCGAACCAGACCCGCGCGGTGCGCGTGCTGGTCGCGCCGGACCAGCTGTCGCTCGCCATCGGGCGGCACGGGCAGAACGTGCGCCTGACATCGAAGCTCCTCGGCTGGCGCGTGGACATCGCTAAGACGGGCGAGCCGCTTTCCTTCGAGCTCCAGCGCGAGACGGCCATCGCCGAACTCGCCGAGGTGCTGGACATCCCCGAGGCCACCGCGACGACGCTCGTGGACAACGGGTTCTTGACGACGGACGGCATCATCGAGGTCGAGATGCCCTACCTGCAAGAGGTGACCCGGCTAGACGAGCAGGTCGTCCGCGAAATCTGGGTCGCCGCCCAAGCCGTCTGCGGGGTTAAGGAAGAAGAAGAAGAACAGGAAGAGGAGGCGGGAGAGTAAGCGGATGAGAGTGTACGAATTTGCGAAGAAAGCACAGACCTCCAGCGTGGAGGTTCTCAAGCAGGCCCAACGCCTCGGCATCGAGGCGGATTCGCCGCTGACCCGGCTGGTCTCCGCCGACGAGAAGCGTCTGCGCGAGCTGTTCGCGCAACGCTCGGCAACGGACATCGAGCAGGAGCGCACCGTGCGCACCGCGCGTCTGGCCGAAAAGCGCAAAATCATCGAGGCGCGCGGCACGGATGCGTCCAAGGCGGAGCGCGACACACTGGAGGGTGGCCGCCAACGCGCCATCGAGACGGACGCGCGCAAGAAGGGCACGTTTGTCGAGCCGCCGCCCCCTGTGGTCGCCGCGCCAGAGCCTGTGCCTGAAGCCGCACCTGCGCCCGAACTCGTGCCCGCACCCGCGCCTGTGGCCGAAGCGTCCAAGCCTGCCGAGCCGCCGCCCGCGCCGCAAGACGTGAAGCCGGCCGCGCCGAAGGCCGAGCCGCCGCCGAAACCGGCCGCGCCCGCACCCGCCGCCGCGCCCGCGCCAACGGCTGTTGCCGCGCCGCCCCCGGCAAAACCCAAGCAGGCGCCGCCGCCGCAAGCGCCGAAGCCGAGCCCTGCGCCCGCGCAGCCTAAACCGCCGCCGAAACCCAAGGCCGCGCGTTACGCGGCGGAAGACGATTTGGAGCCGGAAGACGAGCGGGCCGCGCCGTTCATCGGGAAGTTCGGCAAGGACGAATCCCGCGACACGCCCAAGGGCATCAGCCCGATGGGGCCGAAGGACAAGGGCCGCGGCCCGCGGCCGCAACCGCAGCGCGGTGGCCCGCCGTCCCAGCAGCAGCGGCCGCCCTTCCCGTCGCAACGCCCGCCCTTCCAGCAGCAGCAGCGCGGCGGCGGCGCGTTCCAACAGCGCGGCGGGCCGCAACGGCCGCCCCTGCCGCCGCCACCCGCGCCCGACACGTCCGTCGCGCCGGACCGCGTGATCACGCTCCGTGGCGCGGTGGTGGTCAAAGACTTGGCGGAGTCCCTGGGCCTGCGCCCGAACCGCCTGATCGCGGACCTGATGCAGCTCAACATCCTGGCCTCCATCAACCAGCGCGTGGAGGTTGACATCGCGCAGAAGATCGCCGACAAGTACGGGTACAAAATCGAGATCGAGCGGCAGAAGCGCTCCACCGAGCGCAAGCCCGTCCTGCGCAGCGAGGACGCGGACGACGCCATCCCCGACGACCGGCCCGAGGACCTCCAGCCGCGCCCGCCCATCGTCACGTTCCTCGGGCACGTTGACCACGGCAAGACCTCGCTCATGGACCGCATCCGCAACACGCGCGTGGCCTCCGGCGAGGCCGGCGGCATCACGCAGCACATCGGCGCGTACACCGTGGACATCAGCGGCCGCAGGATCACGTTCCTCGACACGCCCGGCCACGCCGCGTTCTCCGCCATGCGGGCGCGCGGCGCGAACCTCACGGATATCGCGGTCATCATCGTCGCCGCAGACGACGGCATCATGCCGCAGACGCGCGAGGTCATCCGCCAGGCCCAGCAGGCCGGGGTGCAGATCATGGTCGCCATCAACAAGTGCGACCTGCCCACCGCCAAGCCTGACCGCGTCCGCCAGATGCTCCAGGGCGAGGGCCTGACCCCGGAAGAGTGGGGCGGCGACCTGATCTGCGCGGAAGTCTCCGCCATGACGGGCGCGGGGGTTGACCACCTGCTCGAGATGATCCTGCTCCAGGCGGACATGATGGAGCTGACCGCCAACCCGCTGCGCCGCGCCAACGGCTCCGTCATCGAGGCGCAGCTCGAGCAGGGGCTCGGGCCGACGGGCACCCTGCTGGTGACGGGCGGCACGCTGAGCGTGGGCGACATCGTCTTGTGCGGCGAGTACGTCGGGAAAATCCGCGGCCTGATCGATGACCGCGGCCGCCGCGTGAAATCCGCGACCCCGTCCACCGCCGTCAAGTGCATGGGGCTTTCGGGCGTGCCGGAGGCCGGCGCGGAGTTCCGCGTCATGCTGAACGAGAAGCGCGCGCGCGAGCTCGCCGAACGCGCGGGCGAGGAGCGCAAGCAGATCGAGCTGTCCAGCAGCGCGAAGGTCACGTCGCTCGACGCGCTGATGAGTCAGATGAAGGACAACCTGCGCCGCGAGCTCGCCGTCATCGTCAAGGCCGACACGCAAGGCTCGGCCGAGGCCATCGTCGAGGCGCTGAAGGACATCAAGAGCGAGAAGGTCTCGCTCAACATCATCTCCAGCGGCATCGGCAACGTCTCCGCGACCGACGTGAACAAGGCATCGGCCGGCAAGGCGCTGCTGCTCGGGTTCAGCATCGCGTGCGAGACGGGCGTGCAGCAGCTGGCGCGTCACGTCGGGGTGCGCGTGAACACGTTCCGCATCATCTACGAGCTGCTGGATTTCGTCAAGCAGCGCATGCTCGACCTGCTGCCGCCGGAGTACAAGGAGGTCATCCGCGGCCATGCGGAGATCCGCGCCGCGTTCGACATCGGCAAGATGGGGCGCGTGGCCGGCTGCCAGCTGCTCGACGGCGCACTGAAGTCCGACGCGCGTTACCGCGTGTTCCGCAAGAAGGACAAGGTGTGGGACGGCAAACTCGCCTCGCTCAGGCATTTCCAGAACGAGGTCAGCGAGGTCACCGGCTCGCAGGAGTGCGGCATCTTCTTCAACGGGTTCGAGGCGTTCCAGGTCGGCGACATCGTCGAATGCTACGCGCTGGAAGAGTTGCCCCGCACGCTCTAGGGGACGGTTTTCAATGGTTAGTGGGTCTCCCTGAAAACGAAACACCGGTCGCTTCAAAAGGAGTTCACGATGAAAAAAGCAATCAGCCTTTGCGCCGCACTGATGATGGCTTCGACCTGCGCACTGACTGGCCGCGCCGCGCCGGGCGACCCCGACGAGGTGGTGGCCTCCGTTGACGGCGTGACGCTCTTGCGCAAGGATATGGATAAGGCGATAGACACAATGATGGCGCGTCAAAGCAGCGTTCCTGTGGCACCGGCACAAACGTGTCTGGAACGTAAGGATTTGGAGAAAGCGTTCATCGTCCGTTTTGTGATCAACACATTGCTTCGTAATGCGGCTGAAAAAGAGGGCATCACGGTAACCGACGAAGACATGATCGAGCGAGCGAAAAAGATGAAGTTTCCACTGGAGAAGATACCTTGGGAGACCGCCCGCGAATTCTTTAAGGATGAGCTTTTACAGGAGAAACTGTTTCAGATGAAATTTCTAGACGCCGTCGAGGTTGACGACGCAGAAGTCGAGAAATACATCGAAGAGCAGAAAGCGCTTAAGGCAAGCATCAAGATTATGGAAGATCGCAGTAACAGCCTTGAGCCTGATCAAAAAGCGGTCAAGCGCGCGAAGATTGAAAACTTGAAGAACCAACTGGCGGGGGGTGCGGATTTCGCCGCGCTCGTAAAGGAGCATTCGGACTGCCCGAGCGGTAAGAACGGCGGTGCCCTTCGCACGTTCCGGCGCGGGCAGATGAGCGGGGAAGACAAGCCGTTTGAGGATGCGGCGTTCGCGCAGGAAGTCGGAAAGGTCGGCGAGGTCGTCGAAACCTCGTATGGGTATCACTTGATTCTGGTCACGGCGAAGAACCCTGCAACCGAGGCGAACGGTGGTGAGCCGGCACAACCTGAGACCGTGATGGTGTCGCACATCCTCCTGAACGCCCCCTCCTCTTTATTGCGCCTTGATGTTCCGACAGCGGAAGAGGCCCGCAAGTGCCTGAAGCAGAAGGCAGGTTTTGAACAGCAACGCATCTATCTGCTGGAGTTAAGGGACAAGGCGAAAATCGAGACCGTCATTCCCACCAAAGGGTGGCTGTACGAGGATTAGAGATGACTGGATGTTTGTGTTTTCTGACCACTGAAAAAAGGAGATTCACGATGAAAAAAGCAATCGGCCTTTGCGCCGCACTGATGATGACTTCGACCTGCGCACTTACCGGACACGCCGAGCCGGGCGACCCCGACGAGGTGGTGGCCTCCGTTGACGGCGTGACGCTCTTGCGCAAGGACATGGATAAAACCATAGGCGCGATTGTGACCGCCCAGAACATTTCCGAGGTGCACCAGACCGAGGCGCACAAGTATCTTGAGAAGGGGGTCGTCAATAACTTTGTGGTCAAGACGTTGCTCAAGAACGATGCGAAGCAGGCAGGCATCACGGTCACAGACGAGGACCGTAAAAAACACGAAACACAGGTGGAGGCAAATCTTAAGCGCATGGGCAAGACGCTTGACCAATATTTCAAAGAATCGCCTTTTGGGGAGGAGACCGCCCGCAAGGAGTTTGAGGAAAATATCCTTATCGAGAAGTTAATCCGGGCAAAAGTGCTTGATGCCGTCGAGGTTGACGATGCGGAGGTCGAGAAGGTCATCGCGGACGCGAAGGCGCGTAATGCGGCGCTCGAGGAGGCCGCAAAGCAGGCCGAACCCAAAGAGGCCAAGCGCACGAAGATCGAAGGCCTGAAAAAGCAACTGGATGAAGGCGCGGATTTCGCCGAGCTCGCGAAGGCGCACTCGGACTGCCCGAGCGGCGCGCGCGGCGGCGACCTCGGCACGTTCCAGCGCGGGCAGATGGTCAAGCCGTTTGAGGACGCGGCGTTCGCGCAGGAAATCGGCAAGGTCGGCGACATCGTCGAGACCCAGTTCGGGTATCACCTGATTCGGGTCACGGCGAAGAACCCGGCCGCCGAGGCAAACGGAGATGCGCCGGCGAAACCGGAGTCCGTCGCCGCGTCGCACATCCTCGTGAAGATCGAAACCCCGCAGCAGCCCCCCACCCCTGTCCCGGCGGCGGAGGAGGTCCGCGAGCAACTGAAACGGCAGAAGTCGCAGCCCGCGATTATGGACTACATTAAAGCGTTGAAAGGCAAGGCGAAAATCGAGACCGTCGTCCCGATTGATTTGGAATAGCCCTGTGTTGCTTTAACACGGACCGCTGAAAAGAGGAGTTCAAGATGAGAAAAGCGATCGCCCTGCTGGGCGCAATGATGATGATCGCGGGCTGCACAAGCCCGCACCCGGTGACGCAGAAGGACTACACGCAATACGTGAACCCGTTCGTCGGCTGCGCGGATAACGGGCACACGTTCCCCGGCGCGTGCGTGCCGTTCGGGATGATCCAGGCGGGCCCGGACACGGGCAACTGCACATGGCGTTATTGCTCGGGCTACATGTTCCTCGACGAGAAAATCTGGGGCTTCTCGCAGACGCACCTCAACGGCACGGGCTGCCCCGACCTGGGCGATGTGCAGCTCCAGCCGTTCTCCGGCACGGCGGCGCGCGAGAACTTCCACAGCGCGTACCGCAAAGAGACCCAGCAGGCCAAGCCCGGCTATTACGCCGTGACCCTCGACGATTTCGGCGTGGACGTGGAGATCACCGCGTCGCCGCGCGTGGCGTTCCACCGCTACACCTACCGCAAGAGCGACCCGCCGCGCCTGCTGGTCGATTTGCAGTACGGCATCGTCAGCGGCGACGAGGCGCTCCGCCATCACGTCTTGGAGAACCAGACCACCGTCGAGGGCAAGCACACCATCAGCGGCTACAACCTCACCAGCGTGTGGGTCAAGCGTTATTGCTACTACGTCGTGACGTTCGACAAGCCCTTCACCGCCATCGAGCAGCTCCCCGCGCAGGAGGGCGAGAAGGCCCCGCGCTATGTGCTGGACTTCGACCTCAAGCCCGGCGAGACGCTGCAGGTCAAGGTCGCGCTCTCGACCGTCAGCGTGGACAGCGCGAAGCGGAACCTCGCGGCCGAGGCCCCCCACTGGGACTTCAGCGCCGTGCGCGCCCAGGCGAAGGCCCTGTGGAACGACCTGCTGGGCCGCGCCGAGGTCACCGGCACGCTGGCGCAGAAGGAGAACTACTACACCTCGCTCTACCACCTTTTCATCCAGCCCAACACCATCACCGACGTGAGCGGCCGCTACCGCGGCGCGAACAACAAGGTCGTCTCCGCCAAGGGCGGCGCGCACTACTCGACGCTCTCGCTGTGGGACACCTTCCGCGCCGCGCACCCGCTCTACACCATCCTCGCGCCCGAGCGCGTGGACGGCTTCGTGAACGCGATGCTCGCGCAGCACCGCGAGCAGGGCTACCTCCCGATCTGGGCGCTCTGGGGGCAGGAGACGCACTGCATGATCGCCAACCACGCCGTGCCGGTCATCGCGGACGCCTACCTCAAAGGCTTCCGCGGCTTCGACGCCAACGCCGCCTACGACAGCATCAAGACCTCCCTCACCGTGAAGCACGAGAAATCCGACTGGGACGTTTACGACAAGTACGGCTACCTCCCGTTCGACATCATCACGCGCGAGTCCGTCTCCCGCACCCTCGAATACGCCTACGACGACTACTGCGCCGCCAAGATGGCCAAGGCCCTGGGCAAGGCGGACGACGCCGCGTTCTTCGCGGAACGCGCCACGCGCTACCGCAACCTCTTCGACCCCGAGGTGAAATTCATGCGCGGCAAGGACTCAAACGGGAAGTGGCGCGAGAACTTCAACCCCTTCGCCCTCGCCCACAACGAGTCCTTCGGCGGCGACTTCACGGAAGGCAACGCATGGCAATACACATGGCACGTCCTGCACGACCCCCAGGGGATGATCGACCTGATGGGCGGCAAGAAACCTTTCTTCGAGAAGGTTGACCAACTCTTCAAACTGCCGAGCAAGATGGAGGGCCAGGGCGACGTGCTGGACGTCACCGGCCTGATCGGGCAGTACGCGCACGGCAACGAGCCGAGCCACCACATCGCCTACCTGTTCCCCTATGCGGACGAGGCATGGCGCACGCAAGAGATCGTCCGCGAGGTTTTCGACACCCAGTACAAAAACTTCCCCGACGGCCTTTGCGGCAACGACGACTGCGGCCAGATGTCCGCATGGTTCGTCTTCTCCGCGATGGGCTTCTACCCCGTCAGCCCCTGCGGCGACGGCTACGTGCTGGGCGCGCCGCAGATGGAGGAAATCGTGTGGCGGCTGCGCGGCGGCAAGACCTTCACCATGCAGGCCAAGGGGCTGTCCGAGGCGAACAAGTACGTCCAGGGCGTCACCCTCAACGGCCAGCCCGTCAACAACATCAAGATCTCCCACAGCGACATCATGGACGGCGGCCTGCTCGTCTTTGAGATGGGCTCGAAACCGAAGCACCCGTGAGGTCATGCGGCACAGCTCTCGTACCGGGTGCGATATCTCACTTCCCGACGCAGAAACGGGAGAACACGGCATCGAGCAAGTCGTCGGCGTAGCAACGCCCGACGATGCGCCCGAGGGCTTCCGCCGCGTCACGCAGGTGGTTGGCGGCGATAACCAGATCGCAGGACAGCGCCGCCAGCGCGTGGGTCGCGGCTTCGTACGCGGTGCGGAGCTCGCCCGCGTGGCGGGCGTTGACGATATTGTCGTGTCCCGAATCCGCGCCGAGTTTGCGGAGAATCATTTTGCCGAGCGCGTCAAACCCTTCGCCTGTCTTGGATGAGACTGCGACCGCGCCGCCTTCTTCGGGGGGCGCGCCCAAATCGCTTTTCGTGAACACGATGATCGTCCGCGCGGGATCGAGGTCGTGCGGGGGGACTTCGCGCGTCGTGCCGTCGATGAGGTACAGGTTAATGTCGGCTTGGCGCATGAGGCGGTGTGCGCGTGAGACGCCCTCCTGCTCCACCGCGTCCGCCGTGTCGCGAAGCCCGGCGGTATCGACGAGGCGCAGCGGGATGCCGTCGAGGGCGCAACTCTCTTCGATGGCGTCACGCGTCGTCCCCGGCGCGTCATGCACAATCGCACGGTCGCGCCCGAGCAGCGCGTTCAGGAGCGACGACTTCCCCGCGTTCGGCTTCCCGCTGATGACGACCAACGCGCCGTCGCGCAGCAGGTGACCGCTCGCGTTCCACGATGCGATCAGCTGCTGAATCTGCGCTTGCGTCTCCTGAACCGCCGTTGCCGTCTGGCGCACGAACGTGTCGGGCAGCTCGCCCTCCTCGAAATCCAGCTGATGCTCGATGTCCGCGCAGTGCGCCGTCATCGCGTCGTACAGGCGGTTGATGCGCGACCCCAGCGAGCCGTCCAGCTGCGCCCGCGCGACGTGCGCCATGCGGTCGGTCTTGGCTTGGATGAAATCGCACACCGCCTCGGCTTGCGTCAAGTCCATGCGCCCATTCAGGAACGCGCGTTTGGAGAACTCCCCCGCCTCGGCAAGGCGCGCGCCGGCAGCCAGCACCGCCTCCAGCAACCGCCGCGACGGCACCGCGCCGCCATGCCCCTGAAACTCGACCACGTCCTCGCCCGTGAAACTGTTCGGCGCATGAAAGACCAGCACCAAGCCGTCGTCGATTTTCTCGCTCGTCACGGGATGGACAAAATCCGCATGGGCAAACGTCCCGCCCGAGCGTTCACAGAACGGCGGCTTAACGTGCGGCGCGAGCCTGTCCGCAATCCCCAACGCGCCCTCCCCCGACACGCGCACCACGCACACGCCCGCCGCCCCCGGCGCCGTCGCGATTGCCGCTATGGGAACGTCTTGCCTCATCGTGAAAAACTATCTTTCATTGGGGTTTGTCCGTTGTCCGAACAGCGAATTCATTGTGCGGGAAAATCATTGTATGCTCGTTGCTGGCGCGAAGGATCACCGTCGTGCCGTCGAAATACAGATGGTTGTAATTCAAGTAGGTATCAAACTCATAGGCGCACGTGACCGTGCCGTTTGGGGTGGCGGCGTAAACCCTAGCCCGCGGCGGGTCAATCCGCCCCGGCGAAGGAACCACCGCCGCCAGTGTGCCGTTGGCGGAATCATACGCGACCAGGCGGACGGACTTGAATTCCTCGACCGTGAGCGCGGCTCTCAATGCTGCCCAACATTGAGACCGGCGCATGGCTGTCGTGACAGCCTCGGCGCGGTCAACCGGCTCGGCACGGATGATATTCGGCGAGCCTTCCCAATTGCCGCGCAGGCACAGGACATACTCCTGTCCTTGCTCCAGATGACTTTCGTTTCCCGTACCGTCAATGAGAACCCACTCACCTGCGAGCATCTCACCGTTTTCGTCGTAGGCAACGAATGATGGCGCCGTGTACGTCGCGGCGCCGGGCTTGTGGTCAACGCCCGCAAGAACGCGGCTGACCTCCAGTGTGTAGTCGCGACGGGTGGTCAGCAAGGGTCCCTGCTTGCCATCCTTGAGCGTGTGGTGGATTGGGGTTTCCTTAATCGCGGTAATCTTGGCAAGCACCGCCTGATCGGCTTTGGCTGCGGCATCTTCCAAGCGCCCAGGGTGATAGCCGTGAGCCAGCACGCGCACCGCCGAAAGGCATAGCGCCAGCATTATTGAACATATCGCATGAGTCGTTTTCATAATTACGGTCTCCCTCACAAATTTCCGAGCGGGTTGGCGCTGGGGTCGTTGACAACGCCGAGGAAAAGGATCGCGCCTGAATCGCACGCGCGGATGGCGAAGGCGAAGGGGCGGTTGGCGAGAAATATTTTGGGCGGGAACCCGAAAGTACCACCTCCGCCTGTCGCGGCGGCGGCTTCGAGGTTATTCGCGTAATCAACGGGAATGGCGTTGCCGTTGAACCGGCTTTTGGCACACTCAATGTAATCCGGCAGGAGCGCGTACCCTTGTTGCGGGAACAGCGCGTTGATCATTCGCAGCGTGGCGCTTTGGGGCGAACCCTCCGCAACGCCTTTTTGGAGGGCATGTAAATTCTGCGCGATGGCCTCCGGCGTGTCCCCGAGGACGCTGCCGATTTGCGTGGCGGTGTCCCCCCGTGCGCCAGCCCCCGCCATCGCCAGCACCGCCGTAATGCAGTACGGCGAGAAAACGGTGTTTCGCTCGGGAGAGTACAACTCGGCGAAAAGCGCTTTCGGGAATGACTCCGCACAGAGCGCCCCTGCGCAGAACACGCACAGCAGGGCCACTTGCATACGCACTGATGGTTGTCGCTCCATAATCGAGTTCCTTTTGATACGATTCTTCCCCGTACTTCTCGAAACGGTTTGCCATCACTTTACAACATCCCGCTGACGATGTCAACCGATAGACAACTGCCGGGAGCGCAGGGCTTCTGCCCTGCATTTGTTATTGCAAGGCGGAAGCCTTGCGCTCCCGGCGATTCCTCATTCAAGAAGGTGGTGCGGGCATTCCTGCCCGCATTAGACCACGGGCAGGAATGCCCGTGCCACCTTGTTTACGGCATCCCCACGCGCACCCTGAAGAACCGCGAGGGCGTAAGGGGGAGCGTGGACAAATCCTCGGGCGCGGGCTGCCACGGGTCGGACAGGTGTTCCTTCATCTCCTTCGTGTAGGAACGCAGTCCCCCGAGGTCGGGCGTCCAGTCCACATACGGCTTGCCGTCCCGCATCTCGATACGCGCCCTAAACGCCACGTTGGGATCGGTGGGGTCAAGCCCCGCCAGCCACTTGTCATAATTCTCTGGCGTGTCGGCCAAGCCGTAATAACCAAGCCAAACGGGGTAGTCCAACAACTCGGGGTTTGCGGTTCCCGCCCACTTCGCATAGAGCCAGACCGTGCCGCCTTGCGTCGGCACAGGGGTTAGGGTGCTTATCTGCTGACCGTCGGCATACATGGCGGGGCTTTCGGCATTCCTTGCCCAACCCGTGAAAACGTATCCCGTCCTGACAAACCCGTTCAACGTCAACGGACTTGGCGTGTCGTAGGTGTGGGAGGAACTTGCCGTGGAGCCGCCCGTGTTCCCGTTGCCGTTGTATGAGACCGTGTAATTGACTGCTCTCCAGACGGCGTAGAGCGGAACAGTGTCGCCTTGGACCGTGGTCAGGTTCAGGACACTTGCCCCGCTCAGGTATTTGACAGGACCATTGAGGCTCTCCGCCCAGCCCGCAAATTCGTATCCGGTCCACCTGAATACACACATTGACAACATCTTTACCGTGCCGTAGGTATGGCTGGAAGGCGTCATAGAGCCGCTGGTATGCCCTTCACTGCTATAGGAAACCATGTATGTGATTGCCGCCCATTTCGCATAGAGTTTGTATGTGCCGTCTAGCGTCGAGGTCAGGGTGCTGACCTCTTGGCCATTGGTATAGACAACCGCGCCGCCGGAGGTCGTCGCCCACCCTGTGAACGTGTATCCCGTCCGCGTGAAACCGTTCAGCGTCAGCGGGCTTGCCACGCCGTAGATGTGGCTGGAATCCTCCGTAGAGCCGCCGTCCGCGCCGTTGCCGTCGTAGGTGACCGTGTAGGTGTTCGGCGTCCACTTTGCGAAGTTTGTAACCACCGCGCCCTGTGTCGAGGTCAGGTTGAGGACGCTCTCGCCGTTGGTGAACACGACCGCGTCGCTGGCGGTCTCCGCCCATCCCGCGAACGTGTGTCCCGTCTTAGTGAAACCGTTCGGTCTCAGGTTCGCGGGAGTGCCGTAGGTGTGGCTGGTGCTTGACATAGAGCCGCCCGTGTTCCCGTTGCCGTTGTAAGCAACCGTGTAGGTGATGGGCGTCCACTTCGCATGGAGCGTGACCGTACCGTTGGGCGTCGAGGACAGGTTGCTGACGTTCGCCCCGTTGGAGTAGGTTGTTGTCCCGACGGAGTTTGTCCACCCCGCGAACGTGTATCCCGTCCTGAAGAACCCGTTCAGCATCAGCGGGCTTGCTATGCCGTAAGTGTGATAAGAGTTCGCCGTAGAGCCGCCGTCCGCGCCGTTGCCGTTGTAGGTAACCGTGTAGGTGTTCGGCGTCCAATGCGCGTAAAGCGTGTGCGCGGTGGTTTGCGTCACCACCGTGTTTGTGGTGACCTGCGTTCCGCCGCTCGCCGCCGTGAACCAGCCCGCGAACGTGTACCCTGAACTCGCCGGATTCGTAGCGGGGAGGATATAAGGGGTGCTGTTCCTCTGCTTCACATCCTGCCAGTCCGAGTTGCCGCCATTGCTTCTGAAGGTCACATAAAAAGTCGGGGCGTATTCATAACACCCCATGTCCACCGTTCCGTTGTGGATGCGGGCATAGCCGTCAAGGTCGAAATCCCACGTGACATACGTATTGTTCCCCTTATCCTTACACGGTGAGTTGGATGCCAAACGGAAGTCGCCAGATACTCGGATTACATCCCAATAATCATCTACATACACAGATCCATTCAGGTCTGGGTCTGAATAGATATTGTGCTTGTTTACAGGAGGATTGTCTGCACGAGAATATTCCGTGTCGGGACAATCAAGAAGGTCATTCTCCGTCCAAAACCCCCAAGTAGTTTTACCATAGTTTCTATAAAAAATGCTGTTACGGATAGTGCATTTATGCGCTCCGCCGCCTTGCTTGGATCTAAGTGTTAAGATGAATCCGCTATAGTCGGTTGCGGCATTTCCCGCTACCGTGCAATTGTACAAGGTTGACGTGCTCGTACCACCACCCCGTTTTGCCGAGTTGCCAAAAAGCAGACAGTTATTCAGCGTGCTGCCATACACGCCACCACCAACGTTTCCTGCCCAGTTCCACCACGACTTGCAGTTGTTCAACGTACTGTAACACGCGCCGCCGCCGCCCGCGTCTGCCGAGTTACTCTCCAGCAAACAGTCTTCCAATACGCCGTAATATGCGCCGCCGCCGTCGTAGCCAGCCAAGTTACTCGTTAATGTACAGTAGCGCAAGGTGCTGTTGTACGCCCCGCCTCCGTTTTTATTTGCGCTATTGTTTTTCAATGTGCAGTTGTTCAGCGCACTTTCATACGCGCCGCCGCCATATTTTGCCGTGTTTTTCGACAATGTGCAGTTGTTTAATGTACTAAAACACACCCCACCGCCACAGTCTGCGGTGTTTCCTGACAGCGTGCAGATGTTCAGAGTGCTGTAACATGCGCCACCACCGCCACCGTCAGATCCAGTTACCCCGTTACCCGTTAACGTGCAGTTGTTCAATATGCCATAACATGCGCCGCCGCCAGCGTAGGTTACTGTATTTCCTGTCAGTGTACAGTTGTTTAGCGTGCCGCCAGAAGATCCCCCTCCGTTGATGTAGGTATGACCGTTTTTCAGCGTGAACCCTATGAGGATGGTGTTGTTGTGTCCCTCTGCGCTCCCCAGTGTCGCGCAACGGTTGATGCCGCCGCCGTCGATGAAGGTCACGCTTGCGCCGTGCGTGCTTTCGATGGTGATGGCTTTGTTGTCGGAATTGATGGGCGAATAAGTGCCAGGGGCGACGAGGAGGATGTCCCCTGCGCTGGCGTTGCTGATTGCGGTTTGGAGTGCAGAGCCTCCGCCCGAGACGTTGATGGTCGCGGCATTGAGCGTTGCCGCGCCCATGAGCGTGAGCATGGCGAGGACGCCATGCGCTACTCTTCCTGTTCTTGAACGTTTGTTCATTGTCGTATCCTCAGTTAGCCCGTTTATTTTATAAGGTCGGCTTCCCTGATAGGGCATGGAAAGGCGCACCTCTGATTCCTACAATGCCCATCTGAGGCACAGCCAAATGCCCAACCCAAAACACTGCATATATTTCAGTGGTACGCCTAAAAAAAAGGACGTACCCCATACTCTACACTTTGGGTTTGAAAACGTTTGCGAATGCATGTGTTTCACGTCATCTGCAAATTTGGCTGTTTTCAGATGAATGTTCTGTACAAGCGTACAAAAACATTTTTGCGAAGGAAGTGTGACCTTCGCGGCAAGGTGTCACGGGAACTGCCCGTGACG
>WRJS01000024.1 GCA_009778475.1 Kiritimatiellota bacterium | reverse complement strand
CCCGCGAGGCCCCCCCCCCTCCATATCACGACAGGTTTAATGGTAGAGACGGATGATTATCCGTCTCCCCGTGTCATTGCCTTCAGGAGACGGATAATCATCCGTCTCTACGACGCTTGCCAGCCTGATGTTGTCACATAGCGCCGCAGGTGCTAAACATGAGTAACCGCCGGTTCCGCTCGCATACGCTCGCGCCACCGGCGGTTACTCACGTTACACGCCTTCGGCGTTTTCATAGATGGCTGTGACAACTTCACCTTAAACACGATGCTTGTGTCAACCGTGAACCCCATTGTACCCATCGTGGTTAAAAATCCTGTTAATCCTGTCTAAAAAAAACGTCATACATTCTGGTTCACGCATCAATGAAAAATCTTTTTTATCGCGCCTTCGCGGATCACTGCGAGCGTCCCGTCAGGGGCGACCTTGACGACGGTGCTGGCGGTGCCGCCGGGGGAGGTGCCGCCGTCGAGGATCATGTCGGCCTCCAGCCCGATGTCTTTGAGCGCGTCGGCGGCGTCGCGCACGGGCATGGCGCCGCTGAGGTTCGCGCTGGTCACGCGCAACGTCCCGCCGCACAGCGCGAGGAGCCGCCGCGCCGCGTCGTGCGCGGGGACGCGGAAGCCTTCGTAGCCGTCGCCGCAGGGCAGCACGAGCGTGAGCGCGCCGGGCCAGTGTTTCTCGGCGAGTCGCTTGGCTGCGTCGGGGAAGTCCGCGCCGAAACGCGTGACGGCTTCCGTGTCCGTCGCGAGCAGCGCGATGGGCTTGCCCGTGGGGCGGCCTTTGATGGTGCAGATGCGCCGCACGGCCTCGGGGTGGCGCGGGTGCGCAGCGATGCCGTAAACGGTGTCGGTCGGGATGACCACGACACCGCCCGCGTTGAGGATGCCGGCCGCTTGCGCCAGCGCGTCTTCTGTGAGCGAGAAAATCATGTGCGCCAGTGTACTACACTTGCGGTCTCGGCGCAAGATAGGCTATACTGTTTTTTCAACGAGGGTATAGATTATGCAGAAAGTGTTAGTGACGGGCGGCAGCGGTTTTCTGGGCATCAACCTGATTCGTTTCCTGCGGGGCAAGGGCATCACGGACATCGCGTCCATTGACCTCGTGCCGTTCGACTATCCCGAGAAGGGCGAGATCAGCGCGGCCGTCGGCGACATCCGCGACGTGCCGGTCCTGCGCAAGGCCATGGAGGGTGCGACGTGGGTCATCCACTGCGCCGCCGCGCTCCCGCTCTACTCCGAGCAGGACATCATGACGACCGACGTGGACGGCACGCGCAACGTCCTCGCCGCCGCGCAGGGCTTCGGCGTCGAGCGCATGGTGATGATCTCCTCCACCGCCGTCTATGGCATCCCCGACCACCACCCGCTGCTGGAGACCGACAAACTCATCGGCGTGGGCCCCTACGGCAAGGCCAAGATCATGGCCGAGGAAGTCTGCCTCGGCTTCCGCGAGCAGGGGATGTGCGTCCCCATCATCCGCCCCAAGTCCTTCATCGGCCCCGAACGCCTTGGCGTGTTCGCGCTCTTCTACGACTGGGCGCACACCGGCCACGGCTTCCCGATGATCGGCAACGGCCGCAACCGCTACCAGCTGCTCGACGTGGAGGATCTGTGCGAGGCCATCTGGCTCACGCTCACCCGAGACCCCGCCACCGCCAACGACACCTTCAACATCGGCGCGAAGCAGTTCACCACCATGCGCGAGGACTACCAGGCCGTGCTGGACGACGCCGGCCACGGCAAGAAGATCCGCGGCTTCCCCGCCGCCCCGATGATCTGGGCGCTGCGCTTCCTCGAGATGCTCCACCTCTCGCCCCTCTACAAGTGGGTGTACGAGACCGCCTGCGAGGACTCCTTCGTCAGCATCGAGAAAGCCGAGCGCATCCTCGGCTACGCCCCCCGCCACTCCAACAAAGACGCGCTCATCCGCAACTACCGCTGGTACGTCGCCAACCTCGCCAGCTTCAAGAACGCCTCCGGCGTCTCCCACCGCGTCCCGTGGAAGCAAGGCATCCTCCGCTTCGCGAAGGTGTTTTTCTGACAAGGTTGTTTTCGCGCAGGGACGAAGGGACACAGAGTCTTTAGACAGGATTAACAGGATGACTTTTACCACAATGGACACAATGGTTTTCGCAATAGGCACAAAATAGTGTCCATTGTGCATTCTATTGTGGTTAAGGAAAACAGGTGTTTATTTTAGACAGGATTAACAGGATTTTACAGAATCGTTTTTTCAATCTAAAATCAAAAATCCCTCTGTGCCTTCGACCTTTGCATGAAATTCCGAACGAAAATCCCCTCCTGAAAAAATTGTGTTTGAAATGTGACGGCAAACGCGCTACACTGGTTGCTTCTTATGGAAACGAGTAAGCGCAAATTATTGTTGATTGATGATGACCCCAGCCTGCTTGAGACGCTGGGCGATTTCCTTCGCTTTGAAGGCTACGAGGTGGCATGCTCGCCCAGCGGCGAGGATGCGCTGGTGAAACTGCGTTCGCTCCAGCCGGACCTGATCATCCTCGACATGGGGATGCCGGGCATGGGCGGCGTGGGCTTCCTGGATCGCATCACGAACCCTGACGGCAGCACCCTGCTGCCGGTGCTGGTGCTGACCGCCCGCGCGTCCATGGCGGAGTATTTCGCGGACAAGCAGATCGCGGGCTTTTTGGCCAAGCCCTGCGCGCCGGCCGACCTCCTGCTGGAGGTGGGGCATATCCTGTTCAGGTCGTCGGCGGAAAGCCCGGCCGCGGCGGGGCAGAAGGCCACGCGCCGCCTCGTCGTGGCGGACGGCGACGCCGAACTGCTCGCGACGCTCAGCCGCGAGTTCGCGCAGGCGGGGTTCTCGGTGGTGACCGCCAGGACCGGCCCGGAGGCGCTGGAGGCGTGCGTCAAGTTCGCGCCGGACGCCGTCGTGATGCGCCTGGAGTTGGAGGGCATGAGCGCGGACGAGGTCGCGGCGATGCTCGCGCGCCTGCCCAACACGCGCGGCGTCAAGGCCGTGGTCTATGGCATGGACCTGCCCGAGGCCGACCTCCAGCACGTCGCCAACCTGAACATCCCGCAGAAGCACATGCTCAAAGACCTTTCGGTCAACACGCTCATCGACCGTGTGATGGCGATCACCTGAGAGGGTGCTTTATGCGTTGCCCCAAGTGCGGCCATAGCGACGACAAGGTGCTGGACAGCCGTTCGGCGCGCGAGGGCGCGTCCATACGCCGCCGCCGCCAGTGCCTGGCCTGCGAGTTCCGCTTCACCACCTACGAGGAGATCGTCAAGGACGAGTTGCGCGTCATCAAGCGCGACGGCCGGCACGAGGAGTTCAGCCGCGTCAAACTCGAGCGCGGCATCTCGCGCGCCTGCGAGAAGCGCCCCATCAGCGCGGACCAGATACACGATCTGGTGGACCAGATCATCGCGGAACTCGAGGGCGAGACGGAGGTCACGTCCGACACGCTCGGCGAGATGCTCATGGCCCGCCTGCACCGCGTGGACGAGGTGGCGTACATCCGCTTCGCCTCCGTCTATCGCCGCTTCGCGGATGTCAACCAGTTCCTCCGCGCCGTCACCGACATGGTGCAGAAGGGGTGATGGGAGGGAGGGCTAGTTTCTAGTTTTTAGTTTCTAGTTTCTAGTTTTGCTGCTCGTTTCCCCAATCCTGTTAATCCTGTCAAAAAAAAACAAATTCTGTTAATCCTGTCAAAAAAACGCAACCCTGTTAACCCTGTCAAAAAAAACAATCCTGTTAATCCTGTCAAAAAAAACGTAACCCTGTTAACCCTGTCAAAAAAAGCGCCCCACTGAAATCCTGTCCAATTGCAAGCAGAGGAACCCTGATGCACAAACTTACCGTCTATATCCCTGAAACGCACGTGGAGCAGGTCAAGGAAGCCATCTTCGCGGCCGGTGCGGGGCGTTACGCCGCCTACGACCGCTGTTGCTGGCAGGTCCTCGGGCAGGGCCAGTTCCGGCCGCTGGAGGGCAGCAGCCCGGCCATCGGCGAGCGCGGCGTTGTCGTGAGCGTCCCCGAGTACCGCGTGGAGGCCATCTGCGCCGACGCCGACATCCCCGCCGTCATCGCCGCCATCCGCGCCGCGCACCCTTACGAAGAACCCGCGTTCGTGTTCACGCCCGTGCGGATGCAGTGACCCCGAGGAACGATGCATGAGAACCCTCGCCCTCGCCTTGCTGCTTGCCGCCGGATGCGCCGCCCGCCCGCAGCCGGATGCCGCGCCCGGCCCGCCCGCCCGCGCTGGGCATTCCGCGCACACCCTCGCGAGCGGCGGCTATGAGCGGTCATACGGCGTTTACGCGCCGCCGGGATACACGGGCACATCGCCGCTCCCGCTCGTGGTCCTCCTGCACGGCGGCGGCGGCACGGGGCGCGGCGCGTTGCGCGACACGAACTGGCAGCCGAAGGCGGACGCGGAGGCCTTCCTCGTCGCCTACCCGGACGCCCTTGCGCGTGACCCCTCGCAGCCCGCGCGTTTCCGCGGGAACCCGCAGACGTGGAACGACGGCTCGGGGCGCTTCACGCACGGCGACAACGCCGCGCTGATTGACGACGTGGCGTTCCTCGACGCGATGCTCGACGGAATCATCGGGCGCTTCGCCGTGGACGAGCAGCGGATTTATGTGACGGGGTTTTCCAACGGCGGTGCTATGACGTTCCGCTTCGGCGCGGAATCGCGGCGGCGCATCGCCGCCATCGCGCCGGTCGCCGGGGCCTGCTGGGACCCGCACCCGAAACCGGCGCACCCCGTGCCGCTGTGCTACGTCACCGGTGCGAGCGACCCGCTGAACCCGCTGGGCGGCGGCATCGTCACACTGCCCGGCGCGACGCGCGCCGTCAACACCACGCCCAAGCCGTCCGTGGAGGAAATGCTCGCCCGCTGGTGCCGCGCGGCGGGGGCAACCGCCGCGTTCGCCCAACACGCCCCGCGCAAAGACGGCGTGCTCATCGCATCCAGCGGCCATCCGGGCGACGCCAAAGAAATCATGTCGGTCGTCATCCCCGGCCACGGGCACTACTGGCCCGGCGGTGCCCGCAACCTCCCCCAGGCCATCGCCGGTCCCTGCATCGACACCTTCGACGCCACTGCGTTCATCTGGGATTTCTTCTCGCATCACCGCACCCCCCAGCCTGTTAAACCCAACCGCCAGCACACCCGGTGACGCCATCCGTGTCGCAGATTCTCTGCGGTTGTAAAGCGGGGATTGAAAAAAGATGCTAATGCGTAACCTGGGTTAATGAAAACAGTCTGTTTTTCCTTAACGCGGAATTCTGGCTTAAGGGGGGCTCAATCCTCTTCGGGGATGTCGGAGTCGTCCTCGGGGAGGCCGGGAGGCGTTGCGCTGGCGGCATCGCCGTAGTTGGCGGAGGCGAGGAAGGCGTCGAGGTCCACGAGGATCTCGCGCGCGCCGGAACCTGCCGTGACCTGCGGGCCGACGATGCCGCGCTCTTCGAGGATGTCCATGAGCCGCGCGGCGCGGTTGTAGCCGATGCGCAGGCGGCGTTGCAGCAGGCTTGCGGCGGCGCGTCGCGTCATGCGGATGACCTCAAGTGCCTTGATGACCATGGCATCGTCGGAGTCGTCGTCGGCGTCGGCGCGGGAGGGGGCGGGGGCGCCGGGGGAGTCGTCGCCGCCGCCGTCGTCCAGGTCGTCTTCGGGGGGGGCCTCCTTGATGCGGTCGAGCTTGTTGACGAGGGCCTGGTCGTAGCAGGGGCGCGTGTGCTGCTTGACGAACTCGACGACGCGGTTGATCTCGTCGTCGCTGACCCATGCGCCTTGGGCGCGCTGGAGCAGGGAGCCTTCGCGCAGGAAGAGCATGTCGCCCTTGCCGATGAGGTCTTCGGCGCCGGGGTTGTCGAGGATGGTGCGGCTGTCGTTGGCCTGCGAGACCTTGAAGGCGATGCGCCCGGGGATGTTGGCCTTGATGGTGCCGGTGATGACGTCCACGGAGGGGCGCTGGGTGGCGATGATGAGGTGGATGCCGACGGCGCGGGAGAGGGCGGTGAGGCGGGCGATGGCCGGCTCGACCTCTTTGCCGACCGCGGCCATGATGTCCGCCACCTCGTCCATGACGATGACGATGTAGGGGAGCTTGGCGGGGATGGCCTCGCTGAACTCCTCGGCGGGCTCGGTGCCGAAGAGGTCGCCCTGCATGAGGCGGGCGTTGAAGGCGGCGATGTTGCGGCAGCCGACCTTGTTGAGCAGCTTGTAGCGCTTGTCCATCTCGATGAGGGCCCAGCGCAGGCCGAAGGCGACGCGCTTGGGCTCGTTGATGACGGGGACGAGCAGGTGGGGCAGGTCGTTGAAGGCGGTGAACTCGACGCGCTTGGGGTCCACGAGGATGAGGCGGAGGTCTTCGGGGGAGCGGCTCATGAGGAAGCCGGTCATGATGGCGTTGAGGCAGACGCTCTTGCCCGCGCCCGTCGCGCCGGCGACGAGCAGGTGGGGGGCCTTGGTGAGGTCATAGACGATGTCGTTGCCGGCGACGTCCTTGCCGAGCACGAGGGGGATCGCGCAGGTGTTCCCCTCCCATGCGGGGCCTTCGAGGATCTCGCGGAAGGTGACGGCGCGCGCGCGGCGGTTGGGGATCTCGATGCCGACGGCGTTCTTGCCGGGGATGGGGGCCTCGATGCGGATGGTCTTGGCCTCGAGGGCCATCTGGAGGTTGCCTTGCAGGCTCTTGATGCTCCCCAGCTTGATGTGCGGCGCGGGGCGCAGCTCGTACTGCGTGACGACGGGGCCGGAGATGGCGCCGACCACCTCGACGGGGATCTTGTAGTGGCTGAGGGTCTCGACGAGGATGTCGGCGATCTCGCGGATGTTGCCGTGGTCGGCGGCGGGGCCGGTGGCGGGGTTGAGGAGGGAGACCGGGGGCAGCGGGTAGCCCGAGAGGTCGGGCGCGTCGTCCCTGGCGGGGGGCGCGGGGGGCTTGCGCGCGGGCGGCTCCTTGGGGGGGCGCGCGGCGGCGGCCTTGGCTTTGCGCTCTTCCTCGCGGACGCGCTTGGCCTCCTCGCTGGCGCGCCGGGCGCGCTCCAGCAGCTCCTCGTCGCGCTTGGCGGCGGCGGCCTGCGCCTCCGCCTCGGCCTCTTCGGCGGACCTCTGCTTGCGGGTCTGCTGGCGCATGGACCACCAGCCCGTGAGGCGCCCGAGCTCGGCGGCGGTGTTGCGGATGCCCACGGCCATGACGGCGGCGAACAGCATGACGCTCGCCGTCAGGATGCCCGCGCCGACGGGGCTGAACCATTTCGCCAGCAGGCGGGTCATCAGGTAGAAGCCGATGGCGCCGCCTGCGTCCACGAGGTTCAGGCGCTCCAGCCACAGGGCGAAGACGGTCTCGCTGCCCAGCTGCACGAGGCAGCAGAGGGCCACGAGGAACACGGGCGTCCAGAGCAGGATTTTCCACGTGCGGCGGATTTTCCCGTAGAGGAGGATCGCGCTGAAGAGCAGCACGAAGACGGGCACGACCCAGAGCGCCAGGCCGAAGATGGTGTAGCCCGCGAACACCGACCACGCGCCGGCCAGCCCGATGAGGTTCGCCGGGGGCGAGAGGGGGGGGGCGTTGAGCATGGAGATGTCGCGCCAGTTGTACGTCATCATGCTGAGCAGGGGGAAGAACGCGATGGGGAAGAGGATGATGCCGATGAGCCTGCGGTGGGCGCGGCGCTCGGTCTCGTGGCGGTCAACGGGTGTGTCGGTCGGGTCGTCCATAAAAAGCCTGTCGCTAGGGGTCTTGTTCAGGTGAGGAAAGGATTTGCAGTTCGACGGAGCCGGGGACGGCGGAGGCCGTCACCGCCGTGCCCTGGCGCACCAGCACGGTCAGCGTCACGATCTGTTTGCCGGCGGTGGGGGAGGGGTCGAGGTGCATCGTGTTCGCGATGACCGAGAAATCCTCCGGCCCGAGGTGGGCCACCTCCTCCGCGCCCCCGGCCACCTCCAGCTCAACGTGCGGCGGCGAGCAGACCCACGGCGCGCCCCCGGCGGCGGCGGGGAGGACGTGCACGGGGACGCGCTCGATGCGCGCGGACGTCTTCTCGCTGGTGATCTGCACCTCCACGACCATCTCGGACGGCGTGACCTTAAGGCGCGTCGGGTGGTCGGGCGGGTAGAGGGCCACGCGCGTCTGGAAGCTCATGGTGCGCCCCTCGACGTTGATGGGCGAGGACAGCACCTGCACCTTGTCCGGCGCGAGCGTGGCCAGCAGGCGGCGCGAGCCGGTGACCACCGCGTTCGTCTGGTCGTAGCTCAGGCGCACCTGCCCGCGCGCCGCCCCCGTGAGCTCCGGCCGCGCGACGCCCAGCGTCAGGTTCATCGGCACGTCGAACTTGACCAGCACGCGCTTGGGCTCGATGTCCACGATGCGCAGGCCGTTGGCGTTGCGCAGCTGGAACGCGCTCAGCTTCACCGTCTCGGAATCCTTCTGCGCGGCGGCGTTGCGCCGCGGCTTGGGGTTGATGTCGAAGAGCATGTTCTCGGGGTTGAGCTGGTTCAGCGCCGAGTACGAGCCGCGCAGCGTCACCTGCGCCGAGCGCGGCTCGACGGACTCGATCGCGAAGCCCGTGTCCGCCACGGCGAACGCCACGTCCACCGGCACGGACACCGTGCGCAGGTGGCTGATCTGCGCGCGTATCGAAAAGTAGATCATGCACGCGATGGCCAGCGACAGCGCCTTCCACGGCCAATCGCGCACGAACATCATCCGCAGGATGTCACGCCAGTTAATCGTTTGCACGTTCCGCCTCCTCTCCGGCTTGGGTCTGGATGCTCTTCCACTGGCGCGTGAGCGCCGTGCCCAGCCACTCCGAGAACGTCGAGGGCCGCGCGCGCATCCCCGGCATCGCGAAGCGCAGCCAGCGCAGGACGCGCTTCTCCGCGTTCTCGGGGTAGCGGCGCAGCCGGCCGCTGTACGCCACCGACACCACCCCCGTCTCCTCCGACACCGTGATGATGACCGCGTCCGTCTCCTCGCTCAGCCCTACGGCCGCGCGGTGGCGCATCCCCGACGCGTTCAGCGCCACCTGGTTCGAGATGGGGAACAGGCAGTGCGCCGCCGCGATGCGCCCGTTGCGCACGACGATGCCGCCGTCGTGCAGCGGCAGGGGCGGCGTGAAGAGCGAGACGAGCAGCTCCTGGCTGATGAGCGCGTCGAGCTTGACGCCCGTGTCCTCGTAGCCCGCCAGCGAGATGCCGCGCTCCACCGCGATGAGCGCGCCGACCTGCTTCGACGCGAGTTTCTGCACGCAGTGCGCCAGCGTCTCCGGGAGGTGCGCCTGGCGCGTGTGGGCGGCCTTCGGGAAGAGCGTCTTGCCCACCAGCAGCGCGAGGGCGCGGCGCAGCTCGTGCTGGAACACGACGATCATGATGACCGCCACATACCCCAGCAGGAAGTAGATGACGTGCGCCAGCACATCGAAACTCAGCAGGTAGGTGAACACCAGCAGCACGCCGACGATCAGCCCCCCGCCCAGCAGCATCTGCGCGCTCCGCGTCCCGCGCACATAGCGCAAGACCCAATAGACCACGAGGTACAAAATCAGCACCTGCGCGATGTCCCTAAACCCAATCTGTAATATCCCGCTTAACATACGAAACTCATGTTAAATCCTAACGGCGTTCATCAGGGTTGTTAAACTTGGTGACGGTTTTGCCGTCAATGGTTTCTGTCTTGACGACCTTCAACGCAAGGAGTACGTCGATATCCGCTTTACGTTCGTCGATTGACGCCGCAGGTGTCTCCCACCGAGAAAGCATATCATCCAGATATGCCAGATAATCGTTCGCTACGAAATCTTGACCACCTTCCTGCCATAGTAACAAAAGATCCTTCGCGGTCTTGCGTTTGAACGTATCAAGATCGGTTCCCGAAAGAATATCGGTGGTTTCCATCATATGCCAGATAGTGTGCAAACGGATTGCCTGATGGATTGCCCCGTGATAAATATAATGTATATGCCAACGGCATAACGTCAGTGGCGGGGGGATATAAATAACCCGCTTCCAGTTTGGCGTGGTGTCGTAAAAATCTTCGGGCGTGAGTGCTTTTGTTATTTCCGAATCCTCGGTCTTGCTCCAAACCGTGACGAACCAGAGTTTCCATGTGTTTCTAACCCGACCTGTCATGATGTCGATTTCATCGTAACCGTCGTTGATGCCCGAGCCTGGCAAGAAGTTCGGCACGGTTATCGTTGCAAGCACCGCTAAAAGCCCGGCGACGATAATTCCTCTTTTAACTATACGGTTCTTTTTCATGTCAGTATTCCGCTCAACATACGAAAATATCCCTAGGCGCTAATCCCATAAATACCGCTCATCGTATTCCACCCCGTATTTTTTCAGGAACGCCAAGAACTCCTCCTGAAACGTGCGCGTCTTGTGATGCTCGTGCTGGTTGTCGATGTACTCGGCGACCTTCCCGGTCTCCGGCGGGCTGACGGAAAACACCCCGTACCCGTCCTGCCAGTAAAAATCGGCATAGCGCGCGCCTTGGGTTTTCATCCACAGGGAGGATTTCCGTTTGACCTCTTGCAGCAACTCGACCTGCGTCACCTTTTTCGACAACAGGCAGCAGATGTGGATATGGTCGCTCGTCCCGCCGACACGGAAGGCGAAACACTCCAACGTCCTGCATATCCCGCCGATGTACGCCCACAACGTCTGCCTGACGCTGTCGTCGATGAGCGGGCAGCGGTTTTTCGTGCTGAACACGATATGGACATAGACGTTGGTTAATGACTGTGGCATAACGTTAACTTTATATCCGCAAGGCTTTCAGCCTTGATTTTTTTTGTTGCCCATAACGCAGGGCGTTGCCCTGCGCTATGATACGGAAGGGCTTCGCCCTTCGTCATTAGACGGAGATTCCATTGCGTAGGCACAAGGCCAACGGCCTTGCGGATGATAGGGAGGGGACCCCGTTGGCGCAAGCGCGACCAATGGGGCTGGGGCAACGCCCTACGTGACGGCACGGCTAGCCTATCAAGGCTGAAGGCCTTGCGGATAAATAACCGGCATCCAAATTTTCTCCGACACGTTCTCATCTCATCCAAACACCAAACTCAACCCTCAATCGCGCTCACGATGCGCAATGCCTCGACCGTTTCCTTCACGTCGTGTACGCGCACGATTGCCGCGCCGCGCAATGCGCACCACACGGCGGCGCCGATGCTGCCGCCTAGCCGCTGCGCTGCCTCGGCTCGATCGGCTCGCGGGGACGCTCGCCCTCCAATCTCCTGCACGGCGGGGACGCCGTGCGCTACCAACTCGCCGATGAACCGCTTGCGTGACGCGCCGATTAGCACGGGCGCAACCCCAATCAAATCATCGAGCCGCCGCAGGAGCGCGACGTTCTGCGCCGTCGTCTTGGCGAACCCCAGTCCCGGGTCGATCACGCAGACCTCCTCCGCGATGCCTTGCGCCCGCGCATACGCGAGCGCGGTCTCCAGCGCGGCCTTCACCTCCTCTACGACATCCGCATACTGCGTGTCGTCATGGGACGTGCGAGAATGCGTCAGCACCACCCCCGCGCCGGTCTCGCGCACGACGACGGCCATCTCCGCGTCGCCGTCGAACCGCGCCACGTCGTTCACGATGCACGCGCCCGCCTCGATCACCGCCCGCGCCACGCTCGCGCGGGACGTGTCCACCGACAACGGCACGCCCGTCTGCCGCGCGAGCCCTTCGATGACGGGCAGCACGCGCCGCAACTCCTCGGCCTCTTCCACCTCGCCCGCGCCCGGCCGCGTCGAGACGCCGCCGATGTCGAGGATGTCCGCGCCCTCCGCCGCGAGCCTCAGCCCGTGCGCGACGGCGCGTCCCGGGTCGAACCACTGCCCGCCGTCCGAGAACGAGTCGGGCGTGACGTTCACGATGCCCATCACGCGCGTGCGGGTCAAATCAATCCGGTTGTTCTGGCACAGCCACGTCTTCACGGGCATCCTCCGTTGGCGGGGTCTGGGCTTTCTGCGCTTCGGCAGCGAAGTCAAAGAGGTCCGGCTCGGGAGGCGGGGGCGGGGGGTTGAGCAGATTCTCGACCGCACGGCCGTCCATGGTCTCATGCTCCATCAACTGCCCGACCAGCATCTCCAGTTTCTCGCGGTTCGCGAGAATCATCTGCTCCGCGCGGGCGTAGGCCGCCGTCACGAGGCGCGCGACCTCCGCGTCGATCTTGCGGGCGGTCTCCTCGCTGTAGGACTGGCGGTTGCGCGTGACCTCGCGCCCGAGGAAAAGCGTCTCCTGGTTACTCCCGAACGACTGGAAGCCGAAGGCGTCGCTCATGCCGTAGGCGCAGACCATCTGGTGCGCGATCTCGCTGGCCATCTTGATGTCCATGCGCGCGCCGGTGGAGATGTCGCCCGTGTAGAGCGCCTCCGCGATGCGCCCGCCCGCCAGCACCACCAAGAGGTCCAGCAGGTCATTGCGCGTGCGGTTCAGCACGTCCTTCTCCGGCAGCGACATGGTCGAGCCCAGCGACTGCCCACGCGGGATGATGGTGACCTTGTGCAACGGCTCGGCGTGCTCGCACAGTACCTGCAACAGGGCGTGACCCGCCTCGTGCCAAGCCGTTGTCCTGCGCTCTTTGTCATCCATGGCGCGGCTCCTGCGCTCGCGCCCCCACAGCACCTTGTCACGCGCCTCCTCGAGGTCGGTGTGCTGCACGGCCTCCTTGTTGCCGCGCGCCGCCAGCAGGGCGGCCTCGTTCAGCAGGTTCGCGAGGTCCGCGCCCGAGAAACCCGGCGTGCCGCGCGCGATGCGCGAGAGGTCCGCGTCCGGCCCGAGTTTCACCTTCGCCGCATGGACGTTGAGGATGGCCTCGCGGTCGGTGAGCGTCGGCAGGTCGATGACGATCTGGCGGTCGAAGCGGCCGGGGCGCAGCAGCGCGGGGTCCAGCACATCCGCACGGTTCGTCGCCGCGATGATGATGACCCCCTCGGAGGTCTCGAAGCCGTCCATCTCGACGAGTAGGGCGTTGAGCGTCTGCTCGCGCTCGTCGTTGCCGCCGCCGAGGCCCGCGAAGCGGCTGCGCCCGACCGCGTCGATCTCGTCGATGAAGATGAGGCACGGCGCGTTCTTCTTGCCCTGCTCGAACATGTCGCGCACCCGCGACGCGCCCACGCCCACGAACATCTCCACGAAGTCCGACCCGCTGATGCTGAAGAACGGCACGCCCGCCTCGCCCGCGATGGCCTTGGCCAGCAGCGTCTTGCCCGTGCCGGGCGGCCCCATGAGCAGCACCCCCTTGGGGATGCGCCCGCCGAGGTTCTGGAACTTCTTCGGGTCCTTCAGGAACTCGACGATCTCCTGCACGTCCTCCTTCGCCTCCGTGATGCCCGCGACGTTCTCGAACGTGATTTTCTTCTTGTCCTGCGACAGCATCCTCGCGCGGCTCTTGCCGAAATTCATCGCGCCCGAGTTCGCGCTCTTGATCTGCCGCATGATGAAGACGAACAGCAGGATGCCGATGACGAGGAACAGCAGCGGCGACATCAGCAGCATCATGAGCATGTTGATGCGCTTGACGAACGGGTGCTGGATGTTGTGCTCCAGCAGGAAGTCCTTCATGTTCTGGTTCTCGCCCGGCGGGAGGTTGACGCGGAAGCGTTTCTTGGCGTCCCCCCGCTCGCGGCCGCTCAGGTAACTGGCGCCGTTCGAGTCCTCCACCCACTCCACTTTCTCGACAAGGCTCTCTTCAACCATCCGGCGGAATTCGAGCGGGTCAATCTCCCGCAGGGCGCTCTCGGGTTTGAGGAAATACAGCCCCGCCATCATCAGCGCCATGAGCGCGATGATGAGCCACGGGATCCATCTCGGCGGAAGCACGCCGCTGATCGCTTTGCCCTCCTCCTTCCGCTCCTTCGCCTGCGCGGGCAAAGGCGGCGGGGTTGGTGGCAGGTCGTTATGCTCTTCTTTTGCCATAAAGCGTGTAGTATATCTTTTTTAGGCCTTTGCGGGCAATGTAAAAATGCGCCGCAGATTTTTTTTTGACCGCAGAGGGGAAACGCGCGTGAAATTCTTTCTGGCGAATTGCAAGCAAAATGAACCAGCGAATGAGGCGGCGGCGTGGCGCTCGCACGGGGGGTGTGGGAGGGGGGGCTCTGGCCCCTGTTTCCCCTTTTCAGGGGTGGCTCATTTAATATTGCAATTTGTACCCTGCCGGGGATTGACTGCAGAGGGGGGAACGTGTATGCTATTCATTAAGTTTATGAATTCCTGATTTTTCAAGCATGACTTTCTTTCTACGTTCTTTCGGTTGCCGCCTCAATCAGGCGGAAGGCTCGCAGGTTGAAGCCGCGTTTGAGGGCGTTGGTTTTCGGCGCGTCCCGTCCGGCGGCACTGCGGATGTCATCATCATCAACTCCTGCGCGGTCACGCAGAAGGCCGAGGCCGAGTGCATGAAACTCCTCCGCCGCACCCGCGCCACGCAACCCGAGGCCTGCATCGTGCTGACAGGCTGCGCGACCGAGACCTGCAAGGCCGACGCCCTCTGCGGCCTCGTTGATGTGTTCGTGCCGCAGTCCGAGAAGGACAACCTGCTTGCCATCGTCATGCGCCGCCTCGGGCAAGAAACAGCCGTTCCCCCCCCCGCCTTCCGAATGCCGCGCACGCAACGCGCCGCGATCAAAGTGCAGGACGGCTGCCCGTTCGGCTGCGCCTACTGCGTCGTCCCGGCCGCGCGCGGGAACGTGTCGCGCAGCCGCCCCCTTGCCGACTGCCTCGCTGAGGCGCGCGCGCTGATTGACAGCGGCTTTCAGGAAATCGTCGTCACGGGATGCAACACCGCGTGCTATCAAGATGAGGGCAATAACCTCGTTGACCTCCTGCGTGCGCTACTGCGCCTCCCGTGGGCGGGACGGATCCGCCTCGGCTCGATTGAGCCGGGTACCGTCGAGCGCGGCCTGCTCGCCCTGATGAAGGACGAGCCGCGGATATGCCCCTTCCTCCACCTGCCCGTCCAGAGCGGCGACGACACCATCCTGCGCCTCATGCGCCGCCGTTACATGATCGGGCGCGTGAGACAGTTCCTTGATGTGGCTTATACGTTGCTGCCCGGCATCGCCATCGGCACCGACCTCATTGCCGGATTCCCCGGCGAGACGGAAGATGCATTCGCCAATACCCTTGCCCTTGCGGGGGACTACCCTTTCGCCAACATCCACGTCTTCCCCTACAGCGAGCGCCCTCACACCGCCGCCGTCGGGCTGCCTGGCCCCGTCGCGCCCAAGACACGCGAGCAACGGGCACGAGCGTTGCTCCGTTTGGCGGAAGGCAAGCGCGCGGACTACATGACGCGTTTTGTTGGGCGCCCCGTGACCGTTCTCGTCGAGCGCTACGACCCGCATGGGAGGGCTATCGGCTGGAGTGCCGAATACCTTCCCTGCGCCGTCGCCGGCGCCCCCTCCAATCTCCGCCGCACCCTGCTCACCTTCACCCCCGCCGCCATCAAAAGCGACGTGCTGGTCAATGCGTGAACAAGCCCCTACGGTTGCGCGGCGCGGTTCAGCAGGTTCAACGTCTCTTGGATGTATTCCGCTTGGACGAACGAGCCGAGGCTCAGGTCGCGCTTGAACTCGATGGTCCAGTCGTCGTTGGAGAACGTGTCGTTCTTGTGGGTGCGGCTGACGACCAGCCCGACCACCAGCGGGATGGAGGTGTTCGACTGGCGCATCGCGATGGGCGCGCCGCTGTCCCCGGCGAACGTCGGGGCGGTCATGAAGGGGGTCGGGTAGCGCGCGACGGGGAAGAGCGGGTAGGCGGTCACGATCGCCTCGCGGAGCAGCGGGAATGCGGCGGCGTTGGCCTCCACCCGCGCCGGGTAGCCGAAGTAGAATAGGCGGCTCCCGACGGTCAGCCCGGCCGCTTGCGCGCTCGCCTCGCTGGCGATTGCCGTGCGGGGGAGCGCGAAGAACTTCGCATCCGGCGGCAGCGTGCACCGCAGCACGGCGATGTCCTGCGCGGGGTGCGCCGCCCAGAGCTCGTTCGTGCCATTGCGGATGATGACTTTGTGGTCAAAGCGTTTCCACGTCCCGTCGCCGTCCTGAATGCGGCACACCAGGAGTATCGAGTCGCCCGTCGCTTTTTTCAGGACATGGTTGGCGGTGATGAGGATGACGTTCGTGGGCGTCGCGGCCGGAGACATGTCGCTCATCAGGAACCCCGTCGCGCACGAGTCCTTGTTGAACACCTTAAACGTGGCGTGCAGCAGGTTCTCCTCCGGCGTCTGCGCGGCGGCGGAAAACGCCAAGCATCCGAAAACAGCGGTCATCAGCTTCATCCAAGTGCGCTTCATAGTATTCTCCCAGTTTTGGAAAAGGTTATCGTTTTCCCGTTCTCGGCGCAATGTTTTTTTGAGAGGATTTCGGCTTGATTTCAGAAAGGTGGGAAGGTATGATTCTACGCTTTTCATGAGTACGGGTATGCGGGCAGATACGATTCAATATGTGGTTTGGGACTGGAACGGGACGTTGCTGGATGACACGCTGGCGTGCGTCAGCGCCATCAACACGATGCTCACGCGCCGTGGCGTGGCGCGTATCGACGTTGCGCGTTACCGCGCGGTGTTCGGCTTCCCCGTCATCGATTTTTACAGGCAGATCGACTTCCCTTTGGCGCGCGAGGACTGGGACAGCCTTGCCCGCGAGTTCCACGGCCTGTTTCTGGCGGAGCCGTCCATACGCCTCCAGGACGGGGCGCGGGACGTGCTGGAGCAGGTTCGGCGGCGCGGGCTTCCGCAGTCCATCCTCTCGGCTTCGGAGCAGGGCATACTGGACCGTATGCTGGGCGACTTCGCGATTCGCGATTATTTCACGGAGGTCTTCGGCGTGGACAATCTCCACGGCCATTCCAAGATGGCGCTGGGGCAGAACCTTCTCCAGAAACTGGCGTTGCCGCCGGAGCAGGTGCTGCTCGTCGGCGACACGCTCCACGACGCGGAGGTCGCGCAGGCGCTGGGCGCCCGCTGCATCCTTGTCGCGCAAGGGCATCAGTCCGCATCGCGCCTTGAACAGGCTGGCGTGCCTGTCGTTGCGAACCTTACGTGCGTGGTGAAGGCGCTCGCGTGCGCTCTTCAGTGATGCCGTGCCTTCCATGGAAGGCGAAGAGGGAGTCGAGGGTGTCGCGGAGGAACTGCTCGTCGGTGAGGTCTTCGAGCAGGGTAGGGGGGAAGGTGACGCGGGACTGGATGTCGGCGGCGATCTCGCGGTAGAGCGCGAGGCGGGCGGCGGGGTCGAGGTCGTCGCGCCGGGAGAGGGCTTGCACCAGGAGCGTCGCCTCCGCAGGGGAGATGCCTTGGCGGAGGCGGGCCTCCAGCACGGGGTGCGCGCGCAGGGAGTTCCAGCGCCCTGCGATCAGAGGGCGGATGTTGGGCGCCTTCGGCTGCTGGAGCGTGACGACGACGGTGTCGGCGACGGTGTCGCCCAGCCGCTGGCCGCGCGCGGAGAAGAAGGCCACCGCGCCGCCCAGCAGGTAGAAAACGGGGAGGCTGTCCAGCACGCGCAGGAGGTTGCGCACGGCAATCTGCGAGAATGCCAGTTGTCGCCCGCATGCGTCCATGACGCGCAGGCGGAGGAGGCGCTTGCCGAGCGTCTGCCCGTGCCAGAACCATTCCAGGATGATGGCGTAGAGCAGCGAGAGCAGGAAGTACAGCAGCACGTACAGGGCGGTCGCGATGTCCGGGCTGACCAGGTTGAGCATCATCATGAACGCCTGTAGCACGCGCGCGAGCGCCATCATCACGCACTGGTCGATGAGCACCGCGACACCGCGCAGGAGGGGGCTCGCGACGTGCAGCGTGAACGTCGCGCCCTCGGGCGTCTGTATCTGTAGCGCGGTGGTTTTCATGTGGTTTTGCCGCGCCCGCCATACGCGAGGAACAGTGCGAGCAGCACCGCCTCGACGAGGCCGAAGGCGATTTTCAGAATGTAGATGCGCGGGCTGTGGTATTGCGAGAGGAAGGACTCCACCAACGCGGCCCACGCGAGCAGCACCACCGCCCCGCCGATGAGCGTCACGAGGTCGGGCAGCACGGCGCGTATCCGCAGGCCGAGGCGCAGGTTGCTGCGGCGGCCGAACATGACCGCCCCGAGCAGGAGCGCGGCCTGCCCGGCGAACAGGATGCAGGGGATCTCCACCGAGCCGTGCGGCAGCAGCCACGCGGCGAGGAAGCGCCCTTGCCCGGCCATGACGTAATCCGTGCTGATGGCGCCCAGTATCGCCCCGTTGTAGAAGAGCAGGATGCCGCTGACGATGCCGTAGGTGATGCCCGACGCGAACGTGAACACGGACACGCGCGCGTTGTTCTGGAGCAGGTGCGCCGAGAACGCGTGGCGGCCGCGCGTCTTGTCCAGGCTGTGTTTCTCCTCCTCCGCCACGCGCTTGCGGGGGTCAATCTTGTCGTGCCCGAAGGGCATGAGCACCTCGCGCGACGGCGGGTCGGCGAGGATCGCGCCGCCGCCGAACAGGATGCCGCCGAGGGTGATCGCGCACGCCAGCGCGAAAAACCCGGCGTGCTTGCGGAAGGTCTGCGGGAACGTCTGCAGCAGCCAGCGCAGGGGCGAGAATCGCGTCGCGCGCGCCCGTTGCGAATAGACCTCGCTGTAGGCGCGCATGACCAGCGTCTCCACGTACTTGCGCACCTCGGGGTTCGAGACCGCGCTGTTCAGTTCGGCCAGATTGTTGGAGGCGTGCTCGTACAGCGCGTGGAGGCGCGTGATGTCCGCGATGCCCAGCGGCGTGCCGGGGTCTTGCTCGATGCGTTTGAGCACGTCCTCGAGCGCGCGCCACTGCGGCTCGTTGCGGTTCAGGAAGCGTTGAAGGTCAACAATCACAGCAGTTGCCTCTCTTTCACGGTCAGGTAGTGCGCGCCCAGCACGGCGGTGGCCTTGCGCACGGGCGCGAGCGAGGACTGCACGCCGCGGGCCCTCAACTGGCGCTCCAGCGCGTTGAGGTCGCGCCAATGCAGGTGCGCGGCCAAGTCGCGGAACGCATCGTCGATCGTCTCGGGCGGCGGCGTGGAGAAGAGCGGCTGCGCGTCGTGCGCGGTGAGCAGCGGCACGACCAGCAGGTGCTGGCGCAGGACCAGGCGCGACGCGTCGAGGAACGCCTCCGCCAGCGCGGGCGTGTCGATGTGCGTGAGGAAGAGCATCAGCGCACGCTTGGGGATGCGGGCGCGGAGGAACGCGAACAGGTCCCGGAAGTCCGGCGCGACCGCCTCCGTCTGCAACATGTAGAGCGCGTTGCGGCAGGCGTCGAAATGCTGCTTGCCGCTGTCCGCCGGAAGGAAGCGCACGACCATGCGGTGGAAGACGATCAGTCCGCAGCGGTCGCCCAGGCGCTCCGCCGCCAGCACGAGCGTGAGCGCGGTCTGGATGTACTGGTCCAGCACGGTCTGCGCGTCGTCGCCGAGGAGGCGCCCCGAGAGGCGCGACACGTCCAGCACGATGTACGCCTCTTGCGTGCGCTCCGCCTGAAAGACCTTGGTGATGGGGAAGCGGCGGCGCGCGGTGGCCTTCCAGTGGATGTCGCCCAAGTCGTCGCCCGGCACATACTCGCGCAGTTTCTCGAACTCGCGCCCCTTGCCGGCCAGCCGGCAGGCGTGCGCCCCCGCGCTCGCGCGGCGCACGAAAATGGGGGCGATCTTGCGCTGCTCGCCGCGCAGGTCGGGATACACGCGCAGGGCGCTCCGCACGGCCTGCCGATGGATGCGGTGCCACAGCCCCAAGCCGGACGTGACCTCGCACGCCGCATGGCGGACGGTCAGCGTGCCGCGCCGCACAGGGCAGCACGTCCATGCGATGTGCGCCTGTTCGGTGCCTGCCGGCAGACGGCAGTCCAGCACCGCGTCCGCGACGCCCGCCTCCGCCGGGACGTCGAGCGCGAGGCGCACCACGCGCCCCTGCAGCGCGGCCGGGAACGCCAGCCGCACGTTCAGCGCCCCCGGCCGCCCGCACGAGAAATTCGTCACCTCCGGCAACGCGAACGACACGGCCGTGCCGCGCACCTGCGCCGCATCGATCGCGCCGGCCGCGCACACCGCCGCCGCCAGCAGCGCGGCGAGCCACAGCAGGTGCGGGGCAAGCGTGAGCAGCAACGCCGCGGGCAGCAGCGTCGCCGCGCACCAGAAAATCAATCTGTTCGACGGCACGAGCATAACGTTAACGGGGGACCGCGACCTCCGTCAGGAGTTGCGTGATGACCTCTTCCGTGGTCAGCCCTTCGACCTCATGCTCGGGGCGCAGCACCATGCGGTGGCCCAGCACGGGGAGGACGATTTCGCGCAGGTGGTCGGGCGTCACGAAATCCTTGCCGCGCACCGCGGCCAACGCGCGCGCGCCCAGCACGAGGGCCTGCGTGGCGCGCGGCCCGGCGCCGAGCAGCACACTGTCGCGCGTGCGCGTGGCGCGGACGATCTCCACGGCGTAGCGCACCAGTTCGTCGCGCACCGTGACGCCCGCGAGGCACTGGCGCAGTTGCGCGAGCGTCGCGCCGTCGAGGGTCGGGGACACGCGCGCGCGGTCGAGGCGCGACTCGGGTGCGTCATCCGAAAGCATCGCGTGGGCGAGCGCCATCTCCTCCTCCTGCCCGGGATACGCCATCGGGATTTTGAGCATGAAGCGGTCGCGCTGGGCCTCGGGCAGCGGGTACGTCCCCTCATACTCGATGGGGTTCTGCGTGGCGAAGACGGTGAAGTCCGGCGGCAGCGCGTGCGTGTCGCGGTCGATGGTGACGCGCCGCTCCTGCATCGCCTGGAGCAGCGCGGACTGCGTCTTGGCGGGGGCGCGGTTGATCTCGTCCGCCAGCAGGAACGAGGTGAACACCGGCCCCGGCAGGAGGCGGAACTGCCCCGTCTGCACGTCGAAGACGCTGGTGCCGGTGATGTCCGCCGGCATGAGGTCGGGCGTGAACTGGATGCGCCCGAAGTCGCACCCCAGCACGGCGGCCAGCGTGCGCACCAGCAGGGTCTTGGCGATGCCCGGCACGCCCTCGATCAAGGCGTGCTGGTTGCACAGGATCGCCACGAGGCAAAAGTCGATGACGGTCTCCTGCCCGAAGACGACGTTGGCGACTTCGGCGCGTGTGCGGTCGAGTGTGTTCAGCAATGCGGTGGTATCACCCATGGTTTTTCTCCTTTTTCGTTTGTTGGACAGCGTGCCGGTTCACCCGCTGGTCCATCGTATAGAGCATGCGGCAGATGTCGAGCGGCGGCGTGCGGATGAATAGGTGCTGCTCGATCATGTCGAGGATGGCCTGCCGTGACACGGCGTCAGGGCCGGACTCGGTCTGCGCCCACACGTCGAGGATGGCCTGCGGCAGCGCCTTCTCCGCCACGTGCCGCCGCAACAGGCGGGCGATGCCCTCTTCCTTCTCGGTGACGCGCCGCGCGGCCTCCTCCGCCTCCGCCGCTTGGCGCGGCAGCAGCGGGCACGTCTGCTGCCACAGCGTGAGCAGCAGCACGAGCGCGACCGCGCCAACCAGCAGGTGCAGCCGGTAGCGGTGCAGGAGCCACGCGACGTTGCGCCCCTCGCGCAGGCCGTGCGCCGCCTCGTCGAACACCACCGTGCGGCAGTCCCCGAGCAGGTACGCCAGCCACGCCGGGTCACGCGCCTCCGCCAGCGCCTCGTTGGACAAAAAGAAACTGTCGCTGGCCACGGTGACGCTCCCCTTGCCGAAGCGCGCCCGCATCACCACGGGATGCCCGTCACGCGCGTACAGCACCTGCCAGCGGTTCGTCGCCTCGCCCGTCAACTCGAACGCCATGGGCGATAGCCACGGCAATGCGCCTTCCGCGTGCCCCTGCTCTGCGGAAAACGGATGCCGCTCCAGCGCGACGCCGCGCAAAATGTCCAGCGGCTTTACGCTCGCCGCGTCAGGCGCAGGGGGCGCCGCGTCACCCTCGGTTTTTTCGGTTTCCTCGGCCTCCTCGGTTTCTTCGGTCTCCTCGACTTTTTCGACTTCCTCGACTTTTTCGACTTCCTCGGCCTCTTCGGCTTCCTTGGCTTCCTCGGCCTTTGGCGGCTTGGGCTTGTCGGGATACGCCCGCGCGTAATACGTGCAAACGAGCCGCCCGCCCGCCGCCAAAAACACACCCTCGTCCGAATCGCGCGGGATGGCCTGCCCAAACCGCGTGCCGATGCGGAACAGCGCCGCGCCCGCCGGGGGCGCCTCCTTGCCGTAACTGCGGCGCACCCCCAGCCCCGCCGCGCCCAGCGCGTGATGCAGCAGGCTCGCGCCCGTCGGCGCATCGTTCAGCGTCGAATAGTCCGGGTACGCGGTATCACGCGCCACCGTGTCCTTTGCCAGCCACACGCCCCCCGCCGCCAGCGCGGCCACCGTCAGCACCAGCAGTCCCTTTCCGTTACCCATGGCGGTACGCCTCCACGCTCACGCGCAACGCGCCCAGCATCTCCGCCGTCACGGGATGCTCGCCGTACCAGCCGGACTCGAACACGCCCACCGCCGCGCAGAACGGCCCGTCATCGAACACGCGCCCCAACGCGCGGCGGCGCATCTCGCGCAGGTAGTCCGCGTTGGTCTTGAACCGTTTGAGCGTGACCCACTCGCGCCGCGCCAGGCACGCCAGGCACGCCAGGAAAAACGCCCGCGCGGCCTTGCGGCGCTCGCCCTCCGCGCAGAGCCGCTCCGCCAGGCGCAGCCACTCGTCCTCCGCCAGCACCTCCGCCGTGACGCGCTCATCCGCCACGTCCGGCACGTCCGCCTCCTGCGGCGCCGCCACCGCCTGCCCCACGCCCGCCGTGCGCCGCCGCTGCTGCCACAGCAGGAACACCATCACGCCGCCCGCCAGCGCCACCCCGGCCGCGATGAGCCACGTCAGCGCAGACGCGGAAATCCCCGACGGCGAATGCAGCGAAACATCCCTGTCCTTGCGCGTGAAGATTTTCTCCAGCCACGCCGCGAGTTTCTTCCGCCACTTCTCCATGCGCTCCATGAACCGCTCGACGGGCTTGGCGACGTAGGTCTCGAACCACCCCCCGGCATGCTCCGTCAGGTCAACGGGCTTGCGCCACGCGTAACGCCCGCCCGCCGCCGTCGCGGCCAGCGCCTCCCCCAGCGCGGCCGCGCCGCCCGCCACCTCCTCCACGGGCACCACGGGCACCGCCTCCGCCGCCACGTCCAGCGCGCCCGGCCGCGGCGCCGCGCCCGCGCCGCACGCCGCCAGCGCCAGCGCCATCGCCGCGCCCGCGCCGCGCAGCCTGCGCCAGTCCGTGCGCACGTCCTCGCCCGTCGCCGCCGACAGCCCGTAGAACACGCGCAGCACATACACCGCCTTGACGAGCGGGTCGAACAGCAGGTACGTCACCGCCATCACCGCGCACAGGAACGTCGTGCTGAAATACCAGAATATGTTTTTCATGAACACCCACTCCACCGGGAAGAGCCACCTGACGCCATACGGCAGCAGCACCAGCGTCGCGGACACATTCAGGAACAGCACCAGCCACGCGACGGACAGCCACCCCATCGCGAGGTGGTTCTGGTACGGCGCATACCGCGCCGCCGCCCACGCCCGCCGCGCACCGCCCTCCTGCCACGCGCAGACCGCCAGCCCCTGATAGAACGCGAACACCCACCCGAACGGGATCATGACCACCATCGCCGGCAGCATCCCCAGGAAACACGGCATCCCGCACAGCAACTGGCACACCGCCACGCGCCGCCACACCCCCGGTCTCCACGCCCCCGCCTCCCGCGCGCTGCGCACGTCCAGCAGCATCGCGCAGAAACGGCTCTGCCACACGCGCATCCACAGGTGCAGCCCCGCCAGCGCCAGCGCCCACCCCACCGGGTTCGCGCGCCCCTCCCCGTTGCTGAACACCGACCAGAACCGCACGAGCCCCAGCATGAACGGCCCCGCCCCCAGCAGCAGGCACGCCCACGCCGCCGCCGGCGCACGGCGCAGCAGCGTCACGCCCTCCTCCACCAGCGGGAACATCCCCCGCGCCTCCGCTGTGACATCCGCCTTGCGCATCAGTCACCCGCCTCCCCGGCCGCGAACCGCTCAATCGCCGAACTGTCATGGAAGCGGTGCGGGATCGACCCCAGCAGCAGCGCCACCAGCAGGTAGAACGCCACCAGCGCCAACGCGCTGGCCGCCAGCGCCAGCGCCTTGCCCCCGCGCCGCGCCAGCACCGCCAGCGGCCGCGCGCGCGGCCGCTCCTCCCGCGCCGCCGCCAGCCGCCCGATGCACGCCGCGCAGAGCAGCCGCCCGTCATGCTCCGTCACGCACTCGCGGCAGAACGGGCGCCTGCACGACGGGCAGCAGGCCGCCGCCTCGCGGTCCGGGTGCAGGATGCAACGCTCTCGGCGCAGGCTCATGGCAACTCCCTCTTGCTGGCCACGCCCACCCACACCGCAAGCAGCAGCACCGCCGCGGCATGGCACAGGCACAGCACCGGCACCAACACCCCCGTCGCATCAAGGACGAACGAGAACATCGACTCCAGCAGCGCTAACATGTCAGATCGCTGCGCCACTATCGTCCCCAGTATCATCATCGCCGCAAAGCCCAAGCACAGGTTATACCCCAGCACCCACCAGCACGCCTTCCGCAGCGCGGGCGCGGGCGACTGCCGCCCCTGGGCAACCTGCGCCATCACGCAAAAGAGCGCGGACAGGAGGACAAGGCCGATCATCGCGAACCCCCCCTGGACCGACGGCTGATACGCCATCGCAAGCCCCGCGACCGCCTGCAAAAACAGCATCGCGCACGTCACCCAATGCCAACGCCAATTCGGCGCGGCCCCCCTCGGCAACGGCGGCGGCAACTCCGCACTCCCCTCTCCCACCCCCAACTCCGAACTCCCCTTCTCCAACTCCACACTCCACTCTCCACCCTCCACACTCTTCCCCCGCTCCTCCGCCTGTGCCGCGCAGACGCGCTCGCACAGCGGCGTCAACGCCCGCCGCGCCACGCGCACACGCGTCAGGCTCCAAAGGGTGCGCGTGTTCACGCGCGTCGCCAGCACCACGCGGCAGGTGTCGTCCGTCAAGGCGTGGAAGATCACAGGCAGGAGGATTATCCCGAAGGGGATCAGCACCACCCAGGTCGCACCCGCCTCAACCAGCAGCCACACGCAGAGCGCAAGCACCGCGGCGCACACCCCCGCCACCCACGCGCCCGTGCGCGTCGTGACCAGCGAGATGCGCTCAATGTCCCGGTAGTAGAACCGCTGGTACTGCTCCACCCCCACGATGTTGCGGATGCAGAGCAGGTGCGTGTCGCAGAGCCACAACTCCTCCACGCCCACCTGAAAAGGCGACAACCGCGAACCGCGCCGCAGCCTCACGTTACTCGTCGCCATGCGTCACCTCCTGCGTCGGATACTCCTCGCTCATCCGGGCCTCTCCTTTTGGGCGCGCGCTCCACACCCCATACACCATAAAGCCCGCCATGGCAAGCCAGCCCGCAAGCACCGCCACCGCGCCCAGACCCGCCACCACGAACCGCCAGCGGTTGCGCGGCAGCGCGCTCAGCGGCGTGCGCCAGTGGCGGATGCACAGGTACAGCGCCACCCCGGCAGGGACGAACGAGATGATGCTCAGGGCCGGCGCGCACAAGGCGCACCACAGCGCGATCTGGTCATACCGTATGCGCGAAGGCACATGCGCGGACGTCGCGTTGCCCGCGCCCCGCGTCTTGTCGCTGTGCGTGTGCATCTGCGCAAGGCACGCCGCGCACAGGGCGCGGCCGTCCAGGTCCACGTGGCACAGTTCGCACAGGAAGCGCCCGCACGCCTCGCACGCCACCTCCGCGCGCTTCGCCGGATGGTGGAAGCACACCGCGTCGCCCGCCGCCGCCGCCACCCCCGCGCCGCCGCCGCCCGCCCCCCGCCGCGCCGCAGGGAACACCAGGGCTAACCCCCGCCGCCCGCAGCGCGGGCACAAGGCCAGCGGGAAGGCCGACCCCTCGAACGGGTCGAGGGCGGTCCTCGCCTCCCACTTGCAGTTCAGGCAACAGGCTGTCTCGGGGTGCGGCATGGCTAACCGTTCTTGTGGATGACGCGCGTGTCGCACAGGGTGTCGTGCAGCGCCTTGCGCTCCTGCTGGTCAAACGCGACCATCAGGTAGCCGATGTAGCAGATCATCCCGGAAAGCACGTTGCCGAAATACCGCCCGATTGCCCGCCCGACCGTGAGCGGCGAGCCGTCGCTGCGCACGACCTTCAGGCCGCACACCATCTTCCCCGGCGTCGCCCCCCACTTCACCAGCGGGATGATATAGTACAGCGCCCCTATGCACAGCGAGACCAGCGTCGTGAGCAGTTGAAGCCCGGTGAGCGTCGCCGCCACAAGCGCCACATCGCCCGCCGCCGCCGCCGCCCCCTTGCCCGCCGCAGCCCCCAAGAGGGTCATCGGGATAATCACCGCGTACGACAGCACCGACGAGATGATGCCGTCAAGCATCGTCGCGCCCACCCGTATCCAGAACCCCGCGTAGCGCATCCCCAGCCGCCCCGCCGCCTGCGCGTTCTCCTTGAACTGCTGCACGAACAGCGGCTTGCACGCCGCGCACACGCGCGTGCCGCTGAAATCCGCCAGGTCATCCGGCGCGAACATCCCGCCGCAATGCGCGCACATCACGGACTGCCCGTCGCCCGCCCCTTCGCCCGCCACCGCGCCATACGGCTGCCACGCCGCCATGCCGCCGCGCCAGACCAGCGTCGTCGCCGTCACCGCGCCCCTGCGCACCAGGTCCGCGAACGCCTCCTCATCCACCGGCCCCATCTGCCGGCCATCCTCCGTGTAATACCACATCCCGACCCCCTTTCCGTCAATCCTTCAAAACCAGAAAATGCAACAGTATATCACCCTCCATCCCCGGAACGCAACAGGATTTGGCTGAATAGTGCCGCCAACCCAGATCTGTCATCAAATGGCTCACGAGGACGTTCGCCCTCCAAAAAAAATAGAGGGTGCCAAAATACGCGATGGAGGGCGCCAAAACATACGCGATGGAGGGCGCCAAAACATACGCGATGGAGGGCGCCAAAACATATGCGATGGAGGGCGTTAAAACATACGCGATGGAGGGCGAACGTCCTCGTGAGCCGTAAAATCCATGCCCATTCAATTTTGAGACGACGTATATGGAGTGCGGCGGCTTGCCGCCGCTTTCATCTCAGGCGGGCGTTCCCGCAGAATCGCCTCCCAGCCATTCCTTCACGGCCTTCAGGACGATCTTGCGCGATTGCGCGAGGGGGGCGTTGACGGTGCATCCGGCGGCGCGGGCGTGGCCGCCGCCGCCGAACCGCTTGGCGAGCGCGGTGGCATCGAGCGGCTCGCGGGTGCGGATGCTGACGCGCGTCTCGGAGGCACCGTCGCCGCTCTCGTAGAAGAAAAGCGCGACGCGGTTCCCCGCAAGGTTGCGGGGGATGTCAATCACGTCCTCGGCGTCGGCCTTGGTGCCGCGGGTCTCGCCGAAGTCTTTCTTGGTCAGCCAGACGGCGGCAATCTCGCCGCCGTGAAGAATCGTGAGCGTCTTGTAGGCGCGGCGTTTCAGCTCCACGTTGGTGGCGGAGAAGGAGGCGTAAATCTTGTCGTTGATGAAGGCGGTGCGCACGCCGTGGCGCAGCAGGTCGGCGGCGCAGCGCAGGGTGGCGGGCTTGGTGCTGTCATACGCGAAGCGCCCGGTGTCGGTGATGATGGAGACCCAGAGGGCCTCGGCGGCGATGTCGTCGAGGGGCCATTTCGCCTTGCGCGCGAGGCGCCAGACCAGCTCGCCCGTGGAGGAGGCCTTGGCGTCCACCCAGTTGAGCGTCCCGAAGCGGGTGTTGGTGACATGGTGGTCGATGTTGACAACGGGCCGGGTCCGGGCGAGTTTCTGGAGCGGCACGGGCAGGCGGTCGAGCGCGCCGCAGTCGAGCGTCACGAGCAGGTCGCACCTCCCTCTCGCGGCGGTCTCGGGCGGGACAAGCCGCTCGGCGCCGCGCAGGAAGCCGGGGCTTCCCAGCGCGTTGCGATCGCCCGCCGCGACGGCCTTGACGCCCCTGCGGTCGAGCAGGTGCGCCAGCGCGATCATGCTCCCGAGCGAGTCGCCGTCCGTGTGCTCATGGCCGGAGATCAGCACCGACCGCGCCTGCGTGAACGTGCGCAAGACATCCTCCGCCGAGTCTGCCCGGCACGCCCGTTCCCCTTTGCCTGTTTTTGCGTTCGTCTTCATCAGCCCCGCTTCACCCCATGCGCTTAAACACATTCCGCACGCCGTAAGGCGCGCGCTCGGGGCGTGTCAGCGTCGCCTCCGCCGCTGCGTCATCCACGAAACGCCCTGCGGCCGGATCCCACGCCAGCGGGCGGTTCAGCGTCATCGCGGTATGCGCCAGGATGCACGCCACGGTCGAGCAGTGCGCGACCTCCACGGGCATGTTCGTGGGCTTGCGCGTGCGGATGCTCTCGAACCACGGGCGGTGGTGATTGCTGGGGTTCCGCAGCAGCGGCTTGGCGACGTCCCCTTCGATGAGGTTCGCCGCGCTGGCCTCCAGCGGCCGCCAGCGGCCGTGCTGGCCGCCCCCGGGGTCGTCGATGGTGGCCTTGACGGACTCTCGGCTACAGAATATCCAGCCTTTCTCGCCGATGAAGCGCACGCCGTTCGGGTAGGTCCCGAGGTCCGCGAGATGCACGGCCGTTCCGTTGGCGTACTCCATGCGCACATCCAGCTTACCGTGCACGTCCCAGAGCCGCCGCTTGGGGAACTCCGTGTTCGACGCAATCTTCACCGGCCCCGACCGCTCCATGCCCAGCGCCCACTGCATGATGTCGATGTGGTGCGCGCCCCAGTTCGCGATCATGCCCAAATCGTAATCGCTGACGGACATCCACCCCGGCCGGCCGAAGTCCGGCGCGTCGCCCTTGCCCTGCGGGTGCGTGCGCAGCACGCTGAACGGCGCCGACGGCGCACAGCCCAGCCACAAGTCGAAATCGAACGTGTCCGGCGCGGGCTGCTCCAGCGGCAGGTCCGGCTCGGCCGGCTCGCCCGGCAGGCCGATCTCCACCCGCGTCACGCGCCCGATGCGCCCGTCCTGCACATACTCGGCGGCCTTGCGGAACTGCGGCCCGTGCGCGCCCTTCCCCTCGGAGCGCTGCTGCGTCCCGAGGTGGAACACGCACCCCGTCTTCCCCACCACGTCCGCGATGAGCCTGCTCTCGTCGATGGAGAGCGCGAGCGGCTTCTGCACATACACGTCCTTCTTCGCCAGCGCCGCCTCCACGCACAGCTGCGCGTGCCAGTGGTCAGGCGTGCAGATCATGACCGCGTCCACCGACGGGTCGGCGAGCATCTGCGCATAGTTCTGGTGCAGTTTCAGTTCGGGCAGGTCGCCCTCGAACCGCTTCCGCGTGTTCTCGCGCATCGCACGCAGACGCTTCATGTCCGGGTCCGCCAGCGCCACGATGGTCGCCAGGTCCCTGTTCATCGCGGCGCCGGGGATGTCCATCGTGTCCGCGATGCGCCCGCAGCCGATGACCCCGACCTGAACCTTCTTCGACGGCGCCTCCTGCCCCAGCACCCTCGACGGCACAATGGACGGGAAGCCCAGCGCCACGCCGGCCGTCATCCCGCGTCTAACAAACTCCCTCCGTGAAAACCGCATGATAGTACCCTCCCAAGAATTCCCAGCAGTGTAACATTTCCGCCCCCGCATGGCAACACTATAATTGCGGCGTGTCTCACTCGTGCCGCAGGGCGAGCAGGGGGTCGAGGTTGGCGGCCTTCCACGCGGGGTAGGTGCCGAACGTGATGCCGGTGGCCACGGCGACGATGAGCGAGATGATGATGGACTCGGAGGTGACGACGGACTGGATCGTCATGTCGCCGTTCATGCGGGCGACCCATTCGGCGGCGTGCGCGGTGGCCACGCCCAGCCCCGCGCCGAGCGCGCCGCCGATGAACGTGAGCACCATGGACTCGGCCAGGAACTGGACGAGGATGTCGCGCTTGGTCGCGCCCAGCGCGCGGCGGATGCCGATCTCGCGGGTGCGCTCGAAGATGTTGGCGAGCATGATGTTCATGATGCCGATGCCGCCCACGAGCAGCGAGATGGCCGCGATGGAGGTCATCACGAGCGTGAAGATGCGCTGGGTCTTCTCGGCGGCGTGCATGAGCTCGTAGGGGACCTGGAACTCGTAGTCGTTCTGCGCGTGGGCGATGGAGAGGTAGCTCTTGAGGCGGTCCACGGTGTCGGGCAGGGTGGCGAGGTCCTTGACCTTGATGTAGAAGAGGTCGTACTCGGTGGCGCTGGCGGCGGTGTTGCGGCGGGCGCGCACGGAGGTGCCCCAGATGGTGTCCGCCATGGCCATGGGGATGTAGAGGGCGTTGTTGATGTTGTACTGGCCGCCGATGCGGCCTTGGCTCAGGCCCTCCACGAGGCCGGTGACGGTGAACGAGACGCCGCCGATCTCGATGGTGCGCCCGAGGGGCTCGCGGTGCCCGAAGAGCTTGACGGCCGCGTCGATGCCCGCGTAGCAGGTGGGCATGAGGACGCCGTCGTTGGCGTCGCGGAAGGGCTTGGTGCGGGAGTCGATGATGCCGCAGCTGATGAGGCTGAAGAGGTCGGCGGTGGAGGAGATGGGCGTGATGTCGGTCTTGACCTGGCCGGCGTAGATCTCGGTGGAGATCTCGCGGACGGGGACGAGCTTGTCGATGTTGAAGAAGGTGTTGCGGATGTGGTCGAGGTCGGCGCGGGTCAGGCCGTACATCTCGATGCCGCCGCGCGAGGTGGCGGCGGAGGTGTTGTTCGCGCTGGTGGTGGGCTTGATGCTGCGCACGATGATGTTGTCGATGCCCTGCGCCTTGATCTGGTCGATGACGCCGCGCTTGCCGCCCTCGCTGATCGCGAGCATGGCCACCACGGCCGCGATGCCCAGCACGATGCCCAGCATGGCCAGGAACGCGCGGATGAAGTGGCGCGTCAGGCTGGCGTAAACGGTGAGGATGGTTTCGAAGAGGGACATGGGGAAGTAATTAGTAATTAGGAATTAGGAATTGGAAATGAAGAATGAAGAACGGGGGATGGCGAAAGGTGGGTGATGAATGACACATGGTGAACTCCTGATTCCTAATTCCTAATTTCTAATTCCTAATTCCTCACGAAGTGAGGGTGGCGGTGCCGTCGTGGATGTGGATCTTGTGGGAGGCGTAGGACTCGTAGGCGGGGTTGTGCGTGACGAGGATGATGGTCTTGCCGCTGCGGTTGAGCTCGGTGAAAATGCCCATCACCTCTGTGCCGGTCTTCTCGTCGAGGTTGCCGGTGGGCTCGTCCGCGAGGATGACGGGCGGGTCGTTGGCCAGCGCGCGCGCGATGGCCACGCGCTGGCACTGGCCGCCCGAGAGCTGCGTGGGGCGCGAGCCGTAGCGGCCCTGCAGGCCGAGGCGGTCGAGCAGGGCCTTGGCGCGCCTGCGCATCTCGCCGCGCCGCGTGCGCGCGTACTGCATCGGGAGGCAGACGTTCTCCAGGATGGTCAGGTGCGACAGCAGGTTGAACGACTGGAACACCATGCCGATGGTCTTGTTGCGGATGCGCGAGGTCGCGTTGTCCGAGAGCGAGGAGACGGCCTTGCCGTTGATCTTGTACGTCCCCGTGGAGGGCTGGATGAGCAGGCCGAACAGGTTGAGCATGGTGGACTTGCCCGACCCCGACGGCCCCATGACGGTGAGGAACGCGCCCTCCGGGATGGTCAGCGTCGTGGGCCGCAGCGCGTCGATGACGACCCCGCCCGCGACATACTGCTTCGAGAGGTTGATGAGCTCGATCATGGGGGGGAGTTTCCAGTGGCGAATTTTTGGCCCTCGGCTGATGCCGACTGAAATCGATTAAAATCGACTGGAATCGGGTTCAGTCGATCCCAGTCGGGTTCAGCCGGTATCAGTCGAATTTCAATCCCGAATGCCATCCCGTACAATCCTGTTTCAAACAAAAAGATAATTGTAGATGGCGCGGGCCGGATTGGCAAGGGTATTTTACGGCGAATCGCAGGAATCGTGAACACGCATGGCGGGGTATCGTGCGCTGCCTGTTCCTTGCGCCTACCCCTTCACCCCTGTCACCACCGCCTTGATACGGCGCACGCCGGCGGAGGAGGATTCCTCTTTCTGGATTTTGAAGCCGCCGAGTTCACCCGTGTTGGCGGCGTGGGGTCCGCCGCAGACTTCCATGGAGAAGTCGCCGATGGTGTACACCTTCACCTGCTCGCCGTATTTCGCGGCGAAGAGGGCGACGGCGCCTTTCTCTTTCGCGTCCTCGATGGTCATGGTCTCGATCGTGACGGGGAGGTTGCGCTGGATGACGCTGTTGACGATTTCCTCGACCTGCTTGATCTGCTCGGGCGTCATCTTGTCGGGGTGCGAGAAGTCGAAGCGCAGGCGCTCGGGGGTGATGTTGGAGCCTTTCTGGAGGGCGTGGGAGCCGAGGACGGTCTGCAACGCTTTGTGGAGCAGGTGCGTGGCGGTGTGCAGGCGCGTGGTGGCGACGGTGTTGTCGGCGAGTCCGCCTTTGAATGTCGCGTCGCCCTGCTTGGAGGCTTCCTGATGTTTCTTGAACGCCTCTTCGTATCCGGCGCGGTCAACGGCGAGTCCTTGCTCGGCGGCGAGCTCTTCGGTGAACTCCAGCGGGAAGCCGAAGGTGTCGTAGAGTTTGAACGCGGTGCGCCCCGAGAGCGTCGCCTGCCCGTGCTGCTTGAGCGCGGTGGCGACTTTGTCGAACTCGCGCTGTCCGGCGGTGAGGGTCTTTTCGAAGCGCTCCTCTTCGGCGGTGAGTTCGTGGATGACGGTGGCGCGGTTGGCGTCGAGCTCGGGATAGACGTGCGCGTAGTTGGCGATGATGATCTCCGCCAGCGTGCGCGTGTAGCCGGGCGCGATGCCGAGCAGTTTGGCGTAGCGCACGGAGCGGCGGATGAGGCGGCGCAGGACGTAGTTCGCGCCGATGTTGCCGGGCTTCACGCCGCCCTTGGGGTCGCCGAGGATGAACACGGCGGTGCGGATGTGGTCGGCGATGATGCGCGCGGCGCGGAGCGCGGTCTCGGGGTCGGGCTGGAGCGTGGAGAGCGCGCGAATCTCCGCCATGATGGGCGCGAAGAGTTCCGTCTCGTAAACCGTCTCGCAGCCGTTCATCATGCAGATGGTGCGCTCGACGCCCATGCCCGTGTCCACGTTGTGCTGCTTCAGCGGCTCGTACGCGCCCTCGGCGGTCTTGTTGTACTGCATGAACACGTCGTTCCAGATTTCGACGTACTTGCCGCAGCGGCAGCCGGGGCGGCACTCCGCGCAACAGGCGGGCTTGCCCGTGTCGATGAACATCTCCGTGTCAGGACCGCACGGACCCGTCGTCCCCGCCGGACCCCACCAGTTGTCCTCCTTGGGCAACGCATAGATGCGCCCCTCGGGGATGCCGAGCGACTTCCAGATGGCGATGGACTCGTCATCACGCGGGATGTCGCCCTCGCCCTCGAACACCGTGACGCTCAACTGCTCCGGCGCGAACCCGAGGTGCTGCGTGAGGAACTCATACGACCACGCGATCGCCTCCTTCTTGAAATAGTCGCCCAGTGACCAGTTGCCGAGCATCTCGAAAAACGTCAGGTGGCACGAGTCGCCCACCGCGTCGATGTCGCCCGTGCGGACGCACTTCTGCACGTCCGTCAAGCGCGTCCCGCCCGGGTGCTTCTCGCCCAGCAGGTACGGCACCAGCGGGTGCATCCCAGCGGTGGTGAACAGCACCGTCGGGTCATTCTCAGGAATCAGCGACGCGCCCGAAATAATCTTGTGCCCCTTGGACTCAAAGAAATTCAGGTATGCGCTACGGAGTTGGTCTGCGGTCAGTCTCATCGTCTTAATCTCTTGTGGGTTAGTGAAAATGAAAACGGTTTGGGTCAATCCCATGATTACGAAGATGGCGCCTGAAATTGCGGTGGATGTCCCCGGTTTGGAGGGATAACCCATTGATTTCAGGCACATCGCCGAGCAACCGCATATCCATTGAGAAATTCATCGCCATGCTGTGACCTCTTTCAAAATGTGATACTATACACAAACCCGCACATGAAGTCAAGCCTTGCATCCTTTTGATGATAGACAGCCCAATGCCGGGAGCACCATGCCGTGAACGCAAGGCTTGCCGGGAGCGCAGGGCTTCCGCCCTGCATCGTTGCTAATATTGCAAGGCGGCCGCCTCGCGCCCCTCCCCCCGCCGCCCCCGCCGCCCGTTTTTTTTTGCGGCGGCCCTCATTCCGGGCTTGCGCGGGGCGGGGGTTTGGTGTATCCTGTTGCGCGTCCCTAGAGATAGGGGCAGGTGGACATGGTTAGAGAGTAGGGTGTCACAGCCCGCAACGATTGGCTAGCAAAGTCCCGATGCAGGTCGGGAAACCGTTATCATACAAAAGGTCTCCCGACCGGAGCCCGAAAGTGACGGATTCATATCGTTGTGAATTGTGACCTTCCCGACTCTCGATTTAATTGGGAGTCTTTTTTGTCGGGGCGACGCCGCCGAGGGGCGGGATGAAAGGAAAGGGAGGGAGTATGGAAATGAGGTCGAAGTTGTGGTTGCGCGCGGGGGCGTTCCCTGCTACAATGGTCTCAATGCGTAAGAACGTATATCGGTTGTTTGCCGGGAGCGCGAGGTTTGCCGGGAGCGCAGGGCTTCCGCCCTGCAACGCCGGGAGCGCAGGGCTTCCGCCCTGCATCTATCATTTGGCAGGGCAGAAGCCCTGCGCTCCCGGCAAATGCGCTCCCGGAAGGGCTCCCGGCGTGGCCGCGCTGGCGGCCGCGCTGCTGCCGCTGCTGGCGCTGCCGCTGGCGGCGCAGGGCCAGCAGCAGGGCAACGCGGCGGCCGAGGCGGTGTTCTTCGGTTACGCGGCCGGCGGCATCCACTCGCCTGAGCATCTGGAGGAGGCGGCGGCGGAGCTCGCGCTGCTGGACTACCAGAAGGCCGTCTGGCTGGCGGCCCTGTATCACTGGCATGTGCTGCCGGGGTCGGTCTGGCGCGATGCCGTTTTCGCGCCGCCGGGCGCGTGGCGTGGCGGCGCGGCGCCGTTGCGCGGGGGCGTGGAGCTCTCCGAAGAGAACCCCGTCATGATCACGGCCATCCGCCCGTGGGTTGGCGGTTTCCTCCTGGACGTGGCGTGGCTCGCCGCCTACCTGGACGGCACGGGGCGGGCGTTCGACATTTTCGCGTCCGCCAAGCTGACGCGGCCGGGGCCGGGGTGGAAGCTCGTCGGGACGGTCCGCCCGCCGCACACCGGTGCGCACGATTACACGAACTGCACGATTACCGTGACGTTCGCGGACCTCGCCTGCCTGCCGGGGTGGGACGGGAGCAAAGCTTTTTTTTCGGTCGCGAGCCAGCGGTCAAGCTCGGGCGACGGCATCAGCGACGCGAAAAAACGCATCTGGGGCATCCCCGTGGAGGCGTACATCCCGCCGGACGAGGACTGGAATGACGACGGCGTCCTCAACGGGGACGCCGCCATGCTCGGGATATCTCCCTTCGACCCTGATCATGACCTCGACGGCGCGGTCAACGGGGATGACGATAACCTGTTCCTGCCGTACGCGGGCGGGGATCCGGACCGGCTTTTCAAGATCATCAACAAGCTCCCGCTCACGTGCGACCTCACGCTCGACAGCGACAACGACGGCTGGCCGGACTGGATGGAGATCCACCTGTTCGGCACGGACCCGAACGACGGGAACGATTTCCCGCAGCCGCACGCGGACGGGTCGTACGACTGGCACATGGTGACGGTCACGCTGGGCACTGCGGTGGCGCACCCCGGCGCGGTGCTGCGTTTCGGCGACGGGCCCTCCGCGCGGCGCGTGCTCCTGCGCGAGGCGGGGTCATGGGACGTGTGGCTGCCCCGCGACGGCAGCGGCACAATCACCGTCACCCCCGGCTGGGCGCTCGGCGGGCTGGACCTGACCATCACCTCCGACGACCCCTGCGTGCTCATCCAGCAGTCCCCCCCGACGCGCGGCGGCGGCGGCCCGCCCGAGGGCCCGCCGTTCTTCTGGGAGGCGGAATACTGGATCCCGGGGCTGTGGGGGCTTGCGGGCGTCCCGAGGGTCACCATACCGCAGGGCCACGTCTGCTTCCACTCGCCGGACGCCCACCCCGCCGAGGCGGAGGTCACGCCCGCGTTCGAGGGTGAGTTCGTGTGGGCCTACGGGGACCTGCGCGTCACGAACAACCCCGCCCTGCTGCCGAGGAGCGCGGGCTGGGAGACCAACTGGCCCTCCACGGCCACCGTGGCGTTCACGCCCGGCGGCTGGCCCGCGGCCGTCTCCAACAGCTGCCCCGTGTGGTACTGCGCGCGCCCCGGGCCCTCCACCAACGCCCCGCCCGAGACCGGCGCGACGGAGGGGTACTGCGCCCGCTGCGGGGTCTGGTGGACCGGCTGCCACACCTGCCCGCACGCCCATGAGCCGCCGCCCGAGCCCGGCGGCGGCGCGGGGGGGGCCGAGCCGTTCGCCACCTTCGTGGAGCGCGGCGCGCTCCCGCGCTACCGCGAGTTCCGCTGGGGCGAGATCGCCTTCCCCCCGCACGGCGGGCCCGGCGGCGGCGCGTGCTGCCCCTGCCCCGCGCACGCCGCGCACCACAGCACCCCCGCCGTGATGACCTCCTGCGACAGCCGCCTCGCCCCGAGGCGCAGGGACGCCAGCGGCGCGTACCACGCCCTCGCCGCCGGGGCCCCCGTCGGCGCGGGGGAGATGATCTACGTGCTCGCCGCCCCCGGCGCGCCCGCGAGCGCCGCGCCGTGGGACGCGCACCTCGTCGTCGAGTGGACGCAGGGGGGCGGGACGGAGGCGCAGACCAACGCCTTCACGCTGATCGGCGGCAACCTCATCGCGGACATGAACCTGACCGGGGCCCACGGCGGCACCGGCAACGTCTTCCGCAGCCTCTGCCAGCTGCCCGGCGGCTGGCTCGTGCCCATCGTGCCCGACACGGGGCGGCTGCTGACGCTCGACCCCTTCGTCAACATGCCGGGGGACTTCACGC